>NZ_JBEXTB010000025.1:0-102218 GCF_040613915.1 Streptomyces sp. NPDC006193
CCACGGACTGACGACCCTTCAGGAAGGCTGAGCTGAGATGGACTTCACGTTCGACGCGCGCACCGAGGAACTGCGCGCCAGGCTTCTGGCCTTCACGACTCCGCCCGGCGCGCTGCCGCGGCGGCGGCCAGGGCCAGCAGCAGTGCGATCACACCGGTGATGATGTTGTTGACGACGGTCTTCGTCGTGCTGACGTCGCCCGCCACGACCCACGGCGCGATGATGGTCCACGCGCCCAGGGCGCACGCTGCCCAGGCCATGCTGTGGGTGCGCTCGTAGGCGCGCCCGAATCCGCCGCTCATCAGGACGGCGTAGGCGATGCCGACGAGCATGTTGGTGACCGCGAGCGTGGACAGGTTGTTGAAGCCGGTGATCCACGGGGACGCCGCCAGGTAGAGGCCGGTGAGGAGCGCCAGCGTCTCGATGGCCTGGCCTTGAGGTGTGGACGTGGCGCGCTCCGCCATCTCGTGGCGAAGGCGCATGTCGACTATGTCCGGATGCGTCTCCAAGGAAGGTCCGGGAGAGGTTGCCATTGCGCTCACCTTCAAGGAAGAAGTGGTGCCGTCTCGGAGTCGTCCGGGTACCCATATCGGGTGAAAACGCACCCGGTCGCCCCCCGTCTCGCGCCCTGGTGCGGGGCCTTCGCAGGTGCTCCGTTGTGGTGTAGATGACTCACATGAGCAGGGTGTGCTTATCGGCTGGTCACCGGGGCACCCGATGTCGGGCAGTGCCGTCGCCGACACGTCGCCGGCCACTGCCGCAACCGTCCGTCCTGCGAGGGAGAAACAGCACCATGTCACGCAGCCCGGCCCAGGTTCCGACCGGCAGCCCCGCGCACCCGTCAGCGGCGCGGACCGCCGACGCACCCCGGGGAGGTGGTCTCCGATGTGCGGCCTGAGCGGGGAGATGCGCTTCGACGGCGGGCGGCCCGATCTCGCGGCCGTGCAGCGGATGAGCGACCGGCTGGCCGCCCGCGGCCCGGACGGCCAGGGCATCTGGTCGCACGGCCCGGTCGCGCTCGCCCACCGGCGCCTGAAGATCATCGACCTGTCCGAGCTCGGGGCCCAGCCGATGACGGACCCCGAGCAGGAGGTCACCGGCGTCTTCAACGGCTGCATCTACAACTACCGGGAACTGCGCGAGGAGCTGCGCCGCCTCGGGCACCGCTTCCGGTCCACCTCCGACACGGAGGTCGTCCTCAAGGCGTACCGGCAGTGGGGCACCGCCTGCGTCGACCGCTTCTACGGCATGTTCGCCTTCGCCCTCGCCGAACACCGGACCGGCCGCCTGATCCTGGCCCGTGACCGGCTCGGCATCAAGCCCCTCTACCTCGCGCAGAGCCCGGGCCGGCTGCGGTTCGCCTCGTCGCTCCCGGCGCTGCTCGCGGGCGGCGGGGTCGACACCTCGCTGGACCCGGCGGCCGTCCACCAGTACCTCAGCTGGCACGCGACCGTGGCGGCGCCCCGCACCGTGCTGAACGGCGTGCGCAAGCTCCCGCCGGCCACCGTGCGCGTCGTCGAGCCGGACGGCAGCCACCGCGACCACTGCTACTGGCAGCCGTCGTACACCCGGCGGCCCGAGTACGCGGACATGGGCCCGAGCGAGTGGCGGGACGCGGTGCTCGACGCGCTGCGCACCGCCGTGCGCCGGCGCATGGTCGCCGACGTGCCGGTCGGCGTGCTGCTCTCGGGCGGCCTCGACTCCAGCCTGATCGTCGCCCTGCTGGCCGACGAGGGGCAGCGGGACCTGGCCACGTTCAGCGTCGGCTTCGAGGCGGAAGGCGGCGCCGAGGGCGACGAGTTCCGGTACTCGGACCTGATCGCCAAGGAGTTCGCCACCGACCACCACCAGCTCATGGTCCCCTCCGAGCGGGTGTCCACGGCCCTCGACGGTGCGATCGCGGCGATGAGCGAACCGATGATCAGTCACGACGTGGTCGCCTTCCACCTGCTGTCGGAGCAGGTGGCCAAGGAGGTGAAGGTCGTCCAGAGCGGACAGGGCGCCGACGAGGTGTTCGCCGGGTACCACTGGTATCCGCAGCTTGCCGCGGTCGCCCGGGAGGACGAGCCCGAGCAGTACGCCGAGACGTACTTCGACCGGCCGCACGCCGACCTCGCCCGGATGCTGCAGCCGGAGATGCTGCCGGACGACGACGTCTCCGGCCGCTTCGTCCGGGAGCACATGGCGGCCCCGGGGGCCGAGACCGCACTGGACGCGGCACTGCGGCTGGACACCCATGTCATGCTCGTGGACGACCCGGTGAAGCGGGTCGACAACATGACCATGGACTGGGGTCTGGAGGCCCGGGTGCCCTTCCTGGACCATGAGCTCGTGGAACTGGCGGCGGCCTGTCCGCCCGACCTGAAACTGGCCGACGGCGGCAAGGGGGTGCTCAAGGAGGCGGGCCGCAAACTGCTCCCGCACGAGGTGGTCGACCGCCCCAAGGGCTACTTCCCGGTCCCGGCGATCACGCACATGGCCGGGCCCGTGCTGGAACGGGTCCGGGAGGCGCTCGACGCCCCGGAGGCACGGCGGCGCGGGCTCTTCAAGGACTCCTACCTCGCCGAGCTCCTCGCGGCTCCCGACCGACACCGCACCAAGCGCGGGGCGAACGCCCTGTGGCAGGCGGCCCTTCTGGAGATATGGCTGCAGACGCACGGAATATGACCGACGGGCGCGTCACCCACGGTACGGACGGCACCGGCGCCACGGCCGTCGAACGGCCCCGCACGGCCCCGACGGCCCCGACGGCCCCGACGGCCCCGACGGCCCAGGGTCCGGGCCCGGCCGCGCCGGACCCGGACGGCCGCGGCCGCACCCATGCCGCGCCCGTCCGGGTCCCGCTGCCGGACGCCTCCGGCCCGCGCGACGCGACGACCCGGCTCACCGCCCACGGCTGCTGGTACCCCTCGGCCGACCCCACCGGGGCGCATACGGCGTTCATCTGCGACCGCGGGGGCGTCCCGCAGCTGTGGGCGGGACCCGTGGACGGCGGCGAGGTACGGCTGCTCGACTCCGAACCGGACCCCGTCCGCGAGGTGTCCTGGTCGCCCGACGGGCGCTGGATCGCCTACACCACGTCACCCGGCGGCGGCGAACACTCGCGGGTGCTGTGCGTACGCCCCGACGGCTCCGACCGGCACATCCTGGCCGGAGCCGAACCGGGCACCTCGGCCTACCTCGGCTGCTGGGCGCACGACGGGTCGGCCGTCGCGGTCACCGTCGCCGTCCCGGCCGCCCCGCCCGCCTCCCCGGACGCCACCGGCGAGGCCCCGGCCGAACCCGGCGGGTACGCCGGCCGTCTGCCGGCCGGCTGGTCCGGCCGCGACGGCGACGCCGTGCTGCTCGGCGCGGCGCCGCTCACCGGGCCGGCGCCGGCGCCGGCCCTCCCCGTCCCGTCCGCGGTCACGGCGTCCGGTGAGGCACGGCACGGCCGGACCGCCGCGGCGGCCGGCTTCGGCGACGGGCTGTCCGCCTACCTGATCGACCCCGACGGGGTGAGCGCCCCGGTCCTGCTGGCCGCCGAGACGGACGCCGCGACGCTGCGCGTGTGCGACCTCAGCCGCGACGGCGGCCTGGCGCTGCTGCGCCGGGGCCCCCGGGGACGCCGCGAGGCGGTGGTCCTGCGCACCGGAGACCTGGTCACGACGTACACCGTTCCCGTGGCCGACGGCGACGTGTGGATCGGCCGGTTCTCGCCCCGGGCGGACACCCTCTGGCTGCGCAGCGACGCCCACCGGGAGTTCGCGGCGCTGATCGCCGTCCCTCTCGACCGCCGGGGCCGTCCGACGGGCTGGTCCGTCGCGGCGGAACGCGAGGGCAGCGACCTCGAACTGCTGGCGTTCGCGCACGACGGCCGCACCGCCGTGCTGGCCTGGAACGTCCGGGGCGCGAGCGAGGTCGAGGTCCTCGACACGCACCCGTCCGGCCCGGCCGGGGCCGCCGTCGGACCGCCCCGGCCCGTGCCGCTGCCGCACGAGGTGGTCACCCGCATCGCGGACGCCGGCACGGGGCGCCTGGTGCTCGCCCTGTCCGGATCCCAGCGCCGCCCCGGCGTGTGGTGGCTCCCCGAGGGCGTGGGCCTGGTGCGCACGCCGTGGTCGTCCCGGGACCGGGACGCCGTCCCGCCGGGCCGCCCGCCCGTGCGGCCGGTCCCGCTGAGGCCGACGGCACGCGACGGGCTGCCGCTGCACGGCTGGTACTACCGCGCCCCCGGACGCGGTCCCGGGGAACCGGCGCCCTGCGTGATCCATCTGCACGGCGGCCCCGAGGAGCAGGAACGCCCGGTCTTCAATCCGCTGTACCACGAGATCCTGGGGCGGGGGATCGACGTGTTCGCACCCGACGTCCGCGGCTCCTCCGGCCACGGACGGTCGTTCGTCGACGCCGACCTGGGCAGGGGACGGTTCGCCGCGCTCGACGACGTCGCCGACTGCGCCGCCCACGCGGTGCTGGCCGGTCCGGCCGACCCGTCACGACTGGCGGTCATGGGCCGCTCCTACGGCGGCTACCTCACGTTCGCCTCCCTCGTCCGGCATCCCGAGCTGTTCCGCACCGGCGTCGCGGTGTGCGGCATGTCGGACTTCGCGACGTTCTTCGAGGGCACCGAACCGTGGATCGCGCAGTCCGCGGCGCACAAGTACGGCCACCCGGAGCGGGACCGCGAGCTGCTGCGCTCGCTGTCGCCCATGAGCCGCATCGACGCGCTGCGCGTGCCGGTGCTCGCCGTCCACGGGGAACACGACACCAACGTCCCGCCCCGTGAATCGGAGCAGTTCGTGAGGGCGGCGCGCGAGCGCGGCCGGACCGCCGAGCTGCTCACCCTGCGCGACGAAGGCCACGAGTTCCTGCGCGCCGACAACCGGCGGCTGTTCCGCCGTGCCGCCGCCGACTGGCTGGAACGGCACCTGACCGCCTGACCGGGGACCCGCGGCGCAGGTCAGGGGCGGGGATTCGAGCGTGCCACCGCGGCCGGGCGTCGCCGCCGCGGCGTCCGGCCGCGGCGGCGCAGCGCCGGCACACGCGCCGCACCCGGTCCGCGGCGCCGCCGGACTCCGGGAAGGCGTCCTGCCAGGCCACATGCGGGAAGCGGAACAGCTCCGAGCGGCTCAGGGACAGCCCGCAGACGGTCTCGTTCCGGCCCGGCTCCCAGGCGTGCACCTCACCCGCGGGCAGCCTGCGGCGGCCGTCCTCCTCGTCCGTCCACCGGCCCGAGGCGGCCACGGCGTACCGCCGGGCGCGGGTCACCGCGGCCTGCCGGTGCGCCGGCCCCGCCGCCGGGGCACGGCGCCGTACGTGCCAGGCATCGCTCCGCCCTCCGGCGCCGGTCCGGGCCCTCAGTCCGGGCCCTCGGGGAGATAGTAGGTCTGCCTCAGGAACGCTGCCATGTCCCGGAGCGCCTCGGTGTACCCGGCCCGGTACCGCGCGTCGACGTCGGTGCGCCCGCTCTCGGCTCGCGCCCACGCGTCCAGGCGCAGGGCGATCCGCAGGTGGTTGCGGTACAGGGCGCCGTGTCCGCCCTCCAGGGCGGCGCGCGCCCGCCCCTCGTCCCAGTCCTCCAGGCCGCTCGTGTCGAAGGCGAGCAGTTCGTCGTCGGGCTGTCCCACGGCTCGGCTCCTCCTCCTCGGTTCCCCCCTCTGGGTACCCCTGTGTGCGGTGAGCGGTTCACGCCGCCGCTCCTGGGCACCCGCCGTCCCGCACCCCGCCGTCGGACCACGAGCGAAAGGCCTCCGGATGATCGACGAAAGCCATGTGAGGGAACTCCGCGACGCCCGCCACGACGGGGCCGCGCTGGTCTTCGTCCAGGGCAGCGCCCGCGTGGTCGACACCCCTTCGGGCGTCGAGGAGGACGCCCGGGGAGCCCTGGTGGTGATCACCAAGGCGGAGCTCGTGGACCGCCTGGGCCCGGCGCCGGCCGACCACGAGGTACGGGACCTCGCGTACGTGCTCACCGACATGGTCGGCAAGCTCGGCGCGTGACGCCTGCCGCGCCGGACCGCCCGCCCGGGCCGCTCAGCCGGTGACGAGTCCGGCGAAGCGGCGGCTGTCGATGTTGCCGCCGGACGCGATGACGCCGATCCGCCGCGGCGGGTTCTCGACACGGCCGGCCAGGAGGGCGGCGAGGGCCGTCGCGCCGCTCGGTTCGAGGACGACCTTGAGGCGCTCGAAGGCGAAGCGCATGGCGGCGACGATCTCGGCGTCGCTGACCAGGGCGATGCCGTCGACCAGACGCTGGTTGACGGGGAAGGTGATCTCGCCGGGCGTCGGCAGGGCCTGCCCGTCGGCGATGGTGCGGGGGACCGGGACGGTGACGCGTACGCCGCTCTCCAGGGAGCGCTTGGTGTCGTCGCCGGCTTCCGGTTCGACGCCGATGACACGGATGCCGGGGTGCAGTGCCGTCGCGGCGACCGCGCTGCCCGCGATGAGGCCGCCGCCCCCCACGGGGACGACGAGGGCGTCCAGCGGCCCGGTGTCCTCCAGGAGTTCGAGGGCGGCGGTGCCCTGGCCGGCGATGACGTGCGGATGGTCGTACGGCGGGATCAGGGCCAGGCCCCGCTCCTCGGCCAGGGCACGGCCGAGCGCGGTCCGGTCCTGGCTGTACCGGTCGTACGTGACGATCTCAGCCCCGTACCCGGCGGTCGCCTCCCGCTTGGAGCGGGGCGCGTCCTCGGGCATCAGGATGACGGCGCTGGTGCCCAGTTCGCGGGCGGCCAGCGCGGTGGCCTGGGCGTGGTTGCCGGAGGAGTACGCCGCGACGCCCCGCGCCAGCAGCTCGGGCGGCAGCTGGGCCACGGCGTTGTAGGCGCCGCGGAACTTGAACGCCCCCATCCGCTGGAAGTTCTCCGCCTTGACGAACACCTCGGCGCCCACCAGCGCGTCGAGCGTGCGGGAGGTGAGGACGGGGGTGCGGCGGACGACTCCTTCGAGGCGGGCGGCGGCCTCGCGGACGTCGGCGGACGAGACGGGCAGTGCGGAAGCCATGCGGGGTCCTTCGGACGGTGGGCGGGCCGCGGGAGGGCGGCCACCGGGCCGCCCGCGGCGCCCTCCGGGCCGCGGGACGCGGTCGCCCCCGACGGCCGGCGGATCGGTCCCGACGATCCGGAACGCGTGGTGGTCCGGTTGCGGACCGCAAGGCTAGGGAGTCCCCCGCGCCGCTGTCCAGCCCGGGGACGGTCCACGCCGTACGCCCCGCACCGGCGCCGCG
The DNA here is from genome assembly GCF_040613915.1 of Streptomyces sp. NPDC006193. Lineage (NCBI taxonomy): Bacteria > Bacillati > Actinomycetota > Actinomycetes > Kitasatosporales > Streptomycetaceae > Streptomyces > Streptomyces sp. NPDC006193. The sequence goes on from NZ_JBEXTB010000025.1 coordinate 7,205, forward strand.
GCCCAAGTAGCGTCTGCGGCAGCACGTTCGACACACAGGGCACGCGCCCTCACAGTCCAGCAAGGGGTGACACATGGCCGAGCGGTCCCGCGCAGGGCGCCAGTCCTGGCTGCGCACGTTCCACCAGTCGACACCGGGTGCGCCGCGCCTGCTCTGTCTGCCGCACGCCGGCGGCTCCGCGAGCTTCTACTTCCCCGTCTCGAAGGCGCTGGCGCCCGACGTGGACGTGCGCGCGGTGCAGTACCCCGGCCGCCAGGACCGCCACGAGGAACCCCCGGCCCGCTCCATCAGGGAGCTCGCGGACGGTGTGTTCCACGCGCTGGACGACCGGGACGACACACCGCTGGCCCTGTTCGGCCACAGCATGGGCGCGATGGTCGGCTTCGAGCTGGCCCGGCTGCTGCAGGCCGCGGGGCGGCCCCCCGCGGTGTTCTTCGCCTCGGCGCGCCGGGGCCCGTCCGTCGTGCGGACCGAGACCCTCCACCGCGGCGACGACGCGGAACTGCTCGCGGAGGTCACCAAGCTCGACGGCACCGACGCCGCCCTGCTCCAGGACGAGGAGCTGCTGCGGATGATTCTGCCCGTGCTGCGCGCCGACTACCACGCGGTGGAGACCTACCGGTACACGCCCGGACCGCGGCTGACCTGCCCCCTGGTCGTGATGACCGGCGACGACGACCCCCGGGTCAGCCACGACGAGGCCCGGGCCTGGGCCGAGGAGACCGACGGCGCCTTCGAGCTGCGCGCGTACCCCGGCGGCCACTTCTACCTGACGGCGCAGCAGGAAGCCGTCGTGGCCGAGATCAGGACCACGCTCCGGCGGCTCGGGCCCACCGCGGGCGCGGCGGCCTGAACACGCGGCGCACCGCGCCGGCGCGGTGCGCGCGGCGGCACCGGCCCTCCGGTGCCGCCGTCGGCGTGCGCGTCAGCCGAGCACCTGGGCGCTCTCGATGACGACGGGCTCGGTGGGCACGTCCTGGTGGCCCTGGCGGCTGCCCGTCTTGACGCCCTTGATGGAGTCGACGACGTCCTGGCCCTCGACGACCCGGCCGAACACGGTGTAGCCCCAGCCGTTCGGGGTCTTCGCCGTGTAGTTGAGGAAGTCGTTGTCCGAGACGTTGATGAAGAACTGGGCCGTTGCGGAGTGCGGGTCGCTCGTCCGCGCCATCGCCACCGTGTAGGCGTTGTTCTTCAGCCCGTTGAACGCCTCGTTCTCGATCGGCGCCGCGGTGGGCTTCTGACGCATGTCCTGGGTGAAGCCGCCGCCCTGGATCATGAAACCGTCGATCACCCGGTGGAAGATCGTGCCGTCGTAGTGGCCGTTGCGCACGTACGTCAGGAAGTTCTCCACCGTCTTGGGCGCCTCGGCGTCGTTCAGCTCCAGCACGATGCGGCCGAAGTTGGTGTTCAGCTCGACTGTCGACATCACAATCTCCTCGTTCCGGTGGGGCCTGCCCACGCCTCGACGGTACGGCCCGGGCGGCCGTCCTCCGGTGCGGCCGAGGGACCGGGACCACCCGGACGCTCGAGCGCACCAGGGAATATAGGATCACAAGCGGCACTCACGGCGCGGCAGCCCCCCGGACCTCACGACAGCCGCGGAGCGTCACCGGGCGCGGGAGGCAGAGCCAGATGGGCCAGGTCGGCCGGCGGCGGGGTGGACACCGTCCACAGCGGGGCCGCCGCCCCGTCGGCGAGCGCCGCCGGGGCGTCGGTGAGGTTCATCCGCTCCCGCAGCCGGCCGTAGAAGTCCGTCGGACCGAGCCGCACCGCCCTGAGCCGGCGGGGAGCGGCGTACACACCGATCCAGTCCCCGGGGCCCAGCACCCCGCGCAGCTGCCCGTCGATGCTGACCGCGGCCTGACCCGACCGTTCGAGCACCCGCAGCGCCACCGGCTCGTCCGGCGCCGCCACCACCGAGCGGTTGAACACCATGTGCGGTGCGACCGGCGTGAAGACGATGCCCTCCGCCCGCGGTGAGACCACCGGGCCGCCCGCGGCGAAGCTGTACGCGGTGGACCCGGTCGGCGTCGCCACGAGCAGCGCGTCGGCCGAGTAGGAGGCCAGGAGCCGGCCCGCCAGGTACACCGCGACCGACACCTGCCGGTCCCGCGCCAGCTTCTCCAGCACCACGTCGTTCAGCGCGGTGACGTTCAGCGCGACACCCCAGTCGCCGCCCGTCTCGCACTCCGTCCGCACCCGGGGCGGGGGCAGCAGCGGCCCGCGGCCGTACCGCAGCAGCGCCTCCATCTGCGCCGGCACCTCCAGCCGGCACGACGCCCGCAGGGTGAGGAGCATCCTGCGTTCCACCGTGATGCGCTCCTCCCGTACGGCGTCCAGCGCCGCACGCACCGCCGGGGCCGGAACCTCCGTCAGGAAGCCGACACGGCCGATGTCGACGCCGAGCACCAGCGCGTCGCTCTCGGCCGCCAGCCGGGCGCCGCGCAGGAACGTGCCGTCGCCGCCCAGGGTGACGACGAGGTCCGGATCGCCCGCGGCGTCGACCTCCTCTCGGGCGCTGCGCCGCGCGCCCTCCTGCCACACGTCGATGTCGGCACATCCCACCGCGTGCTCGGCGCACCACGCGCGCACGGCTCGCGCGGCGGCCACGGCCTCGGCGCGCCCGCCGTGCACGACCAGGCCGACACGGTTCACCGTCATACCCGTACACCGCCTCTCAGCCGGCTCGTCCCCCGTGCCATCCTCGTCGCGGACCGGGCCGGCCGCCGCTCGCCACGCCGCCGCACGCCACGCCGCCGCGCCACGACGCACGGCGCCTTCTGCGCCGCCCGGCCCGCGCGGTGTGACCTTCTCCCTTGCGGCCGCGGCACCGCTGCTGTGAGTCTCCCCTCGAACGACTTTCCGAAGAACTGTTATCGGTGCCGCGCCGTGCGGTCTCCCAGGTAACGGACAGCACCGCCCGGCGTCGAGAACAGGGAAGCGCAGATGACGACAGAGCACACGGTGGACACGGCGGCACTGGTCGACGCCGCCCGAGCGGGGGACGCGGCCGCCCAGGACGCCCTGGTCGGCGCATATCTGCCGCTGGTGTACAACATCGTGGGGCGAGCCCTGAACGGTTCGGTCGACGTCGACGACGTGGTCCAGGAGACCATGCTCCGGGCCCTGCACGCGCTCGGCGACCTGCGCACCCCCGAGAGCTTCCGGTCCTGGCTCGTGGCCATCGCCATGAACCGGGTCCGGGCGCACCGGCAGGACCGGCGACTCGCCCCGGGCGCCGTGGAGGAGGCGGCCGACGTCGCCGATCCGGGCGCCGACTTCGTGGACCTGACGATCGTCCGGCTCCAACTGTCCGGGCAGCGCCAGGAGACCGCGCGCGCCACCCGCTGGCTGGAGCCCGACGACCGGGAGGTGCTGTCGCTGTGGTGGCTGGAGTGCGCCGGTGAGCTGACCCGCGCCGAGGTCGCCGCGGCCCTGGAGTCGTCGCCGCAGCACACCGCGGTGCGGGTGCAGCGGATGAAGGCCCGCCTGGAGGCGGCCCGCGTGGTGGTACGGGCGCTCGACACCCGGCCGCCCTGTGAGGACCTGCGCGGCGTCCTCGTCTCCTGGGACGGCCGGCCGTCCGCCCTCTGGCGCAAGCGAATAGCCCGGCACGCCCGCGACTGCGCGCGCTGCGGCGGCCTGTGGAGCGGTCTGCTGCCCGCGGAGGGCCTGCTGGCCGGGCTGGCACTGGTCGGGGTGTCGTCGGCGCTGCTCGCGACGACGCGGTCCGCCGCGGCCGGCATGACCGCGGCCGGCTCGGCGAGGGAGGCGGGGGACCCCGGCGCGGGCGCGGAAGCCGCCGCCTGGGGCCCGGGCGGCGCCGCCCCGAACGGGGGCGGGGCGGAAGGGACCATGGGCGGGGCCGGCTCGGACGCGGGGGAGGCCGGCTCGGGCGTCCAGGCCGGGCCGCGGACCGCCCGCCGAGGCGCGACCGCCCGCGGTGAGGCGCGGCGCCGCCGGCGGATCCGCCGCCGTGCCGTCGGGGGAGCCGTCGTGGCGGCTTGTGTGGCGGGCGGCGGCATCTGGTACTTCGGCGCGGACGACTCCAACCCGCAGGGGGGCAGGGCCCCGGCCGCGCACGAAGCCGCCGCCCCCGTCGCCGGCCTGTCGCAGGCCCCCCGCCCCGCCGGGACCTCGGCGTCGCCGTCGGCCTCCGCCTCGCCCTCCGCGTCCCCCTCGAAGAAGCCCCGCGCATCCCAGAGCCCCCGCCCGGCGAAGAGGACCAGCACGCCCGAGCCCGAGCGGACCGTGCGGGTGACGCCGCGCGCCACCCGCACGGTGCAGGCGCAGGCGCAGCCGCAGTCGGCGCCCACGGGCACCGTGGCGCAGGTGGTCGCGCTGGTGAACAAGGAGCGGGCGGCCGCCGGGTGCGGTCCGGTCAGGGAGGACCCGCTGCTGGACAAGTCGGCACAGGGCCACTCCGACGACATGGCCGCCCGCGGCTTCTTCGACCACACCGACCCCGACGGCGCGGACCCCGGCGAACGCATCACCGCGGCGGGCTACCGCTGGTCCACGTACGGCGAGAACATCGCCCGGGGGCAGCAGACGCCGCAGGCGGTGATGGAGTCCTGGATGAACAGCCCCGGCCACCGCGCCAACATCCTCAACTGCGCCTTCAAGGACATCGGCGTGGGCGTCCACGACGGCTCCGGCGGTCCGTGGTGGACGCAGAACTTCGGCGCCAGGCTCTGAGCCCGCGCGGGACCGGCCGTGTCCGGCCGTACGCCAGCGGGCACCGCCCGTACGCCCGCACGACCGCGGGGACGCCGGCCGAGCGGTGCGCGGCGGCCGGACGCCTCGGCGCCGGCCGCCGCGTGCCGTGTCCGTGTCCGGCAGCCGTCACTCGTTCTGGAAGACGGCCTTGCTGACCTCGGCGGGGCTCTGGAACTCCTTCTTCCCGAGGTGGGAGATCCGTTCGGTGATCTCCTTGGGCGCGTGGTTGTCCTCGGCGACCTTCCGAAGCTGGTCGGTGTCGGCCGGGTACTCCACGCCGGACAGGGCTTTCTGCAGATCAGGGGGAGTGATACCCGCCATGGCTCCTCCAGGCGGTGAGATGGTGCACGGTGTTGTCGCCGGCGCCGCATGCTGCGCCGGACTGGTCAGGTACCCCTCCGCCGGGAGCGGATTCACATATTCCGAAGGGTGATGCCACCGGCCTCGCACGGGTACTCGAAGCTGCGCACCCGGACCCGCGATCCGTGTGGGAGGACCCGATGAGCGAGAACACCCCTTCCCAGGCCGAGGGCGAGCCGGAGGCGGACGCCCCCGAGGCCGAGCGGGAGCAGCCGCCCCGCACGACTCCGTCGCAGGCGGAGGGAGCGGACCCCGACGACGACCCCGAGCAGGACGACGCGTGAGGGGGACGGCACGGGCACGGCACGCACGGCGTCCCTGAACAGCCCGTCGAGGCCCCGCACGGCATCCCCGCCGCTGAACGAAGGAAATGCCGGCCGTGACGCGGTGGCGTGGCGGATCCGGGCAGGCGCCGCGGCCCCGGCCGGGACACCGGGCGGCGCGGGCTGGGCCCCCGCGGGGCGGGCAGGCCGGGGAATCTCCGCGCACCTCAGGGAGGCGAGCCGGGGAATCTCACCGCACCTGGGGGGAGGCAAGCCGTGGATGTCCCCTTCACGTGAGGGAGGCGCCCCGGACTCCGGTCCAGGAGGAGTTCGGCCGCAGGCGGCGCGGGCGGACGCGCGTGCGGGCGGCGCTGGGCGGCCGCCGGTCACTCCGTCGTCACGGCGCCCTCACAGGACCTGCCGCCGGTCCCCGCGCATGCCCCGGACCCCACCGGGTACGCGAGCCGGAAGCACGCCCGGGCGCCAGCCCGTCCGGGTGGCCCGTAAGAACGCCGCTACCTGGGGATCTGCCATGGAGACACCCGCACACGACGACCTGCCGACGCCGGCCCAGCAGGCGCTGGACGCGCTGGCCGTGAACGCCGAGGACCAGGCCGCCCTCGACACCCTCGCCCACAGTGACGTGCTCGTCCCTGTTCCGGACGACGCGGTCGACGGGGAGGGAACCGATTCCTCGACGGTGGCCCTGCCCATACTCGAGCAGCCGGGAGGCGACCCCGTGGTCCCGGTGTTCACCTCGGAGGGCGAGATGGCCGAGCTGCTGCCGTTCGTCTCGCGCTACCGCCTGATCCCGCTCGGCGCGCTCGCCTCGCAGTGGCCGGACGAGCATCTGTCCCTGGCCATCGACGGCAGCTCCGCCCACGCACTGACCCTCACCTCGCAGGGGGTGCGCACCCTGCTCGCCCGCTGAACCACCGGGATGGCTGCGCCGCCCGGGGCGAGCCGCGCGACCCGCGTCCGGCTCGCCCCGGGCCGGGGCTCACCGCTCCCGTTCGGCCAGCGTGCGCGCGAGCACGGCCCGCTGCAGCGGCAGCACCTCGGCGTGCAGGGCGCGCCCCTTGGGGGTGAGCGCCACCCACACCCCGCGCCGGTCCTCGGCGCACACGGAACGCTCCACCAGGCCGTCCTTCTCCAGCCGTCCGATCAGCCGCGACAGCGCGCTCTGGCTGAGATGGACCCGGCCGACCAGGTTCTGCACGCGGCACTGGTCGCCCTGCCGGGGCGACTCGGCCGCCAGGATGTCCAGCACCTCGAAGTCGCTGGCGCCCAGGCCGTGCGCATGCAGCGCGCGGTCGATCTCGCACATCGTGCGCGCGTGCACCGCGAGGATGTCCCGCCAGCGTTCCTCTAGCCGGGTCTCGGCCGTCTTGACTGCCATACCCGCACGGTAGCACCGTTCCGGCCAATCGTTGAGTGTGCAACTACCGGTGGCCGCGGACGGCCGTACGGGCCTCAGGCGGCCGGATCCTGCAGCAGGCCCACCAGGTTGCCGTCGCCGTCCCGGACCGAGGCGACGAGCCTGCCGCCGCCCACGTCCCGCACGTCCTGGACGACCTCGCCGCCCGCCTCCAGCAGGGCGGCGAACCGCTCCCGCAGATCGGTGACGTGCCAGTAGGGCACCGGCCCCGTCAGGCCCTGGGCGTGCCCGTTCGGGTCGAGGCCGACGTCCTGCCCGGCGGCCTTGTAACCGATGTAGTACGGCTCGTCGGCGAACGGTTCGACGCCGAGCAGGGCGGTGAAGAAGGCCTTGGCCCGCTCCGGGTCCTTGACCGGGTAGACGATCGTCCGCAGTCCGGTGGTCATACGGCTCACTCCTCGAACGCGCGTGGCCCGACGGCGGTCTCCGCCGGTGCCCCCACGCCAGGACCGCGGATTGCGCCGCGGCTTCTCGGATCCTGACCGGTTGCGGGCGCAGGGGCCGCGGCGCCCGCACGTGGGTGCCGGGGAGGGCCGTGTCCGGTCGGCGCCCTCCGCCGCGGGACGTTCCGCACGGCGGTCGCGTCGCACGGCCGTTCGGTACCGGCCAACGGGGGCGGACTCGCGGGCGGGGCGGCGTCGCCGGACGGCACAGTGGGAACACTGCGTACCAGGGGCCGGGACGGAGGGCGGACGGATGACGGCAACTCCCTCGGGCCGGATGCGGCAGACCATCCTGGACCTGCTCAAGGACCCGGCGGCCCACTTCCCCGCCGCCCGCCGCGACGTCGCCGAGGCCGGGGTCACCGCCCGGGCCGTCGCCGCCGAGCTGGGCCTGCCCCGCCGGACCGCCCTCGCCCATCTGACCTTCCTCACCCGCCTGGGCCTGCTGCGCACCCGCCGGGTCCGCTGCCGCACCCGCTACCGGCGCGACGAGGTCCGCATCGCCGAGGTGGCCCGGTTCTTCGAGAAGGGCTGGTGAGGAAGGGGACCACGCGGGGGCCGTACGGGCGCCGTGCGGGGGCCACACCGGGGGGCCGGGTCGAGGGGGCGTGCACGGTGGTGCGGCGGGGTGGTGCGGTGGTGCGGCTGGAGTGGCCGCCGGACCGGCGGGGGAGCCTGGGGGGCGAGCGTTCGGCCGCCTGCGGTGTCCGCGCCTCGCGGGGCCCGCCGGACGGCGTTTCGCCGCGCGCGAGCCGACGCACGGGCCGCCGGCCGCACGGGCCGGCCCGACGGCGAAGGGGCCGCACATGGACCGTCCCGCGGAACTCGTCCCGCTCCACTACGTCTCCCTGGGCGCCCGCGGGCCGGAGGACGTCGTCGCCGACCCGTACGGGCGGGTGCTGACCGGCGTGGCGGACGGCCGTGTCCTTCGCGTCCACCACCTCGACGACCCGTGCACGGCCCGCGTGGAGGTGCTGGCCCGCACCGGCGGCCGGCCGCTGGGGCTGGAACTCCTGCCCGACGGGGACCTGCTGGTGTGCGACGCGATACGCGGGCTGCTCCGCGTCGGCACGGACGACGGGTCCGTCCGGGTCCTCGCGGACTCGGTGGCGGGGGAGCGGCTCCGCTTCTGCAGCAACGCCGTCGCCCTGCCCGACGGCGCCGTGTGCTTCACCGTCACCAGCCGCCGCTACGGCCTCGACCGGTGGGCGGGCGACATCGTGGAGCACACCCGCACCGGTCGCCTGCTGCGGCTGCCCCCGGAGGGCGGGGAGCCCGAAGTGCTGCTGGAAGGGCTGCAGTTCGCCAACGGAGTCGCCGCGAGCGCCGACGGCTCCTTCCTGCTGGTCGCCGAGACCGCCGCCTGCCGCCTCCTCCGCTACCGGCTCACCGGCCCCGGCGCCGGACACGCCGAGCCCTTCGCCGACCTGCCGGGCATGCCGGACAACCTCTGGCGCGAGGGCCCGGCCGGGCCGGTCTGGGTGGCCCTGGCCGCCCCCCGCCTCCCGGCGCTGGGCCTGCTGCACCGCGCCCCGCCGGCCGTCCGCCGCGGCGCGGCCCGGGCCGCCGTCCGCGTGCCGTACCGCCCGGGCGCGACCATCGGCGTCGTCGCCGTGGACGACGAGGGCCGCACCGTCCACCGCCTCATCCGCCGGCGCTCCGGCTTCCGCATGGTCACCAGCGTGTGCGCGGCCGGCGAGCACCTGGTGCTGGGCAGCCTCCGGGAGCCGGGTGTGGCGGTCTGCACCCGGCCTGCCGCCCGCTGACGCGGCGGTACCCTGGCGGCCGTGAGCGCCCGCAGGGGCGGGGGCCGAACAGGAGACGCAGGCAGCATGACAGCCCCGGAAACGCAGACCCGCGGCGTCCGTCCCGTGCCGGGCCGGCGGTCCGGGTGGCGCGCGCAGACGCCCGTCGTCGCGGTGGTGGCGGCCGGCGGCGCGCTCGGCGCCCTGGCCCGCTACGCGCTGACGCTCGCCTGGCCCGCTCGTCCCGGCGGCTTCCCGTGGGCGACCTTCTGGACCAATGTCTCCGGCTGCGCGGTCATGGGCGTCTTCATGGTGCTGGTGACCGACGTGTGGGCCGCGCACCGTCTGCTGCGGCCGTTCTTCGGCACCGGCGTCCTCGGCGGCTTCACCACCTTCTCCACCTACGCGGTCGACGTCCGCCGCCTGGCCGGCGCCGGCCGCCCCGGCCTGGGGTCGGCCTATCTCGTCGCGACGCTGTGCGCGGCCCTCGCGGCCGTGTGGCTGGGCTCGGCCGCCGCCCGGCGCCTGCTGCTGAGGAGACCGCGATGACGCCACGTGCCCGCCGGGCGCTGCGGCTGACCGTCTACCTCGGCGAGGACGACACCTGGCACCACAGGCCGCTCTACTCGGAGATCGTGCGCCGCGCGCACGCCGCCGGGCTCGCCGGGGCCAGCGTCTTCCGGGGCGTGGAGGGTTTCGGCGCCGGCTCCCGCATCCACACCTCCCGGCTGCTGTCCCTGAGCGAGGACCTTCCGGTCGCCGTCGTCGTCGTGGACACCGAGGAGCGGGTGCGGGCCTTCCTGCCCCAGCTCGAGGACCTGGCCCCCGGGGGGCTCACGACGCTGGAGGAGTGCGAGGTCGTGCTGCCCGGCGCGGCGCGGGAGGACACCGGGGGGACGGGGCCCGGCCATGCGGTCGGTCCCGGCGGAGGTGGACACGAGGGTGAGGAATCGTTGTGAACTGGCTGCTCGTCGGTGCGGGGGCCGTCGTGGGCGCCCCCCTGCGCTATCTCACCGACCGCGCGGTGCAGGCCCGGCACGACTCGCTCTTCCCCTGGGGCACGTTCCTCGTCAACGTGGTCGGCTGCCTGCTCCTCGGGCTGCTCACGGGCGCCGTCTCGGCCGGGGCCGCCGGGCCGCGGCTGCAGCTCCTGGCGGGGACGGGGCTGTGCGGCGCGCTGACGACGTACTCGACCTTCTCGTACGAGACGCTGCGGCTGACCGAGGCGGGCTCCGGCCTCTACGCCGCGGTGAACGTCGTGGCGAGCGTGGCGGCGGGGCTCGCGGCGGCGTTCACCGGTGCCTCGCTCGCGGGCCTGCTGTGGGCCTAGGCGCCGTGCCCGTGGCAGCCGGCCGCATGAGCTGACCGAGCCGGCGAGCCGCGGCGGGCGCCTCCACGTGCCGAAGGCGCCGGAGCTTCCGCCAGGGCTGGGCGACATCACGTACTTCGTCCGCCGGACGGAACGCCGGCGCGCGATGACCGCGCGGCCGGTCACCCCGCCGACCGGGACCGCAGCCAGTAGGAGCGGGCAGCGACGATCAGTGCGATTCCGTGGACGGCGAACGCGGCCATGCCGATCCAGGCGACCAGCAGTGCGTCGCTCGAGGAGTGGAAGTCGCCTCGCCGCATCGTCACCGCGCCGGTTGTGGCCAGGGCCGCGTAGCCGACGCCTGACACCCCGTACGGAGCCAGTGTGGCGGCGCCGATCAGGGCCGGGGCCAGCGGGAGCCAGCGCGGGACGCGCCGGCCGCGCAGCCACGGCGTCCAGCGCGGGAAGACCTGGCCCCACGGCCGGACCAGTCCCCACAGCAGGAAGACGCCGAGCGCGGCCAGCAGCACGGTGCCGTCCAGGCCCCAGGACTCCAGGGTGAGCCAGATGCCCGACGCACCGTTGCGCCGGGAGACCGCGAGGATCTCCTCGCCGGTCATGCCGGCGAAGTCGCCGCCGAATGCCCAGGTGAGCTTCATCGCCGCGTAGGGGAGAAAGGCCGCCGTCCCGGCCCAGGCGGCGAGCTGGACCGGCCCGGAGGCGGCGGAAGGGGCCCGAACGGCGGCCTCGGCGGGCGGGCGGCGGTCGGACCGGGCGGTGGCCGCGAGCAGCAGGGCCCCGGCCGCCGCCAGCGCGTGGTGCGCGGCGGCCACGCCGCTGTCCACCCCCTGACCGAAGAGCAGCGTGATGACGTCCATGAGCAGGCCGAACGCGGCGGTCCCGGCCAGCGCGCAGACCACCCACAGCAGTACCCGTGACGCCGGCCGCAGTCCGTACCGCGCCACCGCGCCGCAGGCCAGGGCCGCCAGCGCCCCCACCCCCGTGACCGCCCAGCCCAGCGCCGGGGGCCCCGGGGCGCCGCCCAGGCGGAGCACCGGCGTCCCGCTCGCCGCGCAGGCCAGGCCGAAGCCCGCGTACACCAGCGCCCACACCGTCGCGGCGCGGGCCGCCCAGCACGGCCACCGCCGCCCCCATGCGCGCCCAGGCGCCCTCGTCGTCCCCGTCGCACCGGCCATGCACCGACCCTCGCACCGACCGCAGCGACCCGGCATCGGCTTGCGGAACGATCTCCCTCCGCCTCAGGGGTGAGAGCCGCTCCTCCCCGGGTATGCCGCGCACCCGCGGTGTCACGCGGGACGGCGGTCCGGAACCCGGGCGCCTGCCCCACGGCCGAGGGGAGTAAGTACTGTCTAGACACTGTCGACCAACCTTCCTCAGAACTGGATTCCATGAGCGCCATCTCCGTCGGTCAGGCCGTCGTCCTCGGAGTAGTCGAGGGGGTGACCGAGTTCCTGCCCGTGTCCTCCACCGGCCATCTCAAGATCGCCGAGGGACTGATGGACATCCCCGTCGACGACAAGTCCGTCGTCGGTTTCTCCGCCGTCATCCAGGTCGGCGCCATCGCCGCCGTGCTCGTGTACTTCTTCAAGGACATCAGGCGGATCGTCACCGCCTGGTTCCGCGGTCTGGCCGACCGCGAGGAGCGCCACCACCACGACTACAAGTTCGCCTGGTGGGTGATCGCCGCGACCGTCCCGATCGTCGTGGTGGGCCTGGCCGCCAAGCCGCTGATCGACGGCCCGCTCGCCTCGCTGTGGGTGGTCGCCGGTTCGCTGATCGCCGGCTCCGGCGTGATGTGGGCCGCCGACCAGATGGGCCGGCACAAGCGCGGCGAGGACGACACGTCGTTCAAGGACGCGATGTGGGTCGGCTGCTCCCAGATCCTCGCCCTGCTCTTCCCCGGGTTCTCCCGCTCCGGCGCGACCATGTCGACCGCGCTCATCCTGGACCTGGACCGCGTCGCCGCCACCCGGCTCTCCTTCTTCCTCGGCATCCCGGCGCTGACCGGCGCGGGTCTGTACGAGCTGAAGGACGCCCTCGGCGCGGGCGTCGGCGCGGCCCCCCTGGCCGTCGGCACCGTCGTGTCGTTCGTGGTCGCCTACGCCTCCATCGCCTGGCTGCTGAAGTTCGTCGCCAAGCACTCCTTCAACGCCTTCGTGCTCTACCGGATCGTCATCGGCGTCCTCCTCCTGGGCCTGCTCGGCACCGGCGTGCTCAGCAGCTGAACCCAGCGCGTCCCGCAGCTCACCGACGGGGTGCGGCGCCTGCCGGCCAGGCGTCGCGCCCCCGGTGCACCGCAGGTGCACGGCGGCTTGACAGCCGGCGCCCGCACCCCGCACCATCGATCCCCGTGAACCTGTCAGACAGCCAGACAGGTGGTCCGGCTCCCCGGCGCGTCAGCGCCATGGAAGCGGTGCTCGGCCACCTCCGCGGCGCCATCGAACGCGGCGAGTACGCCCTCGGCGACAAGCTGCCGTCCGAGGCCGAGCTGTGCCGCACCCTCGGCGTGTCCCGGCCGGTGCTCCGCGAGGCGCTGCGCGCGCTGCAGACGATGGGCCTCACCGTCTCCAGGACCGGCAAGGGCACCTTCGTGGTCGCCAACGCCGTCGAGGACCCCACCTTCGGCGACTACGCGGCCAGCGACCTGCTGGAGGTCCGCCGCCACGTCGAGATCCCGGTCGCCGGGTACGCGGCCCTGCGCCGCACCCCGGAGGACCTCGCCCACCTGGCCCGTCTGCTCGACCGCATGGAGCGGGAGACGGACACCACCGCCTGGGTCGCGATGGACACCCTCTTCCACCTGGCCGTGGCCGAGGCCGCCCATAACCCGGTCTTCCGCCGCGTCATCGAGGACATCCGGGACGCACTGGCGCGTCAGTCTGCCTTCCTGAACGAGCTGGGCGGCCGCCGCGAGCAGTCCGACCGCGAGCACCGGGCGATCGTCGAGGCGCTGGCCCGCGGCTCCGAGCACGACGCCGTGGCCGCCATGAGCCTCCACCTCGACCGCGTCGAGACGACCCTCACCGACATCGTGCGCGCCACGCGCACGGACCCCACGGACGGCGGACCGCCGGCGTGAGCGGGCAGCCCCCCGCGTACGGCCCGTCCCCCGCTCGCACCGGCGGCGCCGCGCCCCGCCCGCCGCGGACCGCCGCGGCGGGCGGCGACCACGGCGTCCGCCCCCGCCCGACCCGCCCCGCCGCCGGCGCGCGACCCGCGCTCCGGCCGGCCCCGACCCCATGACGCAGGCAGTGATGCACAGCAGTTCCCCCGCCGACGCACCCGTCGTCCGCGAACCCCTCCACGCTCCCGTCGCCCACCTCGTCCGCGGCGGCGTGGTCGAGGGCGTCCACTACGGCTCCGTCGTCGTCCTCGGCGCCGACGGGCAGGTGCAATTCCAGCTCGGCGACGTCGAGGCGGCCTTCTACCCGCGCTCCGCCCTCAAACCCGTCCAGGCCGTGGCCATGCTGCGGGCCGGGCTGCCGCTCGACGGCGCCCTGCTGTCGCTGGCCGCGGCGAGCCACTCCGGCGAGGAGCGGCACCTCGCCGGCGTCCGGCGCCTGCTGGAACTCGCCGGACTCACCGAGGACGACCTGCGCAACGTGCCCGACATGCCGTTCGGCCCGGCCGTCCGGGACACCTGGGTCCGCGAGGGCCGGCCGCCGTCCCGCCTGGCCCAGAACTGCTCCGGCAAGCACGCGGCCATGCTCTGGACCGCCCGGCTCAACGGCTGGTCCCTGAAGGACTACCTCGACCCGGAGCACCCGCTCCAGCGGGCCGTCGCCGCGACCGTCGAGGAGCTGACCGGCCAGCGCGTCGCCCGGGTCACGGTGGACGGCTGCGGCGCCCCGCTGTTCGCCGTCTCCCTGCACGGTCTGGCCCGCGCCGTCGCCCGCATCGCCTCCGCCGCGCCCGGCACCCCCGGGGCCCGCGTCGCCGATGCGATGCGCGAGCACGCCGAGATGGCCTCCGGCGCCGGCCGGGACGTCGCCGCGCTGATGCGCGCCGTGCCCGGGCTGCTCGCCAAGGACGGCTTCGAGGGCGTCGAGGTGGCCGCGCTGCCGGACGGCCGGGCCGTCGCCGTGAAGATCGCCGACGGGGCGGACCGGGCCCGCGTCCCGGTCACGGCGGCCGCGCTCGCCCGCGCGGGCGTCGACCCGGCCCTGCTCGCCGACTTCGCGGGGGAGCCGCTGCTCGGGGGAGGGGAGCCCGTGGGCTGCGTGCGGCCGGTGCGCGCGCTCGGTCCCGCGCCGCTGCCCGCCTGCGCGTAGCGCACCCGCTGCACGCCGGCCGTGCGGGGCAGGACCGCCGGCCGGCGTCGTCCCCGCGCGGACCGTCCCGCGGCTTACCGGACCCCGAAGGGGCCGCGGGCCGAGGACGCCCCACCCTGGCGCCTCACCTCACGTACCTCAGAAAGGCAGACCCCGCCCCCATGACCCCGCCCACCCGGAGCGAGCACGACCTGCTCGGCGACCGCGAGGTCCCCGCCGACGCGTACTGGGGCATCCACACCCTGCGCGCGACGGAGAACTTCCCCATCACCGGCACCCCGATCTCCGCCTACCCCCACCTGATCGACGCCCTGGCCGCGGTGAAGGAGGCCGCCGCCCTCGCCAACGAGGAACTCGGCCTGCTGGAGCCGGCGAAAGCCGCCGCGATCGTCGCCGCCTGCCGGGAGATCCGGGCCGGCGCGCTGCACGACCAGTTCGTCGTGGACGTCATCCAGGGCGGCGCCGGCACGTCCACCAACATGAACGCCAACGAGGTCGTGGCGAACCGCGCGCTGGAACTGCTGGGCCACGCGAAGGGGCAGTACGCGCATCTGCACCCCAACGAGGACGTCAACATGGGCCAGTCGACCAACGACGTCTACCCGACCGCCGTCAAGATAGCGACGGTCTTCGCGGTGCGCGGACTGCTCAAGGCGATGTCCGTGCTGCAGGACGCCTTCGCCGGCAAGGCCGTCGAGTTCCGTGACGTGCTCAAGATGGGCCGCACGCAGTTGCAGGACGCCGTGCCGATGACGCTCGGCCAGGAGTTCTCCGCGTTCGCCGTCATGCTGGAGGAGGACCGCGGCCGTCTCGCCGAGGCCGTCGAGCTGATCCACGAGATCAACCTCGGCGCCACGGCCATCGGCACCGGCCTCAACGCTCCCGCCGGCTACGCCGAGGCGGCCCGCCGCCACCTGGCCGCCATCACCGGCCTGCCGCTGGTCACGGCCGCGAACCTGGTCGAGGCCACCCAGGACTGCGGCGCCTTCGTCCAGGTGTCCGGCGTCCTCAAGCGGATCGCCGTCAAGCTCTCCAAGACCTGCAACGACCTGCGCCTGCTGTCCTCCGGTCCGCGTGCCGGCCTCGGCGAGATCAGCCTGCCGCCGGTGCAGGCCGGCTCGTCGATCATGCCGGGGAAGGTCAATCCGGTCATCCCGGAGGTGGTCAACCAGGTCGCCTTCGAAGTGATCGGCAACGACGTCGCCGTCACCATGGCCGCCGAGGCCGGGCAGCTCCAGCTCAACGCCTTCGAGCCCCTCATCCTGCACTCCCTGTCGAAGTCCGTCACCCACCTGCGCAACGCCTGCCTCACCCTGGCCGAGCGCTGCGTGTCCGGCATCACCGCCGACACCGAACGGCTGCGCGCGAGCGTCGAGGACTCCATCGGCCTGGTCACCGCGCTGAACCCGCACATCGGCTACGCCGCCGCCACCGAGATCGCCAGGGAAGCCCTCGCCACCGGCCGCAGCGTCGCCGAACTGGTGCTGGAGAAGGGCCTGCTGCCCGCGGAGCGGCTCGCCGGACTGCTGCGCCCCGAGGTCGTCGCGGGCAGCGGAGCGCCGACCGCCTGACCTGCGGCGACGCCGGCACGACTACGCTCGGGGACCGGCCCGGAGGCACAATGGCGATCATGACAACGACGTCGTCGCTCACCTACCTGCCGGTCCTGGAGCGCATCGCCGAGGAGATCAGCCGCACGCCCGGCCGCGGCCGGCCGGCCGACTACATCCCGGCCCTCGCGGCCTGCGACCCGCGCAGCTTCGGCATGGCCGTCGCCGAACTGGACGGCACGGTCTACGGGGTGGGCGACTGGCGGCGGCCCTTCTCCGCGCAGTCCATCACCAAGGTCTTCACGCTCGCCCTCGACCTCGCCCGCGAGGGCGACGCGCTGTGGGAGCACGTCGGCCGCGAACCGTCCGGCAACCCGTTCAACTCCCTGGTGCAGCTCGAGCACGAGAACGGCATCCCGCGCAACCCGTTCATCAACGCGGGCGCCCTCGTCGTCACCGACCGTCTGCAGACCCGTACCGGGGACGCGGCCGGCGAACTGCTGGCGTTCCTGCGGGCCGAGAGCGGCAACCGAGCCCTCGACTTCGACCGGGAGGTCGCCGCCTCCGAGGCCGCCCACGGGGACCGCAACGCGGCCCTCGCCCACTTCATGGCCTCCTACGGCAACATCGACAACGACGTGCCGGTCCTGCTCGACCAGTACTTCCGGCAGTGCTCCGTCGCCGCCTCCTGCGCCGACCTGGCCCTGGCCACCGGTTTCCTCGCCCGGCACGGCATCCGGGCCGACGGGGGCCGGCTGCTCAGCCGCAGCCAGGCCAAGCAGGTGAACGCGATCATGCTGACCTGCGGCACGTACGACGCGGCCGGCGACTTCGCCTACCGCGTGGGCCTGCCCGGCAAGAGCGGGGTCGGCGGCGGGATCATCGCGGTCGTGCCGGGCCGGTGCACGCTGTGCGTGTGGAGTCCGGGCCTGGACGAGCGCGGCAACTCGGTGGCCGGCGTGGCGGCCCTGGACTGGTTCACCACGCTCACCGGTCTCTCCGTCTTCTGAACGCCCCGTCCCGGCGTCCGTGCCGCCGCGGCCGGGAAGGCCGTACGGCGCGTGGGCGTCCGCGGGCGCCGCCGGGCGGGACGGAGGGACCGCGAGCCGCTCCCCGGTCCGCCGGCCGCGTCAGCCGCGCGGCGCCCGGCCGGTCCTCGACCGCAGCGCCAGCGCCAGCGCCCCCGCGCCGAGCCCCGACAGCCCGGCGACGACCGCGGTGCCGGACCAGTCCGAGTCGCCCTCCGGGGCGGCGGAGGTGGCCGCCATGACCGGCTTGGCCGACGGCGCCGTACGGGACCCGGCGCGCAGGCCGTCCAGCGAGCCCACCGGATCCACCCGCCCGGCCGCGGCGAAACCCCAGTCGAGCAGGGCGCGGGCCTCCTCGTACACGGCGAAGGCCCCGCCGGCCTGCGGGTTCAGCACCGTCACCACGAGCGTGCGCCCGCCCCGGCGGGCCGCGGCCACCAGGGTGTTGCCCGCATTGCTGGTGTAGCCGTTCTTGATGCCGATGAGGCCGGGGTACGGCGCCACACCGTCCTCGCCGGTCAGCAGCCGGTTGGTGTTGGCGATCGGGTAGGGCGACCCGTCGCCGGGGAAGTCGGCCTCGGCGGTGGCGCAGTACCGGGCGAAGTCGGGGTCGGCCAGTCCCGCGCGGCCGAACACCGCCAGGTCGTAGGCGGAGGACACCTGACCGGGAGCGTCGTAGCCGTCCGGGGAGACGACGTGGGTGTCCAGGGCGCCGAGGGAGCGGGCCTTCTCCTGCATCCGGGCGGCCGTGGCCTCCCAGCCTCCGTTCAGCGCGGCCAGCACGTGCACGGCGTCGTTGCCCGAGCTGAGGAAGACCCCGCGCCACAGGTCCGCCACCCGGTAGGTGTGCCCCTCCTCGACGCCGACCAGGCTGCTGCCCTCGCCGACGTCCTCCAGTTCCTCGTACCGCACGGTGTGCCGCAGCCCGCCGGGCAGCCCCGGCAGGACGGTGAGGGCGAACAGTGTCTTCAGGGTGCTGGCGGGCGGCAGCCTGCGGTGGGCGTCGCCGGCCGCCATCACCTCCCCGCTGCCGGCGTCGGCGACCAGCCAGGACAGCGCCGAGACGTCGGGCAGGGCGGGCGCGCCCGGGTGCGGCCGGACCTGGGCGCCGGAGCGGTGGAGCAGGGACGGCCCGGGCGTCGCCGCGTGGGGGCCCGGCGGCGCGGGCTCCCCGGCCCGGGGTCCGGCGGTGGCCGCGGCCGGTGTGAGCACCAGCAGGCCCGCCACGCACAGGGAGCAGGCCGACGCAGCCACGCGAGAGGAGAGTCCGGTGATCATATGATCAACGTACGAACGGTGGTGCGGGTGTGCCGCGCCGTCGGGGCCGTTCGGCCCACCGGAGCAACCCGGATGCGGCACCCCGCCGTCCCGCGGCGGGCGTCAGCCGGGCGGCAGGGTGGGCAGGATCCGCCGCAGGAACGCGGCGTTGCCGGGTGTGGCGCGCAACCGCTCCAGGAGGGTCTCCAGGGCGGCCGGCCCGGACTCCCGCGCACGCAGGGCGAGGCGCAGACCGTGTACGGCCGCCGACTCGGCCGGGGTGAGGAGGAGCTCCTCGCGGCGGGTGCCGGTGGCGCCGATGTCCACGGCGGGGAAGAGGCGGCGGGCGGCGGCCTCCCGGTCCAGACGGAGCTCCATGTTGCCCGTGCCCTTCAGCTGCTCGAAGAAGTAGGCGTCGGCGCGGGACCCGGTGTCCACCAGGGCGGTGGCCAGGACGGTGAGGGAGCCGCCCTCCTCGGCCTGCCGGGCGGCGCCGAAGAACCGCTTGGGGCCGATCAGCGCACCCGCGTCGACACCGCCGCTCAGGGTGCGGCCGCCGGCGGCGGAGGCGTTGTTGTGCGCGCGGCACAGCCGGGTCAGCGAGTCCATCAGGACGACGACGTCCTCGCCGGCCTCCACCAGACGCTTGGCCCGCTCCACGACGAGGTCGGCGAGGGCGATGTGCCCCCCGGGTGACCGGTCGAAGGTGGAGGCGTACACCTCGCCGCGCACCGAGCGGCGCATCTCGGTGACCTCCTCCGGCCGCTCGTCCAGCAGGAGGACCATCAGCCGGCACTCGGGGTGGTTGCCGGCCACGGCGGCGGCCAGCTGCTGCAGGAGCACCGTCTTGCCGGTCTTCGGCGGGGCCACGATCAGGCCGCGCTGGCCCTTGCCGACCGGCGCGAGCAGATCGGCTACGCGCCCCGCCGGCCCGGCGGCGGGGTGTTCGAGCCGGATGCGCCGGTGGGGGTGGAGCGGGGTGAGGTCCCGGAAGTGCCGCCGGGAGCGGAGGTCGCCGGGGGCGCGTCCGTCGACGCGTGCGACCGCCGTCACCGCGCGCTGGGCGCCGAGGACGCCCTCGACCAGGTCGCCCTTGCGCAGGCCGTGGCGGCGGATCAGCTGCGGCGGGACCTGCGGGTCGGCGGGGGAGGGCAGGACCGCGCCGTGCGGCAGGCGCACCGGGCGGGACCGCAGGCTGCGCGCGGAGGCCGGCTGCCCCGGTTTCCCGCCAGACGTCCCCAGACCGTAACGATCGCGGACGTGGGGGGACTTGCCCGTCAACCGTGCATTATCTTCACGGCATGTCCACGCCGCCGCAGCCCCCGCAGCCTGCCGACCAGCCTGCGCAGCAGCCCCAGCAGCCCGCCCCGCAACCGTTCGTCCCGCCCCAGCCGACGGCCTACCCGTACCCGCATCCGCAGTCGCCCCCGGCGGGTGCCTTCCACGGGCAGCCCACGCTGGTCGGCGGTCCCGGGCTCGCCCCGTCGCAGCCGGGGAACCCCTACCTGCAGGCGCCGCAGTACGGGCCCGTACCGCCCGTCCCCCCGCCCGGCGGCGGCAGGGGGGCCGGACGCGCGGTGCTGTGGGCGGCGGCCGGAGCGGTCCTGGCCTCCGCCGCATGGGCGGCCGGTGTGCTCCTCGCCGACGGCGCCGGCGGCGGCGAAGCCGACCTGCGCGGTTACTCGGCGCCGTCCGACCTGTGCTCCACCGCCGACTACTCCTCCTTCAAGGACGAGTACACCGGAAGCGACTCCTCGCCGACCCGCACGTCCCTCGAGGACGAGGCGCTGGACCAGAGCAACTGCAGCCTGAGCCTGAAGAAGTCCGGTTCGTCGTACGCCGACGCCTACCTGACCATCCAGCTGGACCTGCACAAGAAGACCGACCCCGGACCCGAGTTCACCGCCGCCTGGAAGAACTACGGGGAGAGCCACACCGGTTACGACGTCGACCCGGTCGAGGGCATCGGCGACGAGGCCTACCTGGTCAGCCAGGACACCACGAACGGCTCCTCCACCGGCTCCCGTTACGCCACCCTCGCCGTCCGCGACGGCTGGGTGACGTACACGATGACCTACAGCGCCTACCTCTCCTCCTACGACAGGGACAAGAACCCGCCCGCGCTCACGGACGTGACCGGCTGGCTGAAGACCGATTCCAAGGCCACGCTGCGGCAGCTCAGGCGGTGATCCGCGCCGGGGCGCGGCCGCTCAGGCCTCCCGCGCCCCGGCCTCCCGCGCGATCTGCTCGAACCGCGCGCCCATGGCCGCGGCGAGGGCCTGCGCGCCCGACAGCGGGCGGACCATCACCGTCAGGTCGTCGATCAGGCCGTCCTCGCCGACGTGCAGGAAGTCGCAGCCGGTCAGCTCCCGGTCGCCCACCCGCGCCCGGAACACCAGCGCGGAGTCCGGGCCGTCCGGGGCGCCGATCTGGCGGACGTACCGGAAGTCCTCGAAGACCTGGACGACCGCGCGCAGGATCGCCGCGGTGATCGCCTTGCCGGCGTACGGCCTGAAGACGACCGGGCTGGTGAAGACGACGTCCTCGGCCAGCAGCGCCTCCACGGCGTCCATGTCCCCGGCCTCGACCGCCTCGCGGAACGCGCGCATCGGATCACCCCTGCATAGTCAATTATTTGAATAGGTGCGGATGAGATTAATCAACGGCTGCTAGCCTGTCCACATGTCGCTGAAGTACGCCGTCCTGGCCGCCCTGCTGGAGGGCGAGGCCTCGGGCTACGAGCTGTCGAAGGCGTTCGACGCCTCGCTCGCGAACTTCTGGCCCGCCACCCCGCAGCAGCTCTACCGGGAACTGGAACGCCTCGCGCAGGACGGGCTGGTGCGGGCCCGCACGGTGGAGCAGGAACGCCGCCCCAACAAACGGATGTTCACGCTCACCGAGGCCGGCCGGGCGGAGCTGGGCGCGTTCGCCGCGCAGCCGCCGAAGCGGCCCACGGCCCTCCGCGACGAACTCCTCATCAAGATCCAGGCGATGGACGGCGGCGACCCGGAGGTCACCCGGGCGCTGGTCGAGGAACGGATGGGCTGGGCCCGCGGCAAGCTCGACCGCTACCGGCGGCTGCGCGACCGCCTGCTCGACGGGCGCACGGAGGAGGAGTACCTGCGCACCGCCGAGCGCGCCGGGCCGTACCTCACCCTCATGGCCGGGATCGGCTTCGAGGAGGAGAACCTGCGCTGGTGCCGGCGGGTCCTCGCGATCCTGGAGCAGCGCCGCACCGGCGCGCGGCCGGAGGCCGCGCCCGCCGGGGACCGGTGACCGCGGCCGCGACGCCGTCGGCGGCTCGCTCGCACCGCGGGATCTCCGTCGCACCGCAGGCCCGGATCGCCGTCGCGACAGTGCCGCCGCACCGCGGGATCGCCGCGCAACCGTGCCGCCGCACCGCGGGACCAGCGTCGCCGCCGCACCGCGTGATCGCTCGTCGGAGTGGTGCCGCCGCGTCGCGCGCACGCGACCGCCGGCGGTGCAGCACAGTGGGCGGGTGCCTCGTCGACTTCTCCCGCTGCTGGTGGCGGCGCTCGTCAGCGTCACCGGCTGCGCCACCGTGAGCCCGGGGCCCCTTCCGGGCCCCGCCCGCCCCCAGCGCTCGCCCGTGCCGGACGCGGCGACGCCGTCGGTCGTCCACGAGCCGGTCGACGTTCCGCCCGGGCGTGCGGCGCTCGTGCGCACGGGCCCCGGGCGGCCCCGGGGGAGCGCGCGCGTGACCGTGCCGGCGCGGCGCCCCGCGCCCGCCCGCAGGACCGTCCCCGCGGCACCGCCCCGGGCCCTGCCGCCCGCCGCCCCGCGCGTGGGCCGCCCGCGCCCCGAACGGCGTCCGCCGCGGCGGACGCCCGCCCGGCCCCGGCCCGCCCACCGTCCGCCGGTTCCCCGGATGAGGGATCTGTGCCGCCAGGCGGACGGTGTGGCCGAACCCCGCATCGTGCGGCTCTGCCACGACGCCTTCGGCTGACAAGGGCAGGGAGCAGGGGCAGGGGTCGGGGGAGGGCGGTGGCCGGGACACCGGCGCGTCCGTCCGCCCCGCCCGGCCCGGCAGGCCCGAGGCGGTTTCGTTCGGATCGGCCCGGGGCCGCGACGCCCGGCACGGCACCTCGCCGCGTCGTCGGACCACCCGGGTACGCCCGGTACGCGGGTGATCCTCCGCCGTGCGATGCACCGCACCGGACGCCGCGACTCACTCCGACCTGTAACGAAACCCCCCTAAGCTGGCGGCATGTTCGGCCCCGAAGGTCCCACGCTCCGCGAACTCGCCGTGCAGGCGCTGTCGTCCGTCGAGCGCGGCTACGACCTGCTCGCCCCCAAGTTCGACCGCACCCCGTTCCGCACGCCCGACGTCGTGCTGGACTCCGTGACCCAGGCGCTGGCGCCGCTCGGCCCGTTCGCGGACGGCCTGGACCTGTGCTGCGGCACCGGCGCCGGGACCCGGGCGCTGGCCGGACTGTGCCGCCGCAGCGTCACCGGGATCGACTTCAGCGCCGGCATGCTCGACGTGGCCCGGCGCCGGGTCCGGCCGGCCGCCGGCGGTCCCCGGCTCGCCTGGGTGCGCGGCGACGCCCGGGCCCTGCCGTTCACGGCCGCCTTCGATCTCGTGGTGTCGTTCGGGGCGTTCGGCCACTTCCTGCCGAGGGAACGGGCGGGGCTGTTCGCCGGGGTGCACTCGGTGCTGCGGCCCGGCGGGTGCTTCGCCTTCCCGGTCTTCGCCCCGCCCCGCCCGGGACACCGGGCCTTCTGGCTGCTGCTCGGGTTCGACACGGTGATGCGGGTGCGCAACGCGCTGTGGCGGCCGCCGTTCGTCATGTACTACCGGGCCTTCCGGCTCGGCGACGTGCTCGGGGAGCTGGCGCGCGCCGGCTTCACGGTGGAGCTGCACGCGCTGCCCGGGTTCGGCCGGCGAGCCGACGGCAGCCCGCGCGCCCGGCTGGTGACGGCCCGCAGGCCCGACGCCCGCCCGGCGGAGCTCACCCCGCGGCCGGCAGGGTGAACTCGTAGACCAGCGCGTCCTGTTCGGCGTTCACCACCAGGTCGGTGATCTCCAGGGGGCGCGCGTACTGGTCGTGCACCCGCCGGGTCACCCGCACCGAGGAGGCGTCCCCGACCTGGGTGATGGCGTCCCGGTGGTGCAGGGCCAGCCCGGCCTTGCGCATCCAGTCGTAGGCCCGCCGCAGCTGCGCGGGAGTGGCCCCGTCGGCCCGCTCCCGGTAGCGGGCCAGCTCCGCCACCTCGGCCAGCGCCACCGCCGAGAACGAGGTCACCGCCGTCCGCAGGGACCGGCCGTCCGGCGTGACCGACCGGTAGCGGTGCACCAGGGTGGGCCGGTGCGGGGCCAGCCCCAGCGCCAGCGCGTGCTCGGGCGGCGGCGCCTCCCAGGTCACCGTCGCCCGGTCCACCGCACGCGGGTCCGCCGGGCGGAAGCCCACCGGGAAGGTGAGCGCGTCCGGGGTCCCGACCGGTTGCCCGGGCAGCGTGGCGTGGCTGCCCCGCCGGTCGGTGGCGACCAGGCCGTTGCGGCGCAGCACGTCGAGCGCCTGCCGGACGGTCTCCCGGCTGACGCCGAAGTGCGCGGCCAGCTGCCGTTCGCCCGGGAGCCGTTCACCCGGTGGGATCGTGCCGTCGCGCAGTTCGTCGAGCAGCAGCGCCGCGATCCGCCCGTACAGGGGCCGGCCGTCGCTGGGCGAGGGATCGTGCGGGGTGGTGCGGGCCATGCCGCCCCTCCTGTCGGTGACGAAACGTAGCCGCGCGGGCTCATTGCGCGACCATGATTAGCATTGGTCTAAACCACAAGGGAAGGGCGGCCCCGCGGTTCGGCCGAAACCCACCCGGGCGATCTTCGGCCACCGGGGGAGCGACGCGGTCTCACAATGTCGTGGCAGACGGCGTCGGTCGGCGGCGACTTCCCGCATCACCGGCGGTGCGCGGCCCTGAGACGCATGACGCGGACCAGCGACCCGTCCGCGTCCGGATCGGCGGGCCCGGCACGACACGCGGACGCGTCGTGACCGGAAGCCCTGGGCGGTCGCCCGGCCCGTCGGCGCCCGAAGCGGGCTCTCGTGCGGCAGCCCGCGTCCACGGCCGTGGCCGCGGAACATCACGACCGGCGGCAGCGGTCGTGTGGCCCGCCCGGCAGCCGCAGCCGGGCCCTTCACGGGGTGGCCGTCCGACGCGGCGGCCGTCACGTGGTGCACCTCGATCGTGCGCAGCCGGGTCTCCCACGGCTCGCACGCCGCTCCGCACGCGCCTGCCGGAGCGTCCCGTCCCGGAAGGCGCCTTGCCGTCGGGTGCGGCGCGGCGCCCGACGGTCATGTGAGCGGCTGGGTCCAGCGCGGTCCGGTCCGGGCCCACTCCCGCTCCCACTCGGCCAGCCGGTGGCGCACCGCGACCCGGCGCGCGACGGCGTGCCCCAGGACCACCGCGGTCGCCGTGCCGCCCGCCGCGCACAGGCCCACGGTGACCGTGCGCTGCCAGACCGCCACCTCGTCCAGGGGCGACGCGACGCTGCGGCCCCGCGCGTCGAGCCACACCGTGACCGGCTCACCGGCCCGGGCCCCGGCCGGCACCGACACCCACGCGGTGCGGGTTCCCCGGCCCGGCTCCGTCCAGCGGACCTGGGCGCGGTGGGAGTGCCGGTGGTCACCGCGGACCGTGCCCGGCCGCTCGGGGGTGTCGCCGACCACCACGGCACGCACCTGATGCCGTTCGGCCCGCTGGGCCGCCGCCAGCGCCCGGGCATCGCCATGGGCGTGCAGGCCCGCGGCCACCCCCACCAGCGGCGACACCACGAGCAGCAGGACGGCGACGACCAGGACCGTCCACGCCTCCACGACGTCCGACCGGCGCCGCAGCGGGTTGCGCCGCCAGCGCCAGCCACGCACCCGGGTCCGCATGACCACCTCCTCGCCACCGCGGCGGCCGGAGGGCCGTCGGCAGCCGGTGCTCCCGGTTCCGCCGCCCCCGCCGCGCACGCACACGAGCGTCCACACCCGTCTCGTACCCCGTACGGCTCCCCTCGCGCACGTCGCGGACCGCGAGTTCCGGCCCACTCGCGCACGGCACGGGCGCGCGCCCCGCGGGCGCGCGCCCGTACCGCCGGCCCGTTCCCGTCGCTACGGCGCGCACCCCCCGGGGGGCTCAGCCGAAGCGTTCGATCCGGATGCGTTCCACCGGCTGACCGGCCGCCACCAGCAGCCGGGAGGCGTGTTCGGCGAACCCGTTGGAGCCGCACACATAGGCCTCCCACCCACCGGCGGGCGGTTCGGCCAGGAGAGGCGCCACATGCGCGGCCGTCAGGCGACCCACCGGTGTCCCCGGCGGGGCGCTGCGGGTGAACACGACCGTCGTCTCGGCGCCCAGCTCGGCCGCGTAGATCAGCTCCTCGGGGCTGCGCGCGGACACCAGCATCCGCAGCGGGACGGTCAGACCGCGCGCCCGGTGGTGCCGCACCATCGACATCAGCGGCACGATCCCCGAGCCGGCCCCCAGCAGCAGCGCGGGCCGGTCGCCCGGCCAGGCGAAGAAGCCGCTGAGCGGGCCGCGCACCTCGACCGTGTCACCCGGGCGGGCCACGGTGTGGAACCAGCCGGAGACCTCGCCGTCGGGCACCCGGTCCAGGGTCAGCTCGATGTGCCCGGAGTCGTCCGGCGCCGACGCGATCGAGTAGTGGCGCTGCGCCGTGTAACCGTCCTCCGCGGTCAGCCGCAGCATCAGGTGCTGGCCCGGCAGATGCCCCGCCCAGCCCGGCACGGCCAGGCGGAACGTGGCCGCGTGCGGCGTCTCGCGCCGGATCTCCGTCAGGGTGGCGGTCCGCCACACGCCCGCCACCCGGTCGCCGACGGCGATCCGCCCGGGCACCGCGAACCGCGTCGGGGGAGTCGTCGTCTCAGTCACCGGAGTACCGCTGCTCCTGCCAGGGGTTGCCCCGCCCGTGGTAGCCGTTGCGCTCCCAGAAGCCCGGCTCGTCGTGGTCGAGGAGCGTGATGCCCGCGATCCACTTGGCGCTCTTCCAGAAGTAGAGGTGGGGCACCAGCAGCCGCGCCGGCCCGCCGTGCTCCGGCGGCAGCGGCTCGCCGCCGTACTCCCACACGATCCACGCCCGCCCGCCGGTGAGGTCGGCGAGGGGCAGGTTCGTGGTGTACCCGGTGTGCGAGTAGGCCAGCGCATGGGCGGCGGACCCATGGGGCCGCACCACATCGAAGAAGGCGTCCAGCGAGACGCCGCCGAACCGCACGCCGAACTTCGACCAGCCGGTCACACAGTGGATGTCACCCTCGTACGCCGACGCGGGCAGCGCGTGCGCGGCGTCCCAGTCCCAGGTGTGCGGTTGCTCCACCAGGCCGTCGATGCGGAAGGACCAGTCGGTGGGCCGGAGGTCCGGGGTGACCTCGGCGGACAGGACGGGCCAGTCGTCCCCGGCGTCGTACTGCCCCGGCGGCAGCCCGGGGCGGTGGACGCGCGGGCGGCCCGTGAAGCCTCGCGTGACGTTCATGATTCAACCGTACGCTGTCGTCGCTTCCGCCCTGCCCCCGGTCGCCGCCGGAATCGTTGCGGCCGTGTGAAGTCTCCCGCGAGCCGGGAATAGCGGGCCCGGCGCCCCTCCTTGGCGTGTGGTGCCGGCACCGGTGGGCCGGTGACAGCGCGAGAGAAGCGAGGATCGAGGATGCCCCAGGCGTACGTCCCCGGCGACCGGACCGTGACCCAGGCGGTCCGGGTGAGCGCCGCGAGCAGCCCGGGCGGCCCGGGCCGGAGCGCCGCGGGCGCCCGGCACGTCCTCGACAACCCGGCCCTCGCCTCCCTGACCGGCCCGCACGCCCACTTCGCCGAGCGGCGCGGCCGGGTGCTGCGCTACCCGCTCGACGTCTCGCCGTGGCTGGCCCTGCCCGACGAACCGGACGCGCGGGACTGGGCGGAACTCGCCGGACTGGCCGGACCGGGCGCGGAGGTGCCGCTGCCCGGTTTCCGCGGGGAGGTCCCGGACGGCTGGGAGGTCACCGAGCGCATCGAGGGCGTGCAACTCGTGGACGACGGCCTGGCCGCCGCACCGGACGCGGAGGCGGTCCGGCTCGGCCCCGCGGACGTGCCCGAGATGCTGGACCTCGTGGCGCGGACCCGCCCGGGGCCGTTCCTGCCGCGCACCCTCGAACTCGGCGTCTACCTCGGCATCCGCCGCGGCGGAGCGCTGGTCGCCATGGCGGGGGAGCGGCTCCACCCGCCGGGCTGGACCGAGATCAGCGCGGTCTGCACCGACCCCGCCTTCCGGGGCCAGGGCCTGGCCGGCCGGCTCGTCCTCGCCGTCGCGCACGGCATCCGGCAGCGCGGCGAGACGCCGTTCCTGCACACCGGCGCCCAGAACACCGGCGCCGTCCGGCTGTACGAGTCCCTCGGCTTCCGGCTGCGCCGCCGCACCGCCTTCCTGACGGCCCGGGCGCCGCGACGGCTGCCGCAGGCGGTGGTCGCGGCGACGTAGCGCAGGCGCCCTTCAGCCGGGCCGGTCACGCCGGGTTCCGCGTCGTACCGCTCCAGGCAGGCCGCGAACCGCACCGGGTTCTCCTCCGGCCGGCCCGCGAGCCGCTCCCGGAAGGCCGCCCGGCGGCTGCGGGCGACCTGGGCGAGGATCGCCTGGCCGGCCTGCTCAGGTGCAGCCCTGGACGCGGTCAGTGCGACGTGAGCGAGCCCTCGTAGAGCCGGAGAAGGCCGCAGCCGCGGGATACGGCCCTCAGGGGGGCCACGGGGCGTACGTGCCCCTGCCGTGCTTCCCTGTGCCTTGTCGATCGATCCGCCGCGATCCCCGGGCGGCGGCACGGACGCCACAACCGACCTGGCCGCCACCGATCTGACGCTGCAGCACGCCCGCCGGGCCGCAGATCGACGGCGCTCGCGCGTCGTACCCGAACGGGAACGGCGCGATCCGGCGATCGGGGACAGACCCCGTGCGGCGGACGGCGGCGCGCAGAGCCCGCCCCGGGACCGGCCTGCCCGTCCCGGGGCCGGGTTCTACGCTGCCGGCAAACGCGGAGCTGCGGAATCCGGTTGCTGCTCGGGGGCAGCCGGGCTTCTGTTCGGGCGGCCGAGCGGTGTCGCCCGCGCGGGTCGGCCGAGGATGACGCCGACCATGACCAGCACCAGGCCGCACACCTGCTGCACGGCCAGTGCCTCGCCGGCGACCCATATGCCGAGCAGCACGCCCGTGACCGGGTTGAGCAGGCCGATCAGACCCACGGTCGCGGCAGGCAGGTGCCGCAGCCCCGTGAACCAGGTGACGAAGGCAAGCGCCGTCGCGATGAACGCTACGTAGGCGAACGCCAGGAGCGTCGGCGCGGAGAACGCGGGGGGAGCCTCCTCCACGAACGCGGCGCACGGGAGCAGGAGAAGTCCTCCGGCGGTCAGCTGCCAGGCGGTCGAGGCGAGCACGTCGGCGTCGGCGCTCCACCGTTTGGCGAGGATGTGACCGAAGGACGACACCAGCATGGCGGCGCCGGAGGCGAGGATTCCCGGCACGCTCACTCCACCGGCTCCCGTGAGGAGCATGAGACACACCCCGACCAGCCCGATCCCTGAGCCGGCCAGGTGCGCGGTCCGGGGCCGCTCGGCCACCACGGGCCAGGCGATGAGCATCATCGTCAGGGGGGACAGCGCCATCACGGTCGAGGCGACGCTGGTCGGAAGCAGTTGTGAGGCGGCATAGACGAGCACGAAGAACACGCTCACGTTGAGCAGCCCGAGGACGGCGGACCGCCACCACCACCCGCCACGGGGCCGCTGCCTGCACACCGCCAGCAGGACGAGGCCGGCGGGGAGCGCCCGCAGAGCGGCCCCGTAGAGCGGGCGATCGGCAGGAAGGAACTCGTGCGTGACGAAGTAGTTGGCCCCCCACGCCACCGGTGCGACCGTCGTAAGAGCCACCCAGCGAACATTAGCTTCCATGGAAGCTAATGTAGCTTCCCGGGAAGCTATTATGAAGACATGGAAGACCGGGAATCGCTGGACCGGGTGTCGCGCATCCAGGCCGACTGGCGCCGCGAGCGGCCTGACCTGGACGTCTCCCCGCAGGGGGTGATCGGCCGGCTGCATCGCCTGGCCGCACGGCTCACGCAGGAACTCTGTGCCGTCTACGACCGTTACGGGCTCACCGAGGGAGAGTTCGACGTCCTGTGCGCCTTGCGCCGCGCAGGTGCGCCCTATGAACGGGCGCCCGGCGAGCTTGCCGTGCACACCATGGTCACCACCGGTGCCATGACGAAGAGGATCGACCGCCTGGAGCGAGCCGGACTCGTCACCCGCCGTCCCTCCGCCGACGACCGGCGCGCTCGGATCGTCGCCCTCACCGGAGCCGGCCGTGAACTGATCGACCAGGCGTTCACCGACCACATGCGCAACGAACGCCGTCTGCTGGAACAGCTGACCACCGCTGAGGCCGAGGCACTCGAAACCCTGCTCAAGACCTGGCTCCACCGTATGGATCATCCGCGCACCCCCGGCGGCGAGTAGTACCCGGCAGCCCGCGAACGGGCCGACAAGCGAAGCCTTCGGTATTGTTCGAACGAACAGAACAGTGTTAGAAGTGGTGCATGAGCGTCGGAGACCGACTTGACCTGACCCTGCGGCTGGTCCAGAACGCGGGCAGACTGTCCGTGTCCGAGCTGGCCGAGCGTCTCGGCGTCTCCGAGATGACCGTCCGCCGGGACCTGAACGCGCTGGAGAGCCAAGGCCTGCTCCGCCGAGTCCACGGCGGTGCGGTCCCCGTGCGTCCTCGGGAAGAGGGCGGAGGCTTCTTCGCCCGCCGTGAGTGGCAGGCCGTGACCAAGGACCGGCTGGGGGCGGCGGTCGCAGCGATGGTCGAGCCGGGGTCGACAGTCCTGCTGGATGCCGGTACGACCACGGTCCACGTCGCCGAGCATCTGGTCGGGCGCGCCCCGCTCACTGTGGCCGTACTCAGTCTGCAGGCGGCATCGGTTCTGGCGGACAAGCCGGGCATCGAACTGCTCCTCGCGGGAGGACGCTCGCGCCCCGGCGAGCGCTCGCTGGTAGGCCCGCTGGCCTTGCGTACTCTGGGCGCCCTGAGCTTCGACTGCTTCGTCATGTCGATCGGCGGGGTGCACGCGGAGCGCGGCTGGACGGAGTTCTCACTCGATGACGCGGCGGTCAAGCAAGTAGGTCTCGCGCAAGCGGAACGAACCGTGGCCGTGGCGGACGCCACCAAGCTGGGTGTGCGGGCCTTCAGTCAGGTCGCGCCCCTGAGCGCGGTCGGCACCTTCGTCACGGATGCTGCAGCGAAGGACGTGCGGACTCATCCGAACGGACCCCTCACACTGCAGGCGTTGAAGGATGCCGGCGTGGAGACCCACCTGGTGTGACGCCGTCGCTCCGCGACCTGCCGGAGGGGGCGGCGATCGGCTGTCGGCCTTTGCGCCAGCATGCTTGCGTGACAGCTACGCGTGATCAGCGTCCCGGCGAAGCCACTCCCGACCAGGGCCGCTTGGCGGGCAGTGATGGTTCCGGTCGGTGGCGGCCAACCCTTGCGCCGACGCGGCCACTCGGTGCGTGCGGTACCGGAGGCCATGACTTCCCCACGGTGATCACGCAGCCGGGTGCCGCACGGTCGCTCCGAGGCCCTTGCGTCCGGATGTCCCGCACCCGGAAGCGTCCCGCTTGCCGGCGGAGGCGCGGCTGCGACGGCGCCGCCCAGCGGTCCGCGGTCACCGCCACCGGCACTCTCGTGGCCCCGGCATGAAGCAGTGCCGTGGGATCGCCACCAGGCGCGACTGCGACGGCTGCATGGAGCCCCGGATACCCGCATCAGCGCGACCGGCCAATTCGCACAGGGCGCTGTTCAAAACAAACACAACTGTGTTAGAACTGTGGTGTTGAAGCGAGCGGTCCGGCTGTGAGGCCGATCGGTGTGCGGCGGCTCGCCGAGGCGCTCACCGGAGTCCGCCGACGAGACCGCAGACAGCGAAATGCCAGCCGCAAGGCGTCGAGCGTTCTGGATCGCCCTGACGAGTTCTCAGGCGGGATCGCACCAGGCCGCCACGGATCGTCGAGCAGTGCTGGTCTCGCCCGGCACCCCGCATGCCGGCGCACGGAATTCCCGACAGCACGCAGCGTGCCGGTCACCCACAAGACATCGACTCGTCCACCACCCGAAGGAAAGGTGTCTCCATGACGATCGACGAGCGTTCGCTCATGATCCTGGTAGCAGGCCCCTACCGCTCCGGCACCGGCGACGACCCGGCCAAGCTCGAAGCCAACGTACGCGCCATGACCGACGCTGCACTGAAGCTCTTCCGCGCGGGCCATCTCGGTGTCACCGGCGAGGCACTCGCGCTTCCGCTCCTGGAGGCCGCCGGCAGCACCGGTCCCGGCGACGCGGTCCACGAAGAGATCTTCCACCCCGTCGCCGAGCAGTTGCTGGCGCGGTGTGACGCGGTGCTCCGCGTCGGTGGTCCCTCCGAAGGCGCCGAGCTGATGGTCTCCCGGGCGCGTGCGATGGGCAAGGCCGTCTACACCAGCCTCGACGATGTGCCTCCGGTCCGATGACCGTCGGCGTGGATACGCCCGACCGTCGTGGACGCACCCATCTGGACCGGCAAGGCCGCGATGTGACCGGCAACCCCCGAGTCCGCATTCGCGACGTGGAGGTTCTTTCCTGCGACTGGTACGTCCTTCGCAAGACGACCTTCGACTACCGGCACAGCGACGGGCACTGGAGCCGTGAACAGCGCGAGACGTACGACCGCGGCGACGGAGCCACGATCCTCCTGTACAACCAGGCACGTGGAACGGTGCTGCTGACACGGCAGTTCCGCCTGCCTGCCTATGTGAACGGCCATCCCGACGGGATGCTCATCGAGACGCCGGCCGGACTGCTGGACGGTGACACACCCGAAGAAGCCGTCCGCAGGGAGGCCGCGGAGGAGACAGGCCACACCGTCGGCGTCGCCGAGCGCGTCTTCGCCGTGTTCATGAGCCCGGGCTCAGTCACTGAGCGGCTCCACTTCTTCGCCGCACCCTACGAGGGACCGGCACCGGGACTCCGTCAACAGGGCGTCGCTGAAGAGGGGGAGGACATCACCGTCCTGGAACTCCCCTTCGCGCAGGCTCTGGACATGATGCGCATCGGTGAGATCGCGGACGCCAAGACCATCATGCTTCTGCAATGGGCCGCTCTGAGCGGACCGTTCTCGCTCCCGCTCGGACGAGACCGCTGTGGTAGCGGTTGAGCGGCACCCGCGAACAAGAGGCTTGTTCGCCCGGAGCAGACGGTCGTGATCAGTGGCTCATACGAGCGGTCTGGTCCGCCCAAGCGTGTCCACGAGGTGTACGACGAGCCGTTCGGCCAGGTCGTGACCAAGGGCTGGAACTATCCGCTGAAGACGGATGTCACGGCGAGCACCGTGGGTCGGCGAGTGAAGCTCACGTGCCACGACTCCTTCCCTCACAAGCTCACCACGTGGCGTCCCGGCACCGCCGAGTGACCACCCCGACTGACTGAGGTCGGCTGAGTCTTTCGGCACGGCGCGCCGCAGAGTGCGATCGCGGGCTGGAAACGGCTCAGCCGACGTCCGGTCCGCGGCGGCAGAACCACACTCGGAAAGCGCACTCGGCGGCGGACTTCCAGCAGGCGTGCCCGGGCGCTCTTCTCCGGTGTCCGTCCGATTCCGAACGCGGCGGTCATGTCGGTGGCGGTGGTGCCCCGCTGCTTCGCTGCGGCGACCGCCTCCCGCAGGCCCTGCAAGAAGGTCCTGCCCTCGGCGTCGTCGCCCAGCGCGACGAAGTGCGCACTCCGCTCTGGGCGCCAAGGTGCCGTCGAAGCTGGGGACCTGATGCGGCCGGGCTTGCGCTTGCGGGGCGCAGAAGCCAGCAGGGGGCCGTGCCGGCTGATGATCCGGCCGACACGGCCGCCGGACAGATCCCGAAGAGTACGGCGAGCTGGCGCATGGTCAGGTTGGTGTGGCAGTACATCGCCGTCCTCCAGCTTCAGTGCCCGCGGCCGGCCCCGGCCGGTCCGGGGCGAGAGCCCCGGCCGCCCTCGCGGTGGACGGCCCGCACCAGGCGCTGCCATCCACGCGGGCGAGCCAGGTGAACACCTCTATGAGCCGGTTCCGTGTGCCGGAAGCCGATTCCGTGTGCCGGGAGCCGAGTCGTGGGGCCTGGGGTAGGGTGGCCCTCCGGTCGCGGACGTCGCGGCCCCGACGGCGAGGAGGTGAGTCCCATTACCGCTGTGTCGGCTGGGGTGCTCCCTCCCCGTGACGGCGCGGTGCACCGGAAGCGGTGACCGCGGGGGCGCCTCAGGTCTCGCGCTCCCGAAAGGCCTTCGGCTTCCATGCCCACTCCCGCACCTCTCTCCCCGTCCGCCGTCGTCTCCGCACTGCGCGCCGCCGGGTGCGTCTTCGCCGAGGACGAGGCGGAACTGATCCTCGCCACCGCCCGCACCCCCGGGGACGCCGCCGCCATGGTGGACCGGCGCGTCGCCGGACTGCCGCTGGAGCACGTCCTCGGCTGGGCCGGGTTCCACGGACTGCGCATCGCCGTGGAACCAGGGGTGTTCGTCCCCCGACGCCGTACCGAGTTCCTCGTCGACCAGGCGCTGGCGGCGGCGCCGCACGCGACCGTCGTCGTGGACCTGTGCTGCGGTTCCGGCGCGCTGGGCGCGGCCCTCGCCGCCGCCCTGGACGGCGCCGAGGTGCACGCGGCCGACATCGACCAGGCCGCCGTGCGCTGCGCCCGCCGCAATCTCGCCGCGTTCGGCGGCCGGGCGTACCGGGGCGACCTGTTCGACGCCCTGCCGACCGGTCTGCGCGGCCGCGTGGACGTCCTGACGGCGAACGTCCCCTACGTCCCCACCGCCGAAGTGCCCCTGCTGCCGGCCGAGGCCCGCGACCACGAGCCGCTGGTCGCCCTGGACGGCGGCGCGGACGGCCTCGACGTGCTGCGCCGGGTGGCCGCCGGGGCGCCCCGGTGGCTGGTGCCCGGCGGCTGCCTGCTCACCGAGACCGGTGCGCACCAGGCGCCGGCCGCCGTGCGCATCTGCCGCGACGCCGGTCTGACGACCCGTCTGGCGGTGAGCGAGGAGCGGTACGCGCACGTCGTGATCGGCGTGGCCGAGTGACCGCTACGGCAGTTCCTGCGCCCGTGCGACGAGCAGGGCCACGTCGTCGTGGTTGTCCGGGTGGTGGAGCGTGCGCAGGAGGAGGTCGCAGGTCTCCTCCAGCGGCCGGGCGGGGTCGTCGAGCAGGGTCAGCAGGAAGGCCAGGCGCTCGTCCAGCGAATGGCGGCGGGTCTCCACCAGCCCGTCGGTGTAGAACACCAGCTCGTCGCCGGGCGCCAGGTCGACGGTGACGGTGGAGAAGCCGACCCCGCCCACGCCGAGCGGCACCCCGGTGGGCAGGTCGAGCAGCTCCGGCGGGCGGCCGGGCCGTACCCGGGCCGGGGGCAGATGACCGGCGTTGGCGATCCGGCACTGGCGCAGATGCGGGTCGTGGACGGCGTACACGCAGGTGGCGATGGAGTGGTCGAGGGCCGAGGTCGTCTTGTCCAGGTGCTCCAGCAGCCGGGCCGGGTCCAGGTCCAGCGCGGCCAGCGTGGTGGTCGCGGTGCGCAGCCGGCCCATCGTGGCGGCCGCGCTGATGCCGCTGCCCATCACGTCGCCCACGACGAGCGCGGTCTTGCCGCCCTCCAGCGGGATCACGTCGAACCAGTCGCCGCCGACCTCGCTGGTGGCGCCCGCCGGCTGGTAACGGGAGGCCACCTCCAGGCCGGTCGTGACCGGCGGATGGCTGGGCAGCAGGCTGCGCTGCAGGGTCAGCGCGGTGTTGCGGGCGTTCTGGTACCAGCGTGCGTTGTCGATCTGCACGGCCGCCCGGGCGGCCAGCTCCCGCGCCAGCAGCAAGTCGTCCTCGTCGAACGGCAGCGGGTTGCGGGTGCGCTTGAGGTCGAGCGCGCCCAGCACCTCGCCGCGCGCGATGAGCGGCACCGCGAGGTACGAGTGCAGGCCCGCCCGGGCCAGCAGGCCGGCCGCCTCGGGGGAGCGGGCGATGCGCGGCAGGTCCTCGTCCTTCACGTGCGGCACCAGCACCGCGTCGCCCGTGCGCACGCACTCGGTCACCAGCCGGTCGGAGGCGTACCGGGCGATCCGGCCGGGCGGGTCGGCGGCCCGTACCGCGTCCGAGCCGTCCTCCGGGCGGACCGCGAGGGCCCGGATCACCGCGGACTCCGAGGGGCCGAGCGTGCTGGGCCGGCCCTCCACCACCGCGTCCAGCAGGTCCACGGCGGCCACGTCGGCCAGTTCCGGCACGGCGACGTCGGCCAGCTCGCAGGCGGTGCGCTCCAGTTCGAGCGTGGTGCCGATCCGGGCGGAGGCGTCGGCGACGACCGCGAGCCGGCGCCGGGCCGCCTCCGCCTCCACGGAGGCCCGGTGCTGCTCGGTGATGTCGACCAGCGAGAACGCCACGCCGAGCACGTTGCCCATGGCGTCCTCCAGCCGGTACAGCGAGAGCGACCAGGTGCGGTCCTCCTCGGGGGCCGCGTGCGTTCGGCCCACGAGCAGGTCGTCGACGAGCGGCACGCCCGTCTCCAGCACCCGCCGGGCTGCCGCCTCCAGGGCGTCGGCGTCCACCAGCGGCAGCACCTCGCGCAGGGTGCGGCCCACGTGCCCGGCGGACGTCAGCCCGTCGGTCTTCTCCAGGGCCGGGTTGACCGACACGAACCGCAGCCGGGTGTCCAGGACGCCGTACCCGATCGGTGACTGCTTCACCATCCGCTCCGACAGCGCCACGTCCTGCTCAAGCCGCCGCACGGTCGTCTGGTCGGCGGCGAGCCCGAGGGCGTACACGTCCCCGTGGTCGTCCAGCAGGCGCATGTTGCGGAACTCCACCAGGCGGGTGCCGCCGTCCTTGTGCCGGATCGGGAAGCCGCCGGCCCAGCTCTGCCCGGTGCGCATCACGTCGGCGAAGAGCCTGCCGACCAGGGCGATGTGCTGCTCGTGCACCATCAGCCGGGCGGCGTACTGGCCGAGGGCCTCCTGCGCGCTGTAGCCGAACAGCTCCTCCGCCTGCGGGCTCCACAGGACGATCCGCCCGTCGGCGCCCAGCACCACCGACGCCACGCCGAGCACGTCGAGCAGCCCGCCGGGCCGCAACGGCCCCCGCGCGGGCTCGTCGCCCTCGGCCACCGCAGCCCCGGCTGCACTCATGCCACGCACCGCCTTCGCCCGTCCGCTCGGCATGCCGTCCCCCGTGCCGACTCCTTCTGTTCTACCGCGCTCACACCCGACTCTCCGAGGCCTTCGCCGTCTGTCTCCACCATCTCCCGACACGGCGGCGGACGACCGCCGGAGCCGCCGCGG
This sequence comes from Streptomyces sp. NPDC006193, assembly GCF_040613915.1. Lineage (NCBI taxonomy): Bacteria > Bacillati > Actinomycetota > Actinomycetes > Kitasatosporales > Streptomycetaceae > Streptomyces > Streptomyces sp. NPDC006193. The sequence continues at coordinate 43,958 of NZ_JBEXTB010000025.1, forward strand.
CGGCGGTGCGCGCGGTGCGGGCCGCCCGCCGGGACCGTACAGCGCGGTCCCGCGGGCCGTGAAGGTTCACGCTCATGTTGCTCCCTTGGCCTGTACATGACCACGCGCCCGCGCCAGACTGTCCGCCGACCGAGTGCCCCACCCCCCTGTCACCGAGGAGTCGGCCATGCCCGCGTCCGCCCGGCGCCGCCGCCACGCAGTTCTCGCCGGACTCGTCTCCCTCGCCACCGCCGCCGTCGTGTCCCTGTCCGCGTCCGCGCCCGCCGCCGCGGCGGACACCTGGACGGAGACCGGTTCCGACCGCGCCGACCCGCTGACCGAGAGCCAGGGCCTGACCTCGATCGAGGTGCCGGCGGGCAGCCCCAACCGCTACACCGGCATCGGCACCGTCCCCGTCGACGTGTCCGCCCGCGGCTGGAACCACGTCGGCGACCCCGACGCCTCCTACGGCGGCTTCTACATCGAGCCCTACCAGCGGGACTCCGGCAACTCGAAGATGTTCCGCGTGCGGACGCCCGGCGGCACCTGGACGGAGTACGTCCACACGCTGAGCCCGGGCGAGGCGCTGAACAACTCCTGGGTCGCAGTCTCGCCCGACGGCCAGTGGATGCTCTCGGGCGAGTGGGGCACGATGAGCCGGCTGCTGGTCTTCCCGACGCCCGGCGTCAACCCGTCCACCTCGCCCTCGGCGAACCTCCCGCAGGCCGCGACCGTCCGGCTCGACCACGCCGTCCGCGACGTCCAGGGCTGCGACTTCTCCGCCCCGACCACCCTGCTGTGCTCCTCCGACGACCCCGAGGGCAGCCTCTTCGGCCTCACCAAGCCACTGCTGCAGATCGACCTGTCGGCCGCTCCGAGCGGCGCCGCGGACGTCGTGGGCCATGTCACCGCACTGCGCCGGCTCCCGCTGCGCAGTTCCTGCTCAGGCGGCTTCGAGGCGGAGGGCATCGACTACGACCGCCGCAGCGGCATCCTGCGGGTGATCGTGGTCTCGCCCGGGTTCTGCGTGCTGACCGACAGCAAGACGTACAGGTTCGCGCGCGGCTGAGGCGTGCGCGGCCGCTCCGGGTCATTCCCCGCGGATGGACGCGGTCCGGCGGGGTACCCCGTTCCCTGGCAGCGGCCACGAAAGGATCGATCAATGGCAGACACGGAGCGGTCGCATCCGGAGACCGTCACGGTGGAGCTCAGCGGTTCCACGGAGGACGCGCGCATCGTCTTCGACGCGCTGAGGTCGTGCTTCGCCTCCGACCGGGGCGCGAACGAGCCGCCTCGGCAGCTCCACGAGAGCCGCCCGATGGTGTGGCACGGCAGTTACGACGTCGCGGACGCCCGCGCGGAGGGCTGCGCGCCGGTCCGCCTCGGCTCACCCGTCCAGGTGGACGTCCAGGGCGGCCCCTGGGCCGTGGACCGGTTCCGCACCACCCTGGACGCGATGTTCACGGTGGAGGAGACCGGCGCGGCCTCCGGCGACCAGGAGCGGGACCTGCACCTGCGCCTGGAGAGTCGCTGAGTCGTCCGGGCCGCGCCCCGGCCGGCCCGTCGCCGGCCGGGGCGTACTGCGCCAGGCCGTGGCCGAAGGACCAGTCGGCGGAGCCGTTCTCGGTCAGGGTCACGAACACGTTGCGCGGCTCGGTGCCGGTGCGCTCGTGCACCAGCTCGGCGATCCGCCGGAACATCGCCCGCTTGCGGTCCGCGCCGCGCCCGGCGCGCAGGGTGATCGCGACGAACACCACCGAGTCGTCCCGGCGCACGCCGGGGTGGTCGCCGTAGCGCAGGCCGCTGCGGACGCCGTCGTGGCCGGTCAGGACCTGGAATCGGTCCCCGGCCGGGATGCCGAGCGTCTCCACGAGGGCGTCCTGGACGGCCTGGCCCAGCGCGTCGAGGCGGGCGGGATCGGTGCCGAGCGCGTCCATGCGGACGAAGGGCATGGGGGCGTCCTCTCGGGCGGCGGATCGGTGCCAAGTGAGTGTACATACTAGTAGGTACAGAGTGGCCGGTGTCACCTCCCTCTTTTGTGCAACTAGTTGCACAAAGCTGGGCGCGTCCTCTACAACAAGAAGCGACGACACCGCGCACGGAGGGCCCGATGAGCCGCTACCCCCACCTGACGACCCCGCTCGATCTGGGCTTCACCACGCTGCCCAACCGGGTGCTCATGGGCTCGATGCACGTCGGCCTGGAGGAGGCCGAGCGCGGCTTCGAGCGGATGGCGGCGTTCTACGCGGCCCGCGCGCGCGGGGGAGTGGGCCTCATCGTCACCGGCGGCATCGCGCCCAACGAGGAGGGGCGCCCCTACGAGGGCGGCGCCAAGCTCACCACCGAGGCGGAGGCCGAGCGGCACCGGGTGGTCACCGAGGCCGTGCACCGCGAGGGCGGCAGGATCGCGATGCAGATCCTGCACTTCGGCCGCTACGCCTACCACCGCGACCTGGTCGCCCCCAGCCCCCTGCAGGCGCCGATCAGCCCCTACGTGCCGCGCGAGATGACCGACGCCGACGTCGAGCGCACCATAGAGGACTACGCCCGCGCCGCCCGCCTCGCCCGGCGGGCCGGCTACGACGGGGTCGAGATCATGGGCTCCGAGGGCTATCTGATCAACGAGTTCACCGCCGCCGGGACCAACCGGCGCACCGACCGCTGGGGCGGCTCCCACGAGAACCGCATGCGGTTCCCCGTCGAGATCGTCGAGCGGGTGCGCGAGGCCGTCGGCGAGGACTTCATCGTCGTCTACCGGCTGTCGATGCTGGACCTGGTGCCGGGCGGCTCCACCCTGCAAGAGGTGATCACGCTCGGCAAGGCGGTCGAGGCCGCCGGAGCGACGATCATCAACACCGGCATCGGCTGGCACGAGGCCCGCATCCCCACCATCGCCACCTCCGTGCCGCGCGGCGCCTACGCCTGGGTCACCAAGAAGCTCATGGGCGAGGTCTCCGTGCCGCTGGTGACCACCAACCGCATCAACACGCCCGAACTGGCCGAGGAACTCCTGGCCGGCGGCTACGCGGACATGGTCTCCCTGGCCCGCCCCCTGCTCGCCGACCCCGACTTCGTCGCCAAGGCCGCCGCCGGCGCCCCGGAGGCCATCAACACCTGCATCGGCTGCAACCAGGCCTGCCTCGACCACACCTTCAGCGGTCGGATCACCTCCTGCCTGGTCAACCCGCGCGCCTGCCACGAGACGGAACTGGTGCTCGCGCCGACCCGGCGCAAGAAGCGCGTCGCCGTCGTCGGCGCCGGCCCGGCCGGGCTGGCCTGCGCGGTCTCCGCCGCCGAACGCGGCCACGCCGTCACCCTGTTCGACGCGGCGAGCGATATCGGCGGACAGCTCGACGTCGCCCGCCGGGTGCCCGGCAAGCAGGAGTTCGACGAGACGCTGCGCTACTTCCGCCACCAGCTCGACGCCCACGGCGTCGAGGTGCGCCTGGACACCTGGGTCACCCCCCAGACCGTGGCCGACTACGACGAGGTCGTCGTCGCCACCGGCGTCACCCCGCGCACCCCGGACATCCCCGGCGTCGACCACCCCAGCGTCCTCGGCTACCTCGACGTGCTGCGCGACGGCGCCCCCGTCGGCGACCGCGTCGCCGTCCTCGGCGCCGGGGGCATCGGCTTCGACGTGGCCGAGTTCCTCACCGACGCCGGCGACAAGGCGAGCGAGGACCCGCGGACGTACTTCCGTCACTGGGGCGTCGACATGGACTACCGGGCGCCCGGCGGGCTCGCCGCCCCCGAGCGGCCCGCGCCGCCCCGACAGGTGCACCTGCTCCAGCGCAAGACCAGCAAGGTCGGCGCCGGGCTCGGCAGGACCACCGGCTGGATCCACCGCACCGAGCTGAAGCACCGGGGCGTGACCATGGTGCCGGGCGTGCGCTACGACCGGATCGACGACGCCGGGCTGCACATCACCGTCGGCGGCGAGAGCACGGTCCTGGAGGTCGACACGGTCGTGCTCTGCACCGGCCAGGAGCCGCGCCGGGAACTGTACGACGAGCTGGTCGCCGCCGGACGCGCCGCGCACCTGATCGGCGGCGCGGACGTCGCGGCCGAACTCGACGCCAAGCGGGCGATCAAGCAGGGCACGGAGCTGGCGGCGGCGCTGTAGGGGCCGCGGCCGCCGTCCCTAGGATGAGCCCATGTCACTCCCGCACGCGATCCTCACCGCCCTGCTGGAAAAGCCGTCGTCGGGGCTGGAGCTGACCCGCCGGTTCGACAGGTCGATCGGCTACTTCTGGTCCGCGACGCACCAGCAGATCTACCGCGAGCTGGGAAGACTGGAGGCCGCGGGCTTCATCCGGGCCCTGCCGGCCGAGCAGCCGGCCCGCGGGCAGCGCAAGAGCTACGAGGTGCTGCCCGCCGGCCGCGCCGAACTGGCCCGCTGGACCGCCGCCGCGCAGGACCCCAAGCCCCAGCGGGACGTGCTGCTGCTGCGGCTGCGCGCGGCGGCCGTGGTCGGCACGGCGGGCCTGGAGGCCGATCTGCGCCGCCATCTGGAACTGCACCGGCGGCAGCTGGCCGAGTACCGGGAGATCGAGGAGCGCGACTTCCCGCCGGGCCGGGACAGCCCGCAGGACCGGCTGCGGCACCTGGTCCTGCGGGCGGGCATCGACCTGGAGACCTTCTGGACGCAGTGGCTCACGCACGCCCTGGCGGAGTTCGCCGAACTGCCCGGGCCGGCCGCGGACTGAAGCGGGCGCCGTGCCGGCGCCTCAGAGGCGGTACGGCTTCGAGCGGCGGCGCAGCACCCAGCCGGTGGCCACGACGCCCGCGCCGACCAGGGCCGCGCCGGCGCCCAGGGTCAGCGGGCCGTAGTCCCGGGCGGCGCCGCCCAGGCCGCCCATCACCCCGCGGGAGGGCGCCGCCGTGGACGTCGCCGAGATCGTCGGCCTCGCGGGCGCGGAGACGATGACCGACTGGCTGCCCGCGGTGGCGCCGCTGGAGCAGAGGACCACCACGGTGTAGGTCCCCGGGCTCACCCCGGACCAGGCCGCCGACTGGCTGACCGAGGTGCCCGACAGGGCCACCTGGCGGCCCTGGGAGAAGGTCGCCTGACGGCTGGTGAGCAGGGCCGCGGTGCCCCAGCTGCCGTTGATCTGGGTGCACGCGCCGGTGACCACCGAGACCGTGGAGCCGCTGGTGCTGACCGAGATGCCCGAGACCGCGGCGGACGGCCCGGCGAGCGCGGCCGGGAGCCCGGCGGCGGCCGCCAGGGTCAGGCCGGAACGGAGCAGGAGTCGTGAGGTGTGCATCGGGCCTCCGGCGGCACGGTCGGCGGTACGTCCCATGCGCCGCCGAGGGTCGGGAAACGGCCGTGCTGCCTCAACCGCAGCCAACGCGGTCCCGGACGCGCCCGCACCCCGACGGCGCCCGGCCGGGTGACGCGCGCCCCGTCCGGCGTACCCGCCGGGCCGGCCCGGACCGTCAGCCGCCGGTGGTCACGGTCCGCTCCGCCGAGTAGCCGCCCCAGGTGCCGTCCGGCAGCCGTGCCCGCAGCCGCACCCGGTGCCTTTCCCCTGCGGCGGCGCCCGCGTAGAAGCTGTGGTGCGCCCGGCCGCGCGGCGCGGCGCCGCCCCACACGAGCGAGGTGGCCGCCGCGCCGTCCAGCTGGATCTGGTACTCGGTGATCACCCCGTCCGCGCGGGGCGGGTCCCAGGCCAGGTCGATGTAGTAGGCGCCGCCGGAGCGGTGGGCGGTCGCGGTGAACCCGGTGGGCGCCGTGTCCCGGCCGTCGTCGCTGCCGGGGGTGGCGAGGCGGACCGGGGCGCCGGCCGGGGAGAGGTTGCCGGCGGCGTCCCGGGCCCGCACCGTGAACACGTAGCACCTGCCCGGCCGCAGGCCGGTGACCACCGCGGCGGTCTGCGTCCCGCCGACGCTGTGGATCTTCGTGCCGCCCTGGTGGATCTCGTACGACACCACGCCCCGGTCGTCGCGGGACGCGCTCCAGGACAGCTGGGCCGCCCGGCTGCCCACCGCCCGCCCCGCGGTGTTCCGCGGCGGGGTCGGCGCCGAACGGTCCGCCGCGGCCACCGCCGGGGTCCGCGCCCTCACCGCCCGGCTCGGCGGGCCCAGCCGGCCCGTGGCGGACCGGGCCCGGACGGTGAAGGCATACACCGTCGACGGCTTGAGCCTGGTGACGTCCACCATGTGCTGCGAGCCAGGCACTTCCGCGACTTTAGTGGGGCCGCGATATACCTCGTAGGTGTCGACCCCCGAGCCGTGCGGGGCCGCGTTCCACATCACGTGCACGCTGGTGGCGCTGCCCGCCGCCGCGGTGATCCCGACCGGCGGACCCGGCGCCCGGCCCTCGTTCCCGTCGGCCCGGCTCCCGCCGCAGGACGCGACCAGCAGCACCGCGCCGCAGGCCAGGACGAAGGGCGGGGGAACGCGTCGCACGGCTCTGCCTCCCCGGGGACGGCGTCGCACTCGTCGAAAGGTCCGGACCAATATGGCCCGGCCGGTGGCGCAGCGGCAAGGGGGTCACCGCGGCGAGCCGCCCCGGCGTGCGTCCGGGGACGTTACGTATGCTGAGCCTCCCACGGCTGAACCGACGCCTCCGCGGTGCGGTTCACGCCGCCGGCGCGGACACGCTGTCGTCGCCGATCCCGCGCCGACGCGGGCGGCCGGGGGTCCGGACCGGCGCCGGCCCGGACCCCCGGCCCCTGTTCCCCGCTCGCCCGGCTTCCCCCGCCGCTCCGTGCCGCCGTCCCCTACGGGGCGTCAGAAGCGTGCTCCATCCGGCCCCTTCGGGGCGGGCGCGTTGGCCGAGCGGCCGGTCCCGCACCACAGTGGCCTCGACATCCCCCGTGTGAGAGGGTCCCTCATCGTGCGTCTCCCGTCGCTGACGCTGGCCGCCGCCGGCGCCGCCCTGATCGCCCCGGCGGCGCTGCCCGCCCCGGCCACCGCCGTGCCGCCCCGAGAACGGCAGGTGGCGCGCAGCGAGGGCGCGGTCGCCGCCGCCGAGCTGCTGGCCCGCACGGACGCGTGCACCCGCGTCTCCAAGGGCCGGTACCGCACCGACGCCGGCAGCGCCCCGGCCGTCCCCGTCTGCGGCACCCGCGACGCCGTCTTCTGGAAGGCCGACCTGGACATCGACTGCGACGGCCGGCCCACCGCCCGCTGCAACCGCCGCACCGATCCGTACTTCGGCGCCGCCACCGCCTTCCAGCAGTACGACGGCCGCCACCTCGACGCCGAGAGGCTGCCCTACATCGTGGTGCCGGCGCCGAGCCGCCGCTGGGACCACCGGGAGCACGGCGTCCGCGGCGGCTCGGTGGCCGCCGTCGTCTACCGGGACCGGGTGCAGTACGCGGTCGTGGGGGACACCGGCCCGAGCGACATCATCGGCGAGGCCTCCTACGCCACGGCCCGCAGACTCGGCATCCCGGCCGACCCGCGCTCCGGCGGAGCGGATGCCGGGGTGACCTACATCGTCTTCCGGGACTCCGGCGCCGGACCCATCGAGGACCACGCGGCGGCGGTGGCCGCGGGGGAGCGGCTGGCCAGACTCTTCGTCGACGAGGACGACTGAGCGGCCCGGCGCCCCTGCGGCGGTCACACCTTGCGGTAGCTGTACGCCTCCGCCGCCGCGGCCTCCACCGCGTCCAGGTCCGCCCCCGCGGCGGCGGTGACCACGGCGGCCACCGCGCCCTCCAGGAACGGCGCGTCCACCAGGCGGGTGCCGTCCGGCAGTTCGTCGCCCTCGGCGAGCAGCGCCTTCACCGTGAGCACCGCACTGCCCAGGTCGGTGAGCACCGCCACCCCGGCCCCCCGGTCCACGGACGCCGCGGCGGCGGAGATCAGCTCGGCGCTGGTGCCGAGCCCGCCGCCCCCGGTGCCGCCCGCCGCCGCCACCGGCACGCCGCTCACGCCGCCCGCCAGTCCCTTCGCCAGCTCGGCGACCGAGGCGGCCACGGCCGCGCTGTGCGACACCAGCACGATCCCGACCAGTTTCTCCTCACTCACCGTCCGCCTCCGCCGTGTCGGCCAGTGCGGCGATCAGCAGCGCCGACGAGACCGCCCCCGGATCCTGGTGGCCGATGCTGCGCTCGCCCAGATAACTCGCCCGGCCCTTGCGGGCCTGCAACGGCGTGGTGGCCAGGGCGCCCTCCTCCGCCGCGGTCCGCGCGGCGGCGAAACCGGACCCGAACGCCTCCACGGCCGGCATCAGGGCGTCGATCATGGTCTTGTCGCCCGGGGCCGCCCCGCCGAGCGCCATCACCCCTTCCACGCCCGCGCGCAGCGCCTCGCCCAGCTGGTCCGCGCCCACCTCCGCGGCATCGCCGAGCGCCTTGCCGGTCCGGCGCAGCAGCGTGCCGTACAGCGGTCCGGACGCGCCGCCCACCGTGGAGATCAGCTGCCGTCCGGCCAGGGTCAGCACGGCGCCCGGAGTCGCGGGCGTCTCCTTCTCCAGGGCGGCCCGCACCGCCCTGAACCCGCGCTGCAGATTGCTGCCGTGGTCGGCGTCCCCGATGGCCGAGTCGAGGGCGGTGAGCCGGCCCGCCTCACGGTCCACGGAGGCGGCGACCGCCGTCATCCAACGGCGGAAGAAGTCGGCGTCGAGCACTGGATCTCCTTGCGTGGTAGGGATGCCGGCCGGTGCGGTGAGCACTTCTTCGCCCTATCACATCCCCCAGCGCAGCGCCGGGGTCTTCACCGGAGCGTCCCACAGCCGCAGCAGTTCCTCGTCGACCTGGCACAGGGTGACCGACGCGCCCGCCATGTCCAGCGAGGTGACGTAGTTGCCGACGAGGGTGCGGGCCACGGTGACCCCGCGCTCGCGAAGCACCCGCTGCACCTCGGCGTTGAAGCCGTACAGCTCCAGCAGCGGGGTCGCGCCCATGCCGTTCACCAGCACCAGGACGGGGCTGCGGGGCGGCATGTCCTCCACGATCGCGTCGACCGCGAAGTCGGCGATCTCACCGGAGGTCATCATCGGCCGCCGTTCCCGGCCCGGCTCGCCGTGGATGCCGATGCCCAACTCCAGTTCGCCCTCAGGAAGATCGAAGGTCGGGCTGCCCTTCGACGGGGTCGTGCAGGCGCTGAGCGCCACCCCGAAGCTGCGGGAGTTCTCGTTGACCCGGCGGCCGACGGCCTCCACCCGCTCCAGCGGCTGCCCCTCGGCGGCGGCGGCTCCCGCGATCTTCTCCACGAACAGCGTCGCGCCGGTGCCGCGCCGGCCGGCCGTGTACAGGCTGTCGGTGACCGCCACGTCGTCGTTGACCAGCACCTTGGCGACCTGGATCCCCTCGTCCTCGGCGAGTTCGGCCGCCATGTCGAAGTTCAGCACGTCGCCGGTGTAGTTCTTCACGATGAACAGCACGCCGGCGCCGCTGTCCACGGCCGCCGCGGCGCGCGCCATCTGGTCCGGCACCGGCGAGGTGAACACCTCTCCGGGGCAGGCGGCGGACAGCATGCCCGGGCCGACGAACCCGCCGTGCAGCGGTTCGTGCCCGGAGCCGCCGCCCGACACGAGCGCGACCTGCCCGGCCACGGGAGCGTCCCGGCGGACGATCACCCGGTTCTCCACGTCCACGGTCAGGTCGGGACACGCGGCCGCCAGACCGCGCAGCGCGTCCGCCACGACGGTCTCCGGCACGTTGATCAGCATCTTCATGCCCATCTCCTAGAAAGCTCGCGGGTGGGTCCGACCGGTGTTTCGCTGTCCGGGCCGGGTGCGGAAGGTCGTCGCCGCCGACGGTGCGGGCGCCCGGCCACGGGTTCCGGCGGAGCTGACGCCGGCGGGACGCCGACGTGGCGGACGGGTCATCGCATCCCCCAGGGCGCCTCGGGGCAGGTGGACGGGGCCTCGCCTCTCAGTATCGGCCTTGTGGCGGCGAAGGTCATGTGCGCCGTGGACGCGGCTTCCCGCCGGATCGCCGGTCACCACGGACGGTGACCGCGGCGGCGCGTCGCCCGACCGGGGGCGCGCGAGTGCCGGTGGGCGCTCGCCCCCCGGGGCGGCGGACCGGCGCCCCGTGCGTCCCCTCGGCCGGTGGGCGCCGCGTCGGCGGCGCCGTCCTGGGAACCCGGGGCCCGCAGGACGGGGGCGCGGAGGAGGTGCCATCGTCGTGGACGACCGGGAGGCGTGGGAGATGCACGACGAGATGCACGACGACGTAGAGCTGTCACCGCGTGAGCGCCGGGCGCTGCTGCGCATCGAGGCGGACCTGCGGCGGGACCGCCGGTTCGCACGCCGTACGGGCCGGCCGCGCCGGGAGAGGCGGCTGCCGCTCGCCGTTTCGCTGCTCGGCATCGCGTCGGCGTTCGTGGCCGTCATGGGCATCCGCACCTCCGACCCCGCGCTGCTGTGGTGCTTCGCGCTGCTGTGGCCGCTGACCCTCTGCCAGGGGTTCCGGCTGCTGTGCCGCATCTCCCGCCCCCTGCCCCGTTCCCGCGGCGGAGTGGCGCCGTGGCTGTGAAGCGCCGGCCGCAGGCGGCGTGAGGGGCCGGGCGCGCACGCCCGGCCCCCGGGGCCGACGTCAGCTCTCCTTGCCGCGTCCCGTCAGCGCGTCGCGCATCCGGTCGACCAGACCGGCGCCCGGGGCCAGCAGCTTGTTGGCCGGGGGCTTGTCCGGCGCCGCCGGGTGCGGACGGGTCGGCGCGGTCTTCTTCGCCCGGCGCACCTTGTCGCCGAGCTCCATCAGGGCATCGGCGGGGCAGGCCGCTTCCAGCTGCGGGAAGAGGTTCTGCTCCTCGTCCGCCACGTGGGACCTGATCTCGTGCATCAGCTGCGTGACGAGCATGTCGAAGCGCGGGTCGTCCGCCGCGCAGCCCTCCAGGTCCTTCATGATCTGTTCGGCCTTGGCATGGTCCTCGAGCTCCTTGTCCGCCAGGGCGTCCCCGCCCGTAAGGTGCTCGCGCACCGCCGGGTACAGGTAGGCCTCCTCCGCGACGGAGTGGCGGACCAGCTCGATCACGGCCTTCTCGGCCAGGTCCTTGCGCTCCCCGGAGCCGGGCGGCAGCGCCTCGATCCGGCCGAAGATCTCCTCGACCTCACGGTGGTCGGTGGTCAGCTCCTGGACGACGTTTCCGCCGTGACCCATCCTCGTCACCTCCTGCGTGAACGCGGCGGCCCGTGAACGGCCGGCCGTCGCCGCGCCGAGTGCCCCGGGCGCGGCCCGCTACACGGTCCGCCGCGCCGGTCAGCGCGTCGAGCGGCAGGCGGCGGCCGTCCGGCCCGCGCCGGACAGCGCCCACTCCCACCAGTGGTCCAGCAGCCGCGGGGTCAGCGCCTCCGCGGCCACCAGCGCGGGCCAGCCCGCGGCGCGGGCCTGGGCGGTGACCTTGGCGCCGCCCGCGACCGGGTCGACCGCGATCACCGGGGTGCCGGTGCGCAGGCCCAGCACCAGGCCGTGCAGGCGGGTGGTGACGAGGACGTCGAAGCGTGAGACGAGGGCGAGGAACTGCTCGGCGGTGGCGCACAGCCGCCAGTCGTCGGTGGCCAGCCGGGTGTCGGCCGGCACGCGGGCGCAGTCCTTGCCCGCCAGCCAGCCGGTGATCCGCTCGTTCACCTCCGTGTGCCGCCGGCGCGCGCCGTACTCGCCCTGCCCGCCGGAGAGGGCCACCCCCGCCACGGGGGGCAGCGGGCCGGCGGGGGCGGTGGCGGCGAGATCGCGCCGGGCCGGGGCGGCGGTGCCGTCCCGCGCGACGATCACGTGGAAGCCGGTCGCCGCGGGGTCGGCGGGATCCACCACCGAGACCCCGCCCGCCAGTCGTCTCAAGGTTCTGAACCTGGTGTGCAGGGCGGCCACCTGCGGCCCGTGCACCGGCCCGCACACGAACAGCAGCGTGTCGTACGCCTCCGGATCCGCGGCCTCCAGTGACAGTTCAGCGGGGCGGAAGCCCGGACTCCATGCCGTGTCGTGGGGGATGCCCGCACGGGTCAGCGCGGCCGACATGTGCTGCTGGGCGAGTACGTCCCCGGCCGTCGCCTCCCCGTCGCGGAAGCTGAACCAGCCGGTGAGCAGCACCCTTTCCGGGGGCCGCCCGGGCCCGCTCAGCGTGCGCAGCACCACTGCCGAGACGTCGTCGCGCATGGGCCTCTCCACCGTGCCGGTGCCGTAGAAGTCGCGCGAGTACCCCTCATTTCGGACAATAAGAATCAAAAGTGTGAAACCAACTGGCAGGGGAACTCAGATCGCGGTGCCGTCCAGCCAGCGGCGGCCCTTCAGCCGGTCCTCCGGTCAGCGGGGACCCGGCCCCTGCCCCTCTCTTCCCAGCGGGCCCGCCGACACCGGACCCGGCGACGCGGTGCGCGCCGAACGCCCAGGCAGGAGCGTTCCCAGGGCGCGGACGACGTGGACGAAGGAACAGCCCCATGACTGGTGACACACCGTTCTCCTGGCGACGCGCCCTCGTGACCGGCGGCGCCGGCTTCCTCGGCTCCCACCTGTGCGAACGACTGCTGGATTCAGGCGTCGAAGTCGACTGCGCCGACAACCTGTGCTGCGGGCGGCGGGAGAACGTCGCCCACCTGGAGGACCGTCCCGGTTTCCGGTACGTCCACTGCGACCTCACCGACCCCGGCTGCCCCGAACTGCTGCCGGGACCGTACGGCCTGGTGCTGCACTTCGCCTGCCCGGCCTCGCCCGCCGACTACCTGCGCATGCCCCTGCAGACCCTCGACGTGGGCAGCCTCGGCACCCGCAACGCGCTGGCGGTCGCCGAACGCGACGGCGCCCGCTTCCTGCTCGCCTCCACCTCCGAGGTCTACGGCGATCCCCTCGTCCACCCGCAGCACGAGGGCTACTGGGGCAATGTCAACCCGATCGGCCCGCGCAGCGTGTACGACGAGTCCAAGCGGTTCGCCGAGGCCCTGGTCACCGCCCACGCCGGCGCCCGGGACACGGACGCCGGGATCGTGCGCCTGTTCAACAGCTACGGACCGCGGATGCGGGCCGACGACGGCCGCGCGGTCCCCACCTTCATCCGCCAGGCCCTGGCCGGCGAGCCGCTCACCGTCACCGGCGACGGAAGCCAGACCCGCTCCCTGTGCTACGTGGACGACACGGTCGACGGGGTGCTGCGGGTGGCCGCCAGCAAGTCCGTGCGGCCGGTCAACATCGGCGGCAGCGACGAGATCACCATGGCCGACCTGGCCCGCCGGATCGTCGCCCTCACCGGCTCCCGCTCGCCCGTCGCGTTCATCGACCGCCCCGTCGACGACCCCGGCCGGCGCCGCCCGGACACCACCCTCGCGCGCGAACTGCTCGGCTGGTCGCCGCAGGTGCCCTGGGAGGAGGGCCTGAAGCAGACCATCGCCTACTTCACCGCCCTGCCGCCGGAACGGCTCCCGCGCGCGCAGCCGCCCGCCCCGCAGTCCTGACCCCGCCCGCCCCGGCCCTGGAGACAGCGCATGCACGTCCTCGGTATCAACGCACTCTTCCACGACCCGGCCGCCGCCCTGGTCACCGACGGCACGGTCGTGGCGGCGGCGGAGGAGGAGCGGTTCTCCCGCCGCAAGCACGGCAAACGGCCCGTCCCGTTCTCCGCCTGGGAGCTGCCCGAGCAGTCGGCCCGCTGGTGCCTGGCGCAGGCCGGCCTCACCCCGTCCGACCTGGACGCCGTCGCCTACTCCTACGACCCGGCGCTCGCCCGCCCCGCCGAGCTGATGGGCCTGCACGACCCCTGGGACCACCTGAGGCAGGAGTACGCCCGCCAGGCCCCCGGCTTCCTCGCCGAGGCCCTGCCCGGACTCGACCCGGCGAAGGTGAGGTTCGTCCCGCACCACGTGGCGCACGCCGCCTCCGCCGGAGCGGTCTCCCCGTACCCCGACTGCGCCGTCCTCGTCCTCGACGGCCGCGGCGAATGCGGCTCCCACCTGGCCGGCCGCTACACCGGCCGCGAACTGACCGTCCTCGGCGCCCAGGAACTGCCCGACTCCCTCGGCCTGTTCTACGAGGACCTCACCCAGCACCTCGGATTCCTGCGCAGCAGCGACGAGTTCAAGGTCATGGCCCTCGCCTCCTACGGCACCCCGCGCTTCGCCGGCCGGCTGCGCGCGTACGTACGCGCCGACGACGCAGGCGGCTTCCGGGCCCGGCCGGTGCCCTGGGCCGAACTCGTCCCGCCGCGCCCCGCAGGCGGCGCCTGGAACCAGGACCACGCCGACCTCGCGGCGAGCGCCCAGCAATGCCTGGAGGACGTCATGCTGGCCCTCGCCCGGTGGCTGCGCGAGCGCACCGGCGAGGACGCGCTGACCCTGGCCGGCGGTGTCGCCCTCAACTGCGTGGCCAACACACGGCTGTGGCGGGAGAGCGGCTTCCGGCACGTGTGGGTGCAGCCCGCCGCCGGCGACGCCGGCACGGCACTCGGCGCGGCGGCGCACGTCGCCGGGCAGAAGGACGCCCTGGCGCCGATGCCGACGGCCGCCCTGGGGCGCGGCTGGAGCGACGCCGAGCTCCGCGCGTGGCTCCAGCGGGCCGCCGTGCCGTACGAGGAGCCCGCCGACATCGCCGAGACGGCCGCCGAGACACTGGCCGGCGACGGCATCGTGGCCTGGTTCCAGGGGCGCAGCGAGTACGGGCCGCGCGCGCTCGGGCACCGCTCGCTGCTCGCCCACCCCGGCAGGGCGGAGAACCTGGAGCGCCTCAACGCGGTCAAGGGACGCGAGGAGTTCCGGCCGGTCGCCCCCATGGTCCTCGCCGAGCGGGCGGCCGAGATGTTCGACGGGCCGCTGCCCAGCCCCCACATGCTGTTCGTGCACGACGTGGCCGCCGAGTGGCAGGCCCGCATCCCGGCCGTCGTCCACGTCGACGGCACGGCCCGCATCCAGACCGTGGACCGGGCCCGGGAACCCCTGGTGGCCCGGATGATCGACGCCTTCGAGCGGCGCACCGGACTGCCGGTGGTGGTCAACACCAGCCTGAACACCGCCGGACGGCCCATGGTCGACGATCCCCGCGACGCCCTGGAGTGCTTCGGCTCCGCCCCCGTGGACCTGCTGGCGCTCGGCCCGTTCGCGGTCCGCCGCGGGAGGGCGTTCGCATGACCGGATCGCCCGCCTACACCGTCGTGGTCCCGACCGTCGGCCGCCCCTGCCTCGCCGAGTGCCTGCGCGCCCTCGCCGACGCCGACGGGCACAGCCCGCACGAGGTGGTCGTCGTGGACGACCGGCCCGAGCCCGACGGCGGCCTGCCGCTGCAGGCGGCCGGGCGGCTCCTGGACCGGGTCCGCACCCTGCGCACCGGCGGCAGGGGCCCGGCCGCGGCCCGCAACGCCGGCTGGCGCACGGTCCGCACGCCCTGGACCGTGTTCCTGGACGACGACGTCCAGGTGCTGCCGGACTGGTCCCACCGGCTCGCCGAGGACCTCCGGAGCGCCGGCCCCGGCGTCGGCGGCGTCCAGGGACGGCTGCGTGTCCCGCTGCCCCCGGACCGCCGGCCCACCGACTGGGAACGCACCACCAAGGGCCTGGAGAACGCCGCCTGGGCCACCGCGGACATGGCCTACCGCACCGAGGCCCTGCAGCGGACCGGCGGCTTCGACGAGCGCTTCCCGCGGGCCTTCCGCGAGGACGCCGACCTGGCCCTGCGCGTGCAGCGGGCCGGCTGGTCCCTGATCCGGGGCAGCCGGGTCACCCGGCACCCGGTCCGCCCGGCGCACTGGTGGGCCTCGCTGCCCGCGCAGCGCGGCAACGCCGACGACGCCCTGATGAACCGGCTGCACGGCCGCGACTGGTGGGACCGCGCCGAGGCGCCCCGCGGCCGGCTGCCCCGGCACCTCGCGGTCACCGGCGCGGCCCTGGCCGGCACCGCCTGCGCCGTGGCCGGGCGGCGCCGGGCCGCGGCCGTCTGCGCGGCCCTGTGGGCGCTGGGCACCGCCGAGTTCGCCCTCGCCCGGATCCTGCCCGGCCCGCGCACCGCCCGCGAGATCGCCGGGATGCTCGGCACCAGCGTGCTCATCCCGCCCCTCGCCGTCCGGCACTGGGTGCGCGGCGTCGTCCGCCACCGGGACGCCGAACCCCTGGGAGGTGCCGCGTGACCGGACTGTCCGCCGTGCTGTTCGACCGCGACGGCACCCTCGTGCGGGACGTGCCCTACAACGGCGACCCCGACCGGGTCCGGCTGCTGCCCGGCGCCGCGGCGGCCGTCGCGCTCGCACGGTCCGCGGGCCTGGCCACCGGGGTCGTCAGCAACCAGTCCGGCATCGGGCGCGGACTGCTCACCACCGGCCAGGTGCTCCGCGTCAACCGGCGCGCCGACGAACTGCTGGGCGGCCTGGACGCCTGGCTGTTCTGCCCGCACGCCCCCGACGCCGGCTGCGGCTGCCGCAAGCCCCGCCCCGGACTGATCCGCGCCGCCGCCGCCCGACTCGGCGTCGAGACCGCCGCGTGCCTGGTCGTCGGCGACATCGCCGCGGACGTGCTGGCGGCCCGCGCGGCGGGCGCCCGCGGCGTGCTCGTCCCGAACCCGGCCACGGCGCCCGCGGAGGCGGCGCGCTTCGCGGCCACCAGCGCCCCCGACGTCCTCACCGCGGTGCGCAGGGCCCTCGCGGACGCCGCCCTCCCGGCCGGCTGGGCCGGACGAGGCCCCTCCCCCCGGGCGGCCACGAGAGGCGCGGGCGGTGCGGGACGGCGGTCCCCGCGGCACGCCCCGGGACCCGGAGGGCGGTGCCGATGAGATCCCTCGTGGTACGTCTCGACAGCTTCGGCGACGTCCTGCTCGCCGGCCCCGCCGTACGCGCCGTCGCCGCCCGCTCCTCCCACGTCACCGTGGTCTGCGGCCCCCGCGGCGCCGACGCCGCCCGGCTGCTGCCCGGCGTCGACGAGGTGCTCGTGTGGGAGGCGCCCTGGGAGGGCTTCGACCCGCCCCCGGTGCGCCCGGCGGACATCGACGCCCTGCTCGGGCGGCTGCGCGACGGCGCCTACGGCACCGCGCTCGTCCTCACGTCCTTCCACCAGAGCCCGCTGCCCACCGCGCTGCTCCTGCGGCTCGCGGGCGTCGGCCGCATCGGCGCCGACAGCGTCGACCACCCCGGCCGCCTCCTCGACGTACGCCACCGCCGGCGGGAGGGCCGGCACGAGGTCGAGGCCGCCCTGGACACCGCCGCCGCGATGGGCTTCGCGCTCCCGCCCGGGGACGACGGCCGGCTGCGCGTCCTGCCTCCCCCGGACACCGCCGGCCTCACCGGCCGCGGCCCCTACGTCGTCCTGCACCCCGGCGCCAGCGCCCCCGCCCGCGCCTGGAGCCCGCACCGGTGCGCAGAGGCCGTCGCCCTGCTCGCCGACGCCGGGCACCGCGTCGTCGTCACCGGCGGCCCCGACGAGACCGCCCTGACCCGGCGGGTGAGCGGCGACGCGGCCGTCGACCTCGGCGGCCGGACCTCCCCGCGCACCCTCGCCGGCGTGCTGCGCACGGCCGACGTCGTGATCAGCGCCAACACCGGACCCGCCCACCTCGCCGCCGCCGTCGGCACCCCCGTCGTCTCCCTCTTCGCCCCGGTGGTCCCGGCCGGCCGCTGGGCGCCGTACGGCGTCCCCGTCATCCTGCTCGGCGACCAGTCGGCGCCCTGCGCGGACACCCGGGCCCTCACCTGCCCGGTGCCCGGCCACCCCTGTCTGGACGAGGTCACCGGGCAGGACGTGGTGCGCGCGGCCCACAAGCTCATCCAGGAGCGGCACTCATGAACATCCTCGTCTGGCACGTGCACGGATCGTGGCTCACCGCCTTCGTGCAGGGCCCGCACACCTACCTCGTCCCGGTCACCGAGGACCGCGGACCCGACGGGCTCGGCCGGGCGGTGACCTGGGACTGGCCCCCCACCGTCCAGGAACGCACCCCCGGGGAACTGCGGGACTGCGACATCGACCTGATGGTCCTGCAACGCCCGCACGAACCGGACCTGGCCCTGCGCTGGACCGGCCGCCGGCCCGGCAGGGACGTGCCCGCCGTGTACGTGGAGCACAACAGCCCCGACGAGTCGGCCGAGCGGCAACTCCACCCGCTGGCCGGGCAGTCGGCCATCCCGATCGTGCACGTCACCCACTTCAACCGGCTGATGTGGGACAGCGGCCGGGCCCCGGCGGAGGTCGTGGAGCACGGTGTCATCGACCCCGGCCCGCTGTGGACCGGCACCCTTCGGCGGGCGGCCGTCGTCGTCAACGACCCCGTCCGCAGGGGCCGTACGACCGGCACCGACCTGCTGCCCCGGTTCGCCCGCTGCGCGCCCCTGGACGTCTTCGGGATGCGCACCGAAGGACTCGCCGGGCACCTCGGGCTGCCGCCCGAGCGCTGCCGCGCCCGGGACCTGCCGCAGTGCGAACTGCACCGCGAGATGGCCCGGTGCCGCCTCTACCTGCACCCCGTGCGCTGGACCTCGCTGGGCCTGTCCCTGCTGGAAGCCATGTTCCTGGGCATGCCGGTGGTGGCCCTCGACACCACGGAGGCCCGTGAGGCGGTCCCCGAGGGCGCCGGGGTGGTCTCCAACCGCCTCGACGTCCTTCAGGACGCCGTACGGGCCTTCCTCGCCGACCCGGAACTTGCCCGCCGCACCGGGCGGTCGGCCCGGGCCGCGGCCCTGGCCCGCTACGGAGAGCGGCGCTTCCTCGACGACTGGGAGCGCCTGATCAAGGAGGTCACCCGATGAGCCGCATTCCGCACACGGCCGGGCGCGTCGCCATGGTCTCCGAGCACGCCAGCCCGCTGGCCGCGCTCGGCGGACCGGACGCGGGCGGCCAGAACGTGTACGTGGCGCAGGTCGCCCGGCAGCTCGCCAGGAAGGGATACCGGGTCACGGTGTACACCCGCCGGGACTCGGCGGGCCTGCCGGACCGGGTGACCCTCATCGACGGCGTCCAGGTGGTGCACGTGCCCGCCGGCCCGGCCGCACCCGTGCCCAAGGACGAACTCCTGCCCCACATGGACGAGTTCGGTGACTTCCTGGCCCGGCACTGGGCGAAGAACCCGCCCGACGTGGTGCACGCCCACTTCTGGATGTCGGGCCTGGCCGCCCTGGCCGGCGCCCGGGAACGGGGCATCCCCGTCGTGCAGACGTACCACGCCCTGGGCACCGTCAAGAAGCGCTACCAGGGCGCCGCCGACACCAGTCCGCCGCAGCGCCTCGCCGTCGAGGAGGCCATCGGCCACGAGTGCGCCCGCATCATCGCCACCTGCAGCGACGAGGTCGCCGAACTGAAGGCCATGGGGCTGCCGGAGGACCGGATCAGCGTGGTGCCCTGCGGCGTCGACCCCGACCAGTTCGCCCCGGTCGCCCGCCCCCGCCCGCCCGGCGCCCGCAGACGGCTGCTGGCCGTCGGCCGGCTCGTGCCCCGCAAGGGCTTCGACCGCGCCATCCGCGCCCTGGCCGGCGTGCCCGACGCCGAACTGCTGGTCGCGGGCGGCCCCGAGGCCGACCTGCTCGGCGCCGAACCCGAGGCCGCGCGCCTCTACGGCGTCGCGGCCGAGCACGGGGTCGCCGACCGGGTGACCCTGCTCGGCGGGGTCGGCCGGGCCCGCATGCCCCGGCTGATGTCCAGCGCCGACCTGGTGCTGTCGCTGCCCCGGTACGAGCCCTTCGGGATCGTCCCGCTGGAGGCCATGGCCTGCGCCACGCCGGTCGTCGCCACCGCGGTCGGCGGACAGCTCGACACGGTCGTGGACGGCACCACCGGCGTCCTGGTCCCGGCCGACGACGACCACGACCTCGCCGCGGTGATCCGCGCCCTCCTCGCCGACCCCGACCGGCTCGCCCGCTACGGCGCCGCCGGCCGGGAACGGGTGCTCGCCCACTACACCTGGGACCGGGTGGCCGACGGCGTGGCCGGGGTGTACGGCGCCGTGTCCTCCATCCCCTCGCTCTCGGGAGTCGTCCGATGAAGACCGTCACCGTCACCGGCACCACCCACTGCGACGATCTCGCCAGGGCCCTGGAGACGTTCCGCGACCGCGGCCCGCTCGTCGAACGCTGGGGAACCGAACTCGCCCGGCGGCTCGGCTCCGGCGCGCGGCTCCTCGTCGCGGGCAACGGCGGCAGCGCCGCCCAGGCACAGCACCTCACCGCCGAACTCGTCGGCCGCTACCGCGACGACCGGCCGCCGTTCTCCGCGATCGCCCTGCACGCCGACACCTCCTCCACGACCGCCATCGCCAACGACTACGGCGTGCAGGAGGTGTTCGCCCGGCAGACCGCCGCCCACGGCCGCCCCGGGGACGTGCTCATGCTGCTGTCCACCAGCGGCGCGAGCGCCAACCTCCTCGCCGCCGCCGAATGCGCCCGACGCAGGGGCATGACCGTGTGGGCGCTGACCGGACCGGCCCCCAACCCGCTGCAGCTCGGCGCCGACGAGGCCCTGTGCGTCGACGCCCCCGTCGCCGCCACCGTCCAGGAACTGCACCTCGTAGCGGTGCACATGCTCTGCGAAGCCTTCGACCGGGCCGTCGAACGCGGCGAGAGGGACCCGGCCGGCGGTACGGGCCGCGCCGACGGGAAGCCGGCGCCCGACGGCAGGCCGGGGGTCGTCGGCCGGCTGGTCGGCCGCGCCCGCACCGTCGGCCGGGCCGCGGCCGGCACGCCCGTCGCCCCGAGGAAGGGACCCGCATGACCACCCCGCACACGCCCCTGGTCGTCGTCGGCGACGCCCTCCTCGACCACGACCTGTGCGGCCGGGCCGAACGGCTGGCCCCGGACGCCCCGGTACCCGTCGTGCACGGTGCCCGGCGCAGCTCCCGCCCGGGCGGCGCGGCCCTCGCCGCCTGCCTCGCGGCCGGCGACGGACGCCCCGTCACCCTGGTCACCGCCCTCGGCGACGACACCGCCAGCGACACCCTGCGGGAGCTGCTGGCCGGCCGGGTCGGGCTGGTGGAGGTGCCGCTGGACGGCGCCCTCTGCAGCAAGACGCGCGTCCTCGCCGGGGACCGGCCGCTGCTGCGCCTCGACGACGGGGACGGACGCGCGCGCGAGGCCACCCGGCACGCGGTGGCCGCGATCGCGTCGGCCGACGGCGTCCTCGTGGCCGACTACGGCCGCGGCACCGCCGACGTCCTGCGGGACGCGCTCGCGCACACCGACGCCCCCGTCGTCTGGGACCCCCACGTCCGCGGCCGGCCCCCGGTCCCCGGCGTCCGCCTGGCCACCCCCTCGGCACAGGAGGCCCGCGCCTTCGCCCGGCGGCTCGACGACGGAGAGGAGACCGGCGGCACGGCCGGACTGCGCACGGCCGCCCGGGACGCCCGCACCCTGGTGCGGGCCTGGCAGGCCCGGGCCGTCGCCGTCACCCTCGGCGAACGCGGCGCACTGCTCTCGCACGGCGAGACCCCGCTGCTCGTGCCCACCCCGGCCGCCGCCCCCGGCGACCCGTGCGGCGCCGGCGACCGGTTCGCCGCCACCGCCGCCGGGCTGCTCGCCGACGGCCTCCTCACCGAGGCGGCCGTCCAGGGCGCCGTGCACGCCGCCACCCGCTACGTCGCCGAGGGCGGCGCCCGCGCGGTCGCCGCCCCGCAGCGGCCGGAGCCGGCCGCGCCGCCCGCGGCCGACGGCGACACCACCGCCGACGCCGTGCGCACCGCCGCCCGCGTGCGGGCCGCGGGCGGCACCGTCGTCGCCGCGGGCGGCTGCTTCGACCTGCTGCACGCCGGGCACGTCGCCCTGCTCCAGGCCGCCCGCCGGGCCGGCGACTGCCTGATCGTCTGCGTCAACTCCGACGACTCGGTCCGCCGCCGCAAGGGCGACGGCCGCCCCCTCGTCCCGGCCGTCGACCGGGTGCGGGTGCTGCGCGCCCTGGAATGCGTCGACGCCGTCGCCGTCTTCGCCGAGGACACCCCCGAACGCATCCTCGGCGAACTCCGCCCCCACATCTGGGCCAAGGGCGGCGACTACGCCCGGACCCGGCTGCCCGAACAGCCCCTGGTGGAAAGCTGGGGCGGACAGGTTCTGCTGCTGCCCTACCTCGACGGCCGCTCCACCACCGGCCTCGCCCGCCGCGCGGCCCGCACCCCCGCGCCCGCCCCGGGACACCCCGAATGACCCCGGCCCACCGCACGCACACCCGGCCCGGCCGAGCGCCCCGGGCACACCGGCCCGGCACCCGTCACCGGCCGACCCGCGCGGTGAGCGTGCCGGCGAAGGCGCCGGTCCGCGGTCCGGGGCGGCCGGTGAGTGTGCCGGCGGAGGTGCCGGTCCGCGGTCCGGGGCGGCCGGTGAGTGTGTCGGCGGAGGTGCCGGTTCGGGGTCCGGGGCGGCCGGGGGGCGTGCCGACGATGGCAGCGGGGGGCCGTCCGGGGCGGCCGGTGAGCGTGCCGGCGGAGGTGCCGGTCCGCGGTCCGGGGCGGCCGGTGAGTGTGCCGGCGGAGGTGCCGGTTCGGGGTCCGGGGCGGCCGGGGGGCGTGCCGACGATGGCAGCGGGGTGCCGTCCGGGGCGGCCGGTGAGTGTGCCGGCGGAGGTGCCGGTTCGGGGTCCGGGGCGGCCGGTGAGTGCGCCGGCGGAGGTGCCGGTTCGGGGTCCGGGGCGGCCGGTGAGTGTGCCGGCGGAGGTGCCGGTTCGCGGTCCGGGGCGGCCGGGGGGCGTGGCGGCGAAGGCCCCGGTCCGCCGTCCTGAGCCGGCCGGAAGCGCGGCCGTCCGGGCCCTTCTGTGCGCCTCGCGCGGGCGTGGCTGGTCGGCCGGCGCGGTGAGCGTGCCGGCGAAGGCGCCGGTCCGCCGTCCTGAGCCGGCCGGAAGCGCGGCCGTCCGGGCCCTTCTGTGCGCCTCGCGCGGGCGTGGCTGGTCGGCGGGCGCGGTGAGCGTGCCGGCGAAGGCGCCGGTTCGCCGTTCGGGGCAGCCGGGGAGCGCGGCCGCCCAATTCTTCACGCGGGCCCCGCGTCGGGGTGGCTGGCCGGCCGGGGCGGCGAGAGTCGAGGCGACGGCACCGGTTCACCCCGCCGAGCCGGCCCGTAGCGCGGCCGGGCCCGTGGCGCGGGCCCGGCGCCTCGGGGATCCGCCCGAGGGCGCGGGGGCCGCCGCGGAGCGGATCCCGGCCCGGCGGACCTCCCTCTCCGGGCGCTCCGTACGCACGTCAGGAGCCGTCCGGTGACCGCCGCCGCCCCGCACCCCCCGACCGTCCTCGTGCTGCGCGCGCTCGGGCTCGGCGATCTGCTGGCCGGTGTGCCCGCGCTGCGCGGAGTCCGCCGGGCCTTCCCCGGGCACCGGGTCGTCCTCGCCCAGCCGCCGGGCCTCACCGAGCTCGCCCTGGCCACCGGCGCGGTCGACGCCGTGTTCCCGGCCGAGGCGCCGCACCGCGCGGTGCCGTCCCTCGCCCACTGGCCGGGCCCGCCGCCCGACGTGGCCGTCGACCTGCACGGCGACGGCCCCGAGAGCCGCGACGCCCTGGCCGCCCTGCGTCCGCGCCGGCTCCTCGCCCACGCCTGCCCGGACGGACCGCCGTGGCAGGGGCGGCTCAACGAACGGGACCGCTGGTGCGCCTTCCTGCGCGGCTACGGCATCCCCGCCGACCCCCTGGACCTGCGGCTGCCCCGGCCCGCCACGCCGTCCCCGGCGCCGGGCGCGGTGGTCGTGCACCCCGGCGCGGCCTCCGGTTCGCGCCGCTGGCCCGCCGAGCGGTTCGCGGCCGTCGTCCGCAGCCTGCGCGCCGCCGGACACCGCGTGGTGCTCACCGGCGGCCGCGGCGAGGACGCCCTGGTCCGCTCGGTCGCCGAGCGCGGCGGCCAGCGGGCCGCTGACGTGCTCGCCGGCGGGCTGCCTCTCGGCGAGCTGTCCGCCCTGGTCGCCGCGGCGTCCCTGGTGCTGAGCGGCGACACCGGCGTCGCCCATCTCGCGGTGGCCCACGGCACCCGCTCCGTCACCCTCTTCGGCCCGGTCTCCCCGCGCCTGTGGGGTCCGCCCCCGGGCCCGGACCACCTCGCCCTGTGGCAGCCCGGCCCGCCCGGCGACCCGCACGGCCGCCTCCCCGACGCCCGCCTGCTGCGCATCCGCGCCGAGGAGGTCGCCGCGGCCTGCCTGACGCTGCTGCGCGACGCGCGCGGCCGGCGGCGCCCGAGCGGACCGGAGGCGGCGCATGTCCACTGAGCACGCCCCCCGCCGCAGCCGCGGACGCGCCGCCGCGGGCGATCCGAGGACGACCGTCGCCGTCATCACCCGCGACCGCCCCGCCAGCCTGCTGCGCACCCTGGACGTCCTGGCCGCACTGCCCGAGCGGCCGCCGGTCGTCGTCGTGGACAACTCCCGCGGCGACGCCACCCGCCGGGCCGTGGCCGGCCACCCGGCGGTCGCCCGCCTGGTGCTGCCCGCCGCCAACACCGGCGCCCTCGGCCGCAACCTGGCCGCCCGCCACGCCCGTACCCCCTACGTCGCCTTCAGCGACGACGACTCCTGGTGGGAGCCGGGCAGCCTCTCCCGCGCCGCCGACCTCCTGGACGAGCATCCCCGGCTGGGTCTGCTCGCCGCCCGCACCCTGGTCGGTGAGGAGGCCGCCGAGGACCCCCTCAACGCCGTCCTCGCCGCCTCGCCCCTGCCGCCCGAACCGGACCTGCCCGGCCGCCCCGTGCTGGGCTTCCTCGGCTGCGCCTGCGTGGTGCGCCGGGAGGCGTTCCTGGGCGTCGGCGGCTACCACCCGGTGCTCTTCTTCGGCGGCGAGGAGACCCTGCTCGCCTACGACCTGGCCGCCGCGGGCTGGGGCGTCGCCTACGAGCCCACCCTGTGCGCCCACCACCACCCCGAGGACCGCGGCCGCACCGGCCGTCCCTCCCTCGTCCGGCGCAACCACGTGCTCACCGCCTGCCTGCGCCGCCCCTGGCCGGTCGCCCTGCGGGCCGGCGCCGACCTGGCGCTGGCCGCCGCGGCCGGCCGCCCCGGCGCACGCCGCGCCCTGAAGGAGACCCTCGTCCGGTTCCCGGCCGCCCTGGCCCGCCGCCGGACCCTGCCCCCGCACGTCGAACACGCCGCCCGCCTGCTCGACCGGGAGGCGGCCGGACGCCCGGAGGGAGACACCGCCCGATGACCCGGACCGCCCCCGACGACCGCACGACCGTCGTCGTCATCACCCACAACCGCCGTGACGAACTGCTGCGCACCCTCGCCCTGCTGCGCCGGCTGCCCGAGCGGCCGCCCGTGATCGTCACCGACAACGCCTCCACGGACGGCACCGCCGAGGCGGTCGCCCGGGCGTTCCCGGAGATGACCCTGCTGCGCCCCGGCCGCAACCTCGGAGCCGTCGGCCGCAACCTGGCCGTCCGGCGGGTGCGCACGCCGTATGTGGCCTTCTGCGACGACGACTCCTGGTGGGAGCCGGGCAGCCTGCGCCGGGCCGCCGACCTGCTGGACGGGCGACCCCGGCTCGCGGCCGTCACCGCGCGGATCGTCGTCGAACCGGACGGCGTCGAGGACCCGGTCGTGCGGGAACTGCGCGAGTCGCCGCTGGCCGGCCCCGACTGGCTCCCCGGACCCGCCCTCGGCTCCTTCCTCGCCGCCGCCACCGTGCTGCGCACCGAGGCGTTCCGCGCCGGCGGCGGCTTCCACCCCGGACTGTGGCTCGGCGGCGAGGAGGAACTGCTCGCCTGCGACCTGCAGCGCCAGGGCTGGTGGCTCGCCTACGCCGAGGAACTCACCGTCCACCACCAGGCGTCCGTGCGCCGGGACAGCACCGCCCGCCGTGTCCTCGGCATCCGCAACACCCTGTGGTTCACCTGGCTGCGCCGCCCGCTGCTGCCGGCGCTGCGCCGCACCGGGTACCTCATCCGCACCGTGCCACGGGACGCCGCCTCCGCCCGCGCGATCGCCCACGCCACCGCCGGACTGCCGTGGGTGCTGCGCCACCGCGACCCCGTGCCGCCGCACCTGGAGCGCCGCCTGGCCATGCTGGAACGGGCCCGCAAGGACTCACCCGCACGGCGGTACATCGGCTGAACGGTCAGCGGTCACCGCCCGGGCGGCCCGAGCCGTCGGAGAGCGTGGGCCTCCCCCCGTCCACGTCCGCCCCGGCTCCCCGGCCGGCCGGCGCGGGGCCCACCGGACCCGGCCGGCGACCGCGCCCGGCCGGTGCCCCGCCCCGAGCGGTGGATGGCGCGCCCGAGGGCGGGGACCTACCGTGCGGAAAAGAGGGCGAAGGCCAGGCGGAGGCCGCACGACTCCGCCGACTCCGCCGACTCCTCCGACTCCTCCGTGACGTCCCGACGTCCTGTCTGGGTGATGCCATGAGACCCTCCCCCGGCCGGCCGGCCGCCCCGGCACCCGTCATCGGGTCCTCCGTCATCGGGTCCTCCGTCATCGAGTCCCCCCTCGTCGACGGGCTGCCCGCCGGAGGCGCCGTGCTGCTGCGCATGGCGGGCAGTCTGGAC
The DNA here is from genome assembly GCF_040613915.1 of Streptomyces sp. NPDC006193. Lineage (NCBI taxonomy): Bacteria > Bacillati > Actinomycetota > Actinomycetes > Kitasatosporales > Streptomycetaceae > Streptomyces > Streptomyces sp. NPDC006193. The sequence goes on from NZ_JBEXTB010000025.1 coordinate 70,220, forward strand.
GCCGACGGAGCCCGGGCCTGGGCACAGGAGCTGCGCGGTCACCTGGAACGGGCGGACCGCGCGGGGCTGCGTCCCGTCCTCGACATGGCCCATGTGCAGCTCGGCGGCGCCGCCGTGCTGCGCACGCTCAGCGAGACGACCCGTGCCCGTGCCGGACTGCCGGACCTGATCGTCGTCCGGGCCCGGCCGGGCGTCCGCGAGGCGGTGCACCTGGCCCGCCTGGACGGCGTCCGGCTGTACGCCACCCTGGACGAGGCCCTGCACGAACTGGCGCGCGCCGCCTCCCCGGTGGAGGAGCTGCCCGCCTGGCAGTCCCGGATGGCGGACCCGCTGCGGCCCTCCTACGAGGACCTGCACAAGGAGGTCCGCGCGCTGCGCGCCCGCGTGCGCACCGCGCCGGTGATCGGCATGGCCCAGGGCGTGCTCATGGTCCGCTACGGCCTGCCGGACGGCGGCGCCGCCTTCCGGGCCCTGCGCGACGCCTCCCAGCGGTTCAACGTGCCGCTGCGCGTCCTCGTCTCCGCCCTGCTGGTGGCCCGGCCCCCGGACGGCGGGGTGTGGTTCCCGGGCCGCCGCCCGCCCGTGCCGCCGCTGCGGCTCCTGGCGCGCGACGGCCGGGACCCGCGCTGCCGCAGGCGGATGATCGACGCCGTGCTGCACGAGGCGCTGGCCGCCGGGCGGGCGCCCGGCGGCCTGGTGCTGGTCGTGGATCCGGCCGTGAACGCGCTGACGCCGGAGAGCCACCACGGCTGCGCGGACGCGCTCCTCGACCGGTTCTGGCGCGGCCGGGCCGGCGGCTCGGCCGAGGAGGCCTCCCGGATCCGGCGCCGCCCGGTCGGCGTCCCCGACGTCGCCACGGACGGGCAGCTGCCCGAGGACGCCCGGCGCGCCCTGCTGGCCTGCGGCGTCCGCGCCCTGCACAGCGTCCCGGCGCTGTCCTCGGCCGGTTCCTGCACCGGCGTGATCACCCTGCACTGGCCCGACGCCGGACACGTGCCGGCCCCCGCCCGGGCCGAGACGCTCACCCTGCTCGCGGCCGACACCGCGGCCTGGCTCGGCTGGTACCACCGCGCGGTGCTGCCGGACGCCCTGGAGCACGTGCACCGGCTGCTGTCCCGCGACGCGCCGCGCACCGGGTCCCAGGGGTGTGCGTCACTCGCGTCCGGCTGGGCACCCGTACCCCGCACGGATCACGTACCACCGGAGGGAGTGCGGCGCATGTCCGATCCGCAGCAGCCCGAACAGCGGCGCAGCGACAAGGGGGGCGCCACCCCGCAGGACAGCGGCGAGCTGAAGGCCCGCCAGTCGCCCGGCGGCGGCGCGGGCGCCCGCCCGCACGGCACGGACAAGGGAGCCAAGGGCGGGGGAGAGGGCGGCGGGGTGCCGCCGGCGCAGCAGCCCGATCACCCCTGACCGCACGCGGCGCCCGCCTTCCCGGACGGCCCCTCACCGGGGCCGTCCGGCACGTCCGGCACGTCCGGTGCGCCTGCTGCGCGGTGCGTCCGGGCCGTCTGCCGGGGTGCGCCCGCAGGCACTACGCTCCAAGGTATGCGGATCTCCGTCTCCTCCGACATGGACGAACCCGTGGCCCGTCTCCTGGTCGCGGAACTGCGACGCCGCGGCCACGACGTCCGCGAGCACGGCGCGCTGCGGCCCGGAGCCGACGCCCAGTGGGCATTCTGCTCCGAGGCCGCCGCCCGCGAGGTGGCCGGGGGAGCGGCGGACCAGGCGGTGGTGTGCTGCTGGACCGGCACGGGCGCGTCCATCGCGGCCAACAAGGTGCCGGGGGTGCGGGCGGCCCTGTGCACGGACGCAGCCACGGCGGACGGCGCCCGTCGCTGGAACGACGCCAACGTCCTCGCGCTGAGTCTGCGGCTGACCTCCGAGCCGGTGCTGAAGGAGATCCTCGACGCGTGGTTCGCGGCCGAGCCCAGCGAGGATCCGGAGGACCGGCGCAACCTGGCCCGCGTCGCCCGCCTGGACGCCTCCCGCGACGGCTCGTAGGGGCGTACGGCCGCCCGGCACGGGTCCGGGCGGGATGCGCGGTGGACGGGGGACCGGCGAGAGGGACCGGGGCGCGCGCGGAGCGGCGGGGCCGCGGCTCAGTGCGCGCCGAGGCCGCCGCCGCCGAACGAGCCGCTGGACCCCCTGCTCCAGCGCGGGCGCTCCTCGGACTCGCTGGGTTTGGTGTCCATGTTGGTCAGTTCGTACGGGGTGAGCGGGCGTCCGCCCTTGGGGATCTGCGGCACCTCCGCGGACTCCCGGTTCTGGCGTACCTCGTGGACGGCGCCCTCCGGTGGCAGCTGGGGCTGTTCCTCGGGGCGCGGACGCGGCGACTCGTGGTACTTGATGCGGGAGTTCATCCAGAAGCCGCCGGCGAGCAGCGCCAGCACGCCCACGGCCACGACGAACATACCGAGGCTGAGCAGACCGCTCGCCGCGGCGAGCTGCGTCGATGCGGTGTTCATAGCACTGGAATACCCCCCTGTAACGGGTCGAACCAGGACACTGTGGGTGCCCGGTGGGTGATGCACGGCGACCGCGCGCCGCCGGACCGGGGCCCGCGTCATCGGCCGGAACAGACCCCCGCCGGCCCGGCGCCAGGGGTTTGTGCCCGCGCGCCCCGGCTACCCGCACGGTGTGACACCGCCGACTTCGCAGCAGCTCTACCGGTTCCTGGAGGACCGTTTCTCCTGTGCGCAGGCGTGCACGGAGTGTGCCCGGGCCTGCGCGGTGCGGGCGAGCCTCGTCGACCCGGACGGCACCGAGCGCCAGGAACGCGTGCGCCGGCTCGGCATCATGTGCGCCGAGGTCTGCGACGCCACCTGCCGGGTGCTGTGCGAGGAGAACAACCAGGACGAGGAGGCGATCCGGGTCCGGGTGGAGTGGTGCCGCTCGGTGTGCCTGGAGTGCGCCCGCGCCTTCGACGAGCATCCCGGCGCCGAGTCCGCCGCGGCGACCTGCCGCGCCTGCGCCGACGCCTGCACGGCCTTCCTGGAGACCCTGCGGCGCTGAGGGGACACCCCCTGAGCGCGCCGGCCGGCCGCGCCCGCCGGAACCCCGGCCGCGCCGTGCCGCACCCTGGCCGCCGTGGATCACCGCGTGCTACGAAGGACCATGTCCGCGAACGAGGGAACCCGCGCGTACGACGCCGTCGTCGTCGGCGGCGGTCACAACGGCCTGGTCGCCGCCGCCTACCTGGCCCGGGCCGGCCGGTCCGTGCTGGTGCTGGAGCGGCTGGACCGCACGGGCGGCGCCGCCGTCTCCACCCGCCCGTTCGACGGGGTGGACGCCCGCCTGTCGCGTTACTCGTACCTGGTCAGCCTGCTGCCGCGGAAGATCGTGCGCGACCTGCGGCTGGACTTCCGCCTCCGCACCCGCGGCATCTCCTCGTACACCCCCGCGGAACGGGACGGGCGGCCCACCGGCCTCCTCGTCGGCGGAGGCGAGCAGCGCACCAGGGAGGCCTTCGCCCGGCTGACCGGCGGCACACAGGAGTACGAGGCCTGGCGGCGCTTCCACGGCATGACCGGCCGCGTCGCCCGGCAGGTCTTCCCGACCCTCACCGAGCCCCTCCCCACCCGCGACGAGCTGCGCCGCCGCATCGGCGACGACACCGCCTGGCGGGCCCTGTTCGAAGAGCCGATCGGGGTGGCCGTCGAGAAGACCTTCGCCGACGACCTGGTGCGGGGCGTCGTGCTCACCGACGCCCTCATCGGCACCTTCGCCGACGCCCACGACCCGTCCCTCGCGCAGAACCGCTGCTTCCTCTACCACGTCATCGGCGGCGGCACCGGCGCCTGGGACGTGCCCGTCGGCGGGATGGGCGCCCTCACCGACGCGCTCGCCGCCGCCGCCCGCGCGGCCGGGGCGGTCATCGCCACCGGCCACGAGGCGGTCCGGATCGACACCGACGGCGTCCGCGCCGAGGTCGCCTACCGCACCGCCGACGGCGAAGGCGCCGTCGCCGCCCGGCACGTCCTGGTGAACGCCTCCCCGCGGGAACTGGCCGCCCTCACCGGTGACCCGGCGCCCGAACCCGCCGAGGGAGCCCAGCTCAAGGTCAACATGCTGCTCACCCGGCTGCCGCGGCTGCGTGACCCCGACGTCGACCCGCGCGAGGCGTTCGCCGGCACCTTCCACATCGCCGAGGGATACCGCCAGCTGGCCACCGCCCACGCCCAGGCCGCCGCCGGCGCGCTGCCCGCCGAGCCGCCCTCGGAGATCTACTGCCACTCCCTGACCGACCCGACCGTCCTCGGCCCCGACCTCGCCGAACGCGGCTGCCAGACCCTCACCCTGTTCGGCCTGCACACCCCGGCCCGGCTCTTCGACCGGGACAACGACGCCGTCCGCGAGGAACTGCTGGCCGCCACGCTCGCCCAGCTCGACGCCCACCTCGCCGAACCCCTCGCCGACTGCCTCGCCACCGACGCCGACGGCCGGCCCTGCATCGAGGCGAAGACCCCCCTGGACCTCGAACGGGACCTGCGGCTGCCCGGAGGGCACATCTTCCACCGGGCCCTGTCCTGGCCGTACGCCCAGCCGGACACGGGCCGGTGGGGCGTGGAGACCCGGCACCCCAACGTGCTGCTGTGCGGAGCGGGCGCGGTGCGCGGGGGAGGGGTCAGCGGAGTACCCGGGCACAACGCGGCGATGGCCCTGCTGGAGCGGCGCTGACCGCGTCGCGGCGCCCCGCCGCGCACGGCGGGGAGCGTCCCACGGGGCCGGGCCCCGCCGGTGCGGCGGCCGGGTGCGCGCGGCGCCGGCTGCCCGGGGTGCTTGACCGGCCCGTGCGGCGGACCGAGGATCGGCTGTCATGACGCAGGGACAGGGCAGCACGGTCGACGGGGTGCTGCGGCGCAGCGCCCGCCGCACCCCGGCGCGCCTCGCGCTGGAGTACGGCGAGCGGACATGGACGTACGAGGAACTCGACGACGCCGTCTCCCGCGCGGCCTCGCTGCTGCGCGACGAAGGCCTCGCCCCCGGCGACCGGGTCGCCGCCTACGGTCACAACTCCGACGCCTACCTGATCGCCTTCCTCGCCTGCGCCCGCGCCGGCCTGGTCCATGTGCCGGTCAACCACCACCTCACCGGCGACGACCTCGCCTACCTCGTCCGCCAGTCGGGCAGCGCGCTGGTGCTCAGCGACCCGGACCTCGCCGGGCGGCTCCCGGACGGGGTGCGGGTGCTGCCGTTGCGGGACGCCGGCGACTGCCTGCTCACCCGGCTCCCGCGGGCGGCGCCGTACGCCGGTCCCGAGCCCCGCTCCGAGGACCTGGTGCAGCTGCTGTACACCTCCGGCACCACCGCCCTGCCCAAGGGCGCGATGATGACCCACCGGGCCCTGGTGCACGCGTACCTCAGCGCGATCACCGCCCTCGACCTGAGCGCCGGCGACCGGCCGGTGCACGCGCTGCCGCTCTACCACTCCGCGCAGATGCACGTGTTCCTGCTGCCCTCCCTCGCGGTCGGCGCGACCAACATCGTCCTGGACGCGCCCGACGGGGACCGGCTGTTCGACCTGATCGAGTCGGGCCGGGTGGACAGCCTGTTCGCGCCGCCCACGGTGTGGATCGGCCTGGTCGGCCGGCCCGACTTCGCCGCCCGCGACCTCGACGGCCTGCGCAAGGCGTACTACGGGGCGTCCGCGATGCCGGTGCCCGTGCTGGAACGGCTGCGCGAGCGCCTGCCGAAGCTCGCCTTCTACAACTGCTACGGGCAGAGCGAGATCGGCCCGCTGGCCACGGTCCTGGGCCCCGACGAGCACGAGGGCCGGCTCGGCTCCTGCGGCCGGACCGTGCTGTTCGTGGACGCCCGGGTCGTGGACGAGCACGGCGCGGACGTGCCGGACGGCACGCCCGGCGAGATCGTGTACCGCTCGCCGCAGTTGTGCGAGGGCTACTGGGACAAGCCCGAGGAGACCGCCGAGGCCTTCCGCGACGGCTGGTTCCGCTCCGGCGACCTCGCGGTACGGGACGCCGACGGCTACTTCACCATCGTGGACCGGGTGAAGGACGTCATCGATTCCGGCGGTGTGCTGGTGGCTTCACGCCAGGTCGAGGACGCGCTGTACACCCACGAGTCGGTCGCCGAGGCCGCCGTGATCGGCCTGCCCGACGAGCGGTGGGTCGAGGCGGTCACGGCGGTCGTCGTCCGGCGCGGCGAGGTGACGGAGGAGCAGCTCATCGACCATGTCAAGGAGCGGCTCGCACCGTTCAAGGCGCCCAAACGGGTCCTGTTCGTGGACGAGTTGCCGCGCAACGCCAGCGGCAAGATCCTCAAACGCGCACTGCGCGAGCGCTTCGGCGGCTGACGGGGCCTACGACGGCCCCGCCGACGGCAGCAGGGCCTCGGCCAGCTGACGCCAGTACGGCAGCGCGGAAGCCCCCGGCCGGGCGCCGGGCCGTGCGGGGCGCCGGGCGGCCGAGGGTCAGAGCGTCTGGCCCAGTTCGGCGACCAGGGCGGCGATGCGCTGTTCGTCGCGCTTGTAATGGGTCCACTTGCCCACCCGGGTCGCCCGGACCAGCCCCGCACGCTGCAGTTCGGCCATGTAGGCCGACACCGTCGACTGGGCCAGGCCCGCCTTCGCCTGGATGTGGCTCACGCACACCCCCACCTCGGCCGGGTCGGCGATGGCGGTCTCCAGCGGGAAGTGCCGCTCCGGTTCGCGCAGCCAGCGCAGCATCTGCAGCCGCACCGGGTTGGACAGCGCCCGCAGCGCGTTGACCAGGTCCGGGTCCGGAGTGGGGGCGGTGTCCGTCATGACTCGGAGTATAGGTGCCCCCGACGATTCGGGGTACGACGATACGAGCGCGTCAGCCGGCGTCCCGTGGCCGCAGGTCCACGATCCGGCGGATCTTGCCCACCGACCGCTCCAGCGACTCCGGCTCCACGATCTCCACGCCGACCGACACCCCGATGCCGTCCTTGACGGCCGCGGCGATGGAGCGGGCCGCCGCCTCCCGGGCCTCCGGCGGCGCGTCCGGGCGGGCCTCGGCCCGGACGGTCAGCGCGTCCAGCCGGCCCTCCCGGGTCAGGCGCAACTGGAAGTGCGGCGCCACCCCCGGGGTGCGCAGCACGATCTCCTCGATCTGGGTCGGGAACAGGTTGACCCCGCGCAGGATCACCATGTCGTCGCTGCGCCCGGTGACCTTCTCCATCCGCCGGAACACCCGGGCCGTGCCGGGCAGCAGCCGCGTGAGGTCCCGCGTCCGGTACCGGACGATCGGCATCGCCTCCTTGGTCAGCGACGTGAAGACCAGCTCGCCGCGCTCGCCCTCCGGCAGCACCTCACCGGTGACCGGATCGACGACCTCCGGATAGAAGTGGTCCTCCCACACATGGAGTCCGTCCTTGGTCTCCACACACTCCTGAGCCACGCCGGGACCGATCACCTCGGACAGCCCGTAGATGTCGACCGCGTCGATCGCGAACCGTTCCTCGATCTCCCGCCGCATCTGCTCCGTCCACGGCTCGGCGCCGAAGACGCCCACCCGCAGCGAGGTGGTCCGAGGGTCCACGCCCAGCCGCTCGAACTCGTCCAGCAGCGTCAGCATGTAGGAGGGGGTCACCATGATCACCGACGGTTCCAGGTCCCGGATGAGCTGCACCTGCCGGGCCGTCATCCCGCCGGAGGCCGGGACGACCGTACAGCCGAGGCGCTCGGCGCCGTAATGGGCGCCCAGGCCGCCGGTGAACAGGCCGTAGCCGTACGCCACGTGCACGGTGTCGCCGGGGCGCCCGCCGGCCGCGCGGATCGACCGGGCCACCATGTCGGCCCACAGCGAGAGGTCGTTGTCCGTGTAGCCCACCACCGTGGGGCGGCCCGTGGTGCCGCTGGAGGCGTGCAGCCGCCGGATCCGCTCGCGCGGTACCGCGAACATCCCGTACGGGTAGTTTTCCCGCAGGTCGGCCTTGGTCGTGAAGGGGAAGTGCGCGAGGTCGGCGAGCGAACGGCAGTCCTCCGGGCGGACACCCGCCTTGTCGAACGACTCCCGGTAGAACGGCACGTGCTCATAGGCGTGCCGCAGCGAGGCCCGCAGCCGCTCCAGCTGCAGTGCCCGCAGCTCCTCGGTCCCGAGCCGTTCACCCGCGTCGAGCAGATCCTTCGCATCCGCCATCGCGACGTCTCCCTTGCCAACCGCACATTACGGGCGACCGATCATTCGGTCGTTGTGTTCGGGGCCAGTAATGCAGGCCGACCCGGCCCGGGGCAAGGGCCCTGCGGGAATTTCCGCACGGTGAACCGCGCACGACCGGCCCGTGGCCTGCACAGGAGCCGCCGCACGGCGGCCACGGGGCGGGGAACGACGTTGCGGCCGGGCCCGGCCACCCCGCATGATCACCGCATGCCGACATTCACCACCGGCGACGGCACCCGGCTCGCCTACCACCTGCGGGGCGCCGGCGACCCCCTCGCCGTCCTGCCCGGTGGCCCCCTGCGCGCCTCCGCCTACCTCGCGGACCTCGGCGGGCTGACCGCGCACCGCCGGCTCGCCCTGCTCGACCTGCGGGGCACCGGCGACTCGCAGACGCCGGCGGACCCGGGGACGTACCGCTGCGACCGCATGGTCGACGACGTGGAACGATGGCGGGCCCACATGGGACTTGCCCAGATGGACCTGCTCGCCCACTCGGCGGGCGCCGCCCTGGCGATGCTCTACGCCGCCCGTCACCCGCAGCGCATACGGCGGCTGGTCCTGGTCACCCCCAACCCGTCCGCCCTCGGCATGCGGGCCACGGCCGAGGACCGGCTCGCGGCCGCCCGGCTGCGCGCGGACGAGCCCTGGTTCGCGCAGGCCTACCCCGCCTTCCGGGCCTGGCTCGCGGGCGAGGCCGGCTTCGACGACGTCTTCCTGCCGTTCTTCCACGGCCGCTGGGACGACACCGCCCGGGCCCACTCCGCCGCCGAGCCGGAGCAGACCAACGAGGAGGCCGGCGAGCGCTACTTCGCCGACGGCGCCTTCACCCCGGACGCGACCCGCGCCGCCCTCGCCGCACTGACCGCCCCGGTCCTCGTGTACGCGGGCGAGCTCGACGGCGGCCCCTGCCCCGCCCTCGCCCGCCGCACCGCCGAAGCCTTCCCCGACGCCGCGCTGACCCTCCAGCCCGGCGCCGGCCACTACCCCTGGCTGGACGACCCCGAGCGCTTCCGCGACCACGTCGCCGCCTTCCTCACCGAGCCCGCGCCCGGCCGCTAGACCCTCGTCGGAGCAGGCACGCGGCACGCCGTGCGGCGGGACCCCACGGAGCGGAGCCGAGGAAGTACGTCCGAGGAAGTCGTCGACCCCGCCCGGCATGCCGAGGGCGGCCGGCGGCTCGCGGGCCGGGGCGTCCGGGCGGCGGCCGTGCACGGGTGTGCGTGCCGTAGGCGTAGATCACCAGCGCCGGGCGTTCGGCCGGGATCTCCGCCGAGAGGGAGCCGCGGCGGCGGAGAGCCGCTCCCGCGGCGCAGCCCGGAGGCCGCCCGAAAGATCGCCCTCAGGTGCCCTGTCCGCCCTGGCGGCCGGTCGCTAGGCTGAGCCGCGGACGACGAACCGGGAGGAGCACGGACGTGGCCGACAGCACCACCCAGCAGTACCCGTTCGCGGGCTGGGACAAGCCGGAGCTGGACCTCAGCAAGGCGGAGTGGCAGTCCAGCAGCCGAGGTCTGGGCGACGTCCAGATCGCCTTCGTCGAGGGGTTCGTCGCGATGCGCAACAGCGGCCGGCCGGAGAGCCCTTCCCTGATCTTCACCCCGGCGGAGTGGGGCGCGTTCGTCAGCGGCGCACGGGAGGGCGAGTTCGACCTCACCTGAACCTCACCTGACCCGGGGGTGTCACGACCCGATTTCCGGACACGCGGCCAGCAGCGCCCCGCCGGGCCCGGATCCGAGCCGGGCCGGCCCCGCGCAAGGGGCGCCGTGTCGCCGGAGGTGAGAAGGATGAGCGCTGCGCCGGTCATCGCCGCGGTCGACGGCTCCGAGGGCAGCCTGCGCGCCCTGGACTGGGCCCTGGACGCCGCCCGCCGGCGCGCGGCGCCGCTGCGGGTGGTGCACGTACGGCAGTACACGGTGTGGGCCGCCGATGTGCCGGCCGCAGGTCCGCCCCGGCCGGAGGGCGACCCGGTGCTCGACGGGGCGCGCGCCCGGCTCGCCGGCCGCTCCGGAGCCCCGGTGGTGGAGTACGCCGCCCTGGAGGGCGTGCCGGGCGCGGTCCTGCCCGCCCTGGGCGCCGACGCCCAGCTGCTGGTCCTCGGCTCCCGCGGCCGCGGCGGCTTCGCCGGCCTGCTGCTCGGCTCCAACGGCCTCGCCGCCGCCCGTGACGCCGAGTGCCCGGTGGTCGTCGTGCCGCCGCCGGGCCGCACGGTGCACGGTGAGGGACCGGCCGAGCCGGGACCCCGCGTGGTCGTCGGCCTGCACGCCGACAGCCCCGACGAGGCCGTCCTCGCCTTCGCCTTCGCCGAGGCCGCCCGCCGCGGAGCCCGGGTGCAGGCGATCGCCGCCTACCCGTGGCCGGTGCAGACCTGGTCCGTTCCCGGTCAGACGGTGCCGCCGCCGGTCGACCGGGGCCCCGTGGAGAACGAGACCCGCGCCCTCGCCGAGGGCTTCCTCGCCCCGCACCGCGCCCGGCACCCCGAGGTCCGCGCCGACGCCGAGGCGCTCGCCGGCGACGCGGCCGGCCACCTGGTCGCCGCCTCCCGGGACGCCGACCTCGTCGTCGTCGGCCGGCACCGGCGGCGCCTGCTCGCCCCGGCCCGGATGATGGGCTCGGTCACGCAGGCCGTGCTGCTGCACGCGGCGAGCCCGGTCGCGGTGGTGCCGCCGGCGCCGCCCGAGGAGTGACACCGGGGGCGGAGCCGGCGCGGCGGACCGCGCAGCGCCCCGCGACCCGTCCGATGCCGACCGCAGTCCCCCCGGGGGCCGGCACCCGGGCACCCCCGGATCCGGGGAGCCCCCGCCGCCCGGCACACCCGCGCGCCCCTCGTCCGGCCGAGCGGCTCCGGCTCCGGCCCGGGCGTCCCTCCCCGCCGCCCGCGGACACCGGTCCGCCGGCCGCCGTGGCGCTGTCCGGCCGCACGGCCGCACGGCTGCACCCGGTGCGCCCGCACCCACGGCGACTCGCCCCGCGGCCGGCCGGCGCGGCCCCGGGGACCTGCCGGCGAACCGCCCCCGCGCCGGCCCGGTCCCCCCGTCGCCCGCAGGTCACCGAGCGCGGCGCGGGCACGTACCATGGCCGCATGTCGTTCCTCCGCCGCCGCAGCGCCACTCCTGCCGGACCCGACTTCGACGTGCTGGCCATGGACCCGGGCGACTGGCCGGGCAACCTCGGCGCGGGCCTGCTGCCCGCCCCCGACGGCACCTGCCAGGGTGTCTTCCTGCGCTACGACCTCTTCGGCGGACGCGGCCCCGCCATGATCATCGGCAATCTGCCGGAGGGCTCCCCGGCGCGCGACGTGGCCGAGGGCGAGATCCCCTTCGAGGTGGGCCAGTTGCTGCTGGCACTGGAGAACGACGAGGAGGTCACCGTCCTGGAGACCGAGGACACTCCGGTCCTCCAGGGCGACAACCTCCTCATCGTGCGGCGCCTGAAGCTCTCCGAGAGCCGGATCTCCTGCGTGCAGTTCGACCGCAGCGACGGCGTCCTCGTGACCATCGCGGCCTGGGACCGCCCCATCACCGACGACCTGTACGCCCTGCTGAAGCCGCTCCCGGCGGAGCTTTTCCAGCAGGGCTGAGACCGCGGGCCGCCGTCAGCCGGCGGAGTTGCGGAGCGTCACGTCCGCCGCCCGGACGAACCCGACCCGGTGGCCGTACTGGATCTCGTAGTACAGGTCGGCGCCCCGCACGACCCGGTGCGAGTCGGTGGTGAAGGTGACGGCGTAGTAGTACTCGCCCGGGACCTCGTCACCGACCACGTACTCCTGCCCGGCCGGGATGGTGTAGGGCAGCGGCACCACCGACTGGGTGGGGACGCCGGCCGGATAGGCCTCCTTCTCCGGGTAGGCCCTGCCGTACACCGGGACGCTCGCCAGACCGGCTCTCGGCGCGACCACCAGGCCCTTCGCGGGGACCGCCGTCGGGTTGCCGCGCGGGTTGCGGAACCAGGCCTTCTGCCCCAGGTACCAGACGGCCGTCCAGTCGCCCCAGCGGCCGGCGACCGCGTACTGCTGGCCGGTGGAGACCCGTGAGGACAGGTCGTTCACGCCGGTCGTCGGCTCCGTCCGCAGACCGATGTCCCTCACCAGCGGGGCGTTCTCGTCGTGGTCCGTGTACAGCCGCACCTCGCTGGAGCCGTGGTCGGCGCAGGGCTCGCCCTGGGCGGTGCAGCCGGTGTACACGGGCCGGTGGGAGGCGTAGTCCGGCAGGATCGTCACCACGCCGGAGTGCCGGCCCGCCGTGCGGGTGAAGGGGTGGCCCAGGAGCTGGAAGTAGTGCCGCCAGTCCCAGTACGGGCCGGGGTCCGTGTGCATGCCGGGTACGGCGGCGGCGGTGGGCCCGGGCACGTTGTCGTGGCCCAGGACGTGCTGCCGGTCCAGCGGGATGCCGTGGATCCTGGCCAGGTACCGCACCAGCCGGGCCGAGGACCGGTACATCGCCTCCGTGTACCAGGCGTCGGGGCTGGCGAGGAACCCCTCGTGCTCGATGCCGATCGACTTGGCGTTGAGGTACCAGTTGCCCGCGTGCCAGGCGACGTCCTTCGCCTTGACGTGCTGGGCGATGAGACCGTCGGTGGAGCGGATCGTGTAGTTCCAGGACACATAGGCCGGGTCCTGGATCAGGTTCATCACGCCGTCCCAGGCTCCCTCCGTGTCATGGACGACGATGTACTCGATCTTCTGGGAGGCGGGACGGTCGCCGAGGTCGTGGTTGCCGTAGTCGTCGCCGAACTCCTCGTACGGCGCCGGTACCGAGGTGCAGGAAACCGACCGGGGGCACTCGGTGCCGTCCGCGGGCAGCGTGCGCAGACCGGCCCGCCGCAACGGGGCGGTGTCCGGGGTCAGCCCCGGCCGGGCGGCCAGGGCGACCAGCTGGCCGTCGTCCGTGGTGCGTTCCGCGCCCGTGCGCAGCACCTCGTACACGTCGTCGGCGTAGGCCGCGGCGGTCGCGGTGTCGTCGGCGCCGGAGAAGCGGGCCACCGCGCCGTACCAGTCGGCGGGGTCGGTGCTCGCCGGCTCGCCCAGGTCCTTCTGCGCTGCCGCGAGCAGGGCGGCGCCGCCGGCGATGTTCGCCGCCGGGTCGGTGCGCAGTTCCCCGGCCGGGATGCCGGTCAGCGCCGCCGCCTTCGGCAGCGTTCTCAGCCGGGCCGGCACCGCCGACCCGGCCGGCGCCACGGCGCGGGGACGCAGCGCCGGCCGGGCGGTGTCGCCGCGTGGATCCTCCGTCCCCTCGGCGAAGTGCTCCGCGGCGGCGATCGCGGTCCGGGCGTCGGTGAGGTGCATCGGGCCGTAGCCGCCGGTCACGCTCGGCGCGCCGCCGTGCGCGTCCCAGCGGGACTGGAGGTAGGAGACGGCCAGCAGGACGCTCTGCGGCACGTGGTGCTCGGCCGCCGCGGCGGCGAACGCGTGCTGCAGCCGGTGCGCGGACGAGGCCGGGGCGCTGTGGGCGGGCGCCGCGCCCGGCGCGGACAGCAGCAGGGCCGCGGAGACGAGCGGGACGGCGGTGCGCCGCAGGCGTCTGTGGCCGGGTGCGGACGTGGGGTCGGTGGCGGGTCCTCGCATGGCGGCCTCCTGTGACGGGCGGGGCGTGGCGGGGCGTGGCGGGGCGTGCGGCACCGGGCTGGGTCAGTGGTACCGGTCTGCCGACGATCCGTCAATGATGCCGTCAGTGTGGAGATTTCCCATGTCATGGAGGGTTTCGGCGAGTTTCGCGGCGGCGGGGCGCGGGCCTGCGGGGCGTCAGTGGCGTACACCGGTGGACGGCGCGGGCGCATACGACGGTGCATGCCGGGCACGCACCGGCGGACGGCGCGCGGGCGGCATACGAAGGTCCGCGGTGCGCCGCCGCTCGGGCGCACCGCGGAACCCTCGCCCCCCCCGGTCAGCGCGTGCCGACCGCCGCCCGGACGGCACGGCGGGCCATGTGGCAGTCGTCGTGCAGCCGCCTGAGCAGCAGCCGCTGTTCCTCACCGGACGGCACAGCACCCGGGTGGGCTGCGCCGTGTGCCGCCGGCGCCGTGTCGTGCATCGAACGCTGCACGGCCGACTCGCACCTGCGGATCTCCCGGGTGAGCAGCAGCATCAGATTCACCAGGAAGGCGTCCCGGGAGGCCGGACCCGCCGACTGGGCGATCTGGCTGATCTGCCGCCGGGCCGTCGGCGCCTGACCGAGGATCAGCCACAAGGTCGCCAGGTCGTACCCCGGCAGATACCAGCCCGCGTGCTCCCAGTCCACCAGCACCGGGCCGGCCGGTGAGAGCAGGATGTTCGACAGCAGGGCGTCGCCGTGGCAGAACTGGAGCATGCCGTGCCGGCCGACCTCCTGTGCGATCCCGTGCAGCAGCTTCTGCAGGTCGCCGAGGTCACGGTCGGTGAGCAGGCCCAGCTCGTGGTACCGGGAGATCTGGGCCGCGTAGTCCAGCGGCACGTCGAAGATGCCGGCCGGGGGCCGCCAGGCGTTCACCCGGCAGATCGCCCCGAGCGCGGCCCGGACGTCCGCGCGGGGCGGAGCCTCCCCGGGATGCCGCTGTAACGCCGCCGTCCGGCCCGGCATCCGCTCGATCACCAGGGTGCAGTTGTCCGGGTCCGCCGCGATGAGCCTCGGCACCCGGACCGGCGGCCGGTGCCGGACGAACGAGCGGTATGCGGCTATTTCCTGACGGCTGCGCTCCGCCCACGTGGCGGAGTGGTCCAGCAGGCACTTGGCGACCGCCGTGCTGCGTCCCGTCGTCCCCACGAGCAGGACGGACCGTCCGCTGCGCCGCAGGATCTGCACCGGCGCGAACTCCGGGCAGATCCGGTGCACCGAGGCGATCGCGGTGCGCAGCTGGGCGCCCTGCGGACCGGACAGGTCCAGTCGCCCGCTGAGCGGCGGCGTCCCGGGCGCCCCCGGTACGCGCCGGGGCCGGGCCGCGCCCAGCACGGGACCGCCCGGACGCGCCGCCGGGTCGAGGTACGGCCCGCCGCCCGCCGGGCGGGAGCGCAGCGGCCGGGGCGGGGCGGACACGGAGGACGATGCTGCGTACATGGGAAGAACAGATCCCTTCGTGTGCCTGCGGTGCCTGCCTGTACGTCCGTGCTCCGCGGCCATGCTCCGGGTGGTGCCCGGTGAGCGTGGTCCGGGAGCGTGCGCCCACCCGGCCCGTCCGCCCGGGCACACCCTGGGGAATGTGCCCGTCATATGCCGCTGGGGAGCCGTCGTATGAGGGCGGCGACCAGGTCGGGGTGGCGCGTTCCTACCTGACACCCGATGACCACTGGCACACCATCTGGCGAACCCTGGCGAAGCGTGGCGAATAGTCGCCCGGCAACCTCCGCCCGGCTAGTGTCAACTCAGCCGAGAACCTGGGGGCTTGATGTGAGCGGACAACCCAACACCCGCCTCGCGGACCTGTTCGGCCTGGCCGGCTGGTCGAAGGGCGAACTCGCGAGACTGGTCAACCGGCAGGCGGCGGCCATGGGCCACCCCCAGCTGGCGACCGACACCTCACGGGTGCGGCGGTGGATCGACATGGGAGAGATCCCGCGCGATCCGGTGCCGCGGGTGCTGGCGGCCCTGTTCACCGAGCGTCTCGGCCGTGTCGTGACCATCGAGGACCTCGGTCTGGTGCGGCACGGGCGTGCAGGGAGACGGCCGGGCGTCGGGATCGAGGAACACCCCGACGGAGTGCCGTGGGCGCCCGAACGGACCGCCGCGGTCCTCACCGAATTCACGGGAATGGACCTCATGCTCAACCGACGCGGCTTGGTGGGCGCGGGTGCCGCGCTCGCCGCGGGATCCACACTGAGCACCGCCATGCACGACTGGCTGCACACCGACCCGGCCCTGAAGGCCGACGCCCCCCTCCTCCACGACCCCCTGCACGCCGACCCCGCGGGGTTCGACCGCTACGAGGCCGCCCCCATCGGGTCGCAGGAGATCGAGGAGCTGGAGCGCTCGGTCGAGGTGTTCCGCGCCTGGGACGCGGCCCGCGGCGGCGGGCTGCAGCGCAAGGCGGTCGTGGGACAGCTCAACGAAGTGGGCGGCATGCTCGCCTACCGCCATCCCCCCCATCTGCAGCGGCGCCTGTGGGGCGTCGCCGCCAACCTCGCGGTCCTCGCGGGCTGGATGTCGCACGACGTCGGCCTGGAACCCACGGCGCAGAAGTACTTCGTCATCGCGGCCCACGCGGCCCGGGAGGGCGGTGACCGGCCGCGCGCCGGTGAGGCGCTGTCCCGGGCGGCCCGGCAGATGGTGCACCTGGGCCGGCCCGACGACGCCCTGGACCTGATGAGACTCGCCCAGTCCGGCGCAGGCGACCGCCTGCAGCCGCGCACGAAGGCGATGTTCCACACCATCGAGGCCTGGGCGCAGGCGTCGATGGGCAAGGGCCAGGCGATGCGGCGCACCCTCGGCCAGGCGGAGGACCTCTTCGCCGGGGACCGGCAGGACGCCGAGACGCCGGACTGGATGCAGACCTTCAAGGACGAGGACCTGTACGGCATGCAGGCCCTCGCCTACCGGACCCTCGCGGAGTTCGACCCGGGCGCGGCCGTGCACGCCCAGTACTACGCGGAGAAGGCCCTGGCCCTGCGCGTGGACGGCCGTGAACGGTCGAAGATCTTCGACCATCTGTCCATGGCGTCGGCCTGTTTCATCGCCGACGATCCCGAACAGGCCGACCGCTACGCTCGGCTGGCCCTGATGTCGATGGGTTCGAACTCCTCCCGCCGCACCTGGGACCGGCTGCGGCAGATGTACCGGCTGACCGCGCAGTACGCGGGCTACCCGAAGATCCACGAACTGCGGGAGGAGATCAGACTGGCCCTGCCCAAGCCGCGGGGCAAGGGGGACGGCCAGCTCGCGCAGACCTGAGCGCTCGGGCGCGACCGCTCGGGGGGTGGTCGTCCCGTCAGGGCGTCCGCGCACGGCCCGGCCCGGCGGGTCGGCTCATGCGGTGTCCCGCTCACGCGGTGACCCTGGCGACGAGCACGCACGCGTCGTCCTCGCGTCCGGTCCCGCCGAACTCCTCGACGACCGTGCGCACGCACTCCTGCGCGGTGCGCGCCGCGCCGAGCCGTGGCGCGAGGGCGAGCAGCCGTTCCGCCGCCGGGGCCCTGCCGCAGTCCGCCGTCAGCCCGTCGGTGTGCAGGAGCAGCAGGTCGCCCGGCTCCAGGGTGACGGTGGCCTGCCCGTACGCCGCGCCCGAGGCGGCGCCGAGGAGGACGCCGTCCGGTGGGTCCAGCACGCGCCCCGTCCCGTCGCGGTACAGCACCGGGGCGGGGTGTCCTGCCTGTGCCCAGACCAGGGTGCGGGTCTCGGGGCGGTAGCGGCAGCAGACGGTGGCGCCGAGGGCGGGTTGCACGGTGGCGTCGAGCAACTGGTTGAGCATCGTGAGCAGTCGACCGGGTTCGACGCCGGCCATCGCCATGCCGCGGACGGCGCCGAGCAGCATCGCCATGCCCGAGGCGACAGCCGCGCTGTCTCCGGTGAGGTCGCCGACGCCGAGCAGGATCCCGCCGTCGGGCAGGGGTAACGCGTCGTACCAGTCTCCGCCGAACGGCGTGGCGCCGGCGGCCGGCAGGCGGTGGGCGGCGAGGTCGAGGGTCCCCGGGCCCTGGTGCGGGAACCGCCGGCAGCCGCGCCAGGGCGGCACCACGGCGTCCTGCAGCTCGGCCGCGATCCGGTGCTCGGTCTGCTCCTGCCGGCGGTGGCGGTGCAGCGAGTCACGGGTCTCGCTCACCGTCTGCCGGCTGTGGCGCAGTTCGCTGACGTCCCGCAGCACGGCCCACATGGAGGCGGTGCCGCCGTCGGCGCCGAGCACGGGCTCGCCCATCATGTGCACGGTCCGCACGGACCCGTCGGGCCGTACGACGCGGAACTCGCCGTCGATCGGCTTGCCGTCGACGAGGCAGCCCGTCACCATCGCGGTCAGCTTCGGCCGGTCCTCCTCCGCGACCAGCGTGGGCAGTTCGTCCAGGGTGAGGGCGGGGCGGCCGGGGTCGAGACCGAGGATCCGGTACAGCTCCCCGGACCAGGCGGCCTCGTCCGTCAGCAGGTTCCACTCGGCGCTGCCGACGCGGCCGGGCAGCGCACCGCGCGGGGCGGCGGGCGGGGCGGTCCGGACGGCCGGCGTCTCGGCGGTGTCCGCCGCCGCGGGGGCCGGGCCGTCCCGCAGCTGGGCCAGATGAGCGTCGAGGTCGTCCAGCTGGTGCAGGGCGAGGTCGCAGAGGGCACGCTGCCAGCGCTCCTCGGGGCCCGCGCCGTCGCTGCGGGTGTCCCGCCGTACGGCGTCCACGCCGCCCTTCAGCCGCCGCGCCTGCCTTATCAGCGACTCGACCGAGCCGCGCCCTGGCGGCTGGGCGGCTGATCGGTCCGCGGAGACTGGGGACGGCATGACGCACTCCGGAGGGGGGACGGTACGGCGAGGACGACCGGGGGGACCGTCACGACTGTCGCACAGCCGGCGACTCGCTGTAAGGGATTTGGCACCACACGATACGGTGGTGCTTCCGGCATATGCCAGAGTCTTCCCGGAGCGATCCGCGCGTACGGACGACGTAGACGCGGCCGCGGCCGAGTCGTAGGTGGTGTACGCGCTTCGGAGTGCGTGCGGCCGCTGCTCACGGCGCTCATCCACCAGTTCGACGCCCCTGTGTACGCCCTGCCGTCCGCCCGGTGCGCGGAGGGGCCGGTACCTGCCGAAGTCTGACCGGATTTGGCGGCATGCGAGGGCCCCGCCCGGACTCCTTAAGGGCATGGACACCATCGTCGAACAGATCGCTCAGGCACGGCTGGTCGCCGCCGCGGACCGCGAGGTCGAGGTCCGCGCCACGCTCCGTTATCTCGCCGCCGATCCCCTCGCCGTGTTCGTGGACTTCCCGGCCGAGGCGGCCCTGCACGGCGAGGAGGTCACCTGGACCTTCGCCCGCTCCCTGCTCGACCAGGGGCTGCGCACCCCGGCCGGCTGCGGGGACGTGCGCATATGGCCGTACGGCCGCACCCGCACGGTGCTGGAGTTCCACTCCCCGCACGGCATGGCGCTGCTGCAGTTCCAGGCCTCGGCGCTGCGGCGCTTCCTGGTGCGCACCTACGCGGTGGTGGCGAACGGGCAGGAGGACGTCACGGGTGTGGTCGAGCGGGGGCTGAGCGCGCTGTTCGGCGGGGTGTGAGCCGGCGCGGAGCGCTGCGGGGGCGTTCCGGCCCGGCTTCGACGTCCGTACCCTCCGCCGCCGGGCGGCGCGGGCACCGGCATCCGTGCCGCGGGCGCACGCACGGCCCGCGGGCGGCCGACGGGGGCGACCGAAGACGCCTCCACCCTGCGGCGTAACCTTTCTGCACCGCCGTCGGCACGGCGCCCGCACCGCCCCGAGGAGACCTCCCATGTCCGCCGCCCGCCCCCGCCTGCTCTACGTCACCGACCTGGCGTACCAGGCACGCGGGCGCCGCTACTGCGACGAGGACATCCTCCTCGCCTCCCGGCTGCGCGCCCACTTCGACCTGGCCCTGTGCCATCCGCTGGACGCGGCGGCGCTGATGGACCATCACGACGCGGTCGTGGTCCGCAACAGCGGGCCCGTCCTCGGCTACCAGCGGGAGTACGACGCCTTCCGCGCCCGGGCCCTCGCCCGCGGGACCCGGGTCTACAACCCGCTCACCGGCAAGGCGGACATGGCCGGCAAGCAGTACCTGCTCGACCTGTCCGCCGCCGGTTTCCCGGTCATCCCGACCGTGGGCAGCGCCGAGGACCTGCACCGGCTGCCGCCCGTCCGGCGGTACGTCGTGAAGCCCCGGTTCGGCGCGGACTCCCTCGGCCTGCGGATCGTTCCCGAGAGCCGGGTCGCCGCGCTCGCCGTCGGCGACGTCCTGATCCAGCCCTGCGTCGACTTCTCCTACGAGGTGTCCTTCTACTTCGTGGACGACGACTTCAGCCACGCCCTGTACGCCCCCGACCCCAGGCGGCGCTGGGAGCTGAAGCCCTACCCGGCCACCGCCGCCGACCTGGAGTTCGCCCGGCGCTTCATCGACTGGAACGACCTCGGGTACGGCATCCAGCGCGTCGACGCCTGCCGCACCCCCGACGGCGGGCTGCTGCTGGTCGAGCTGGAGGACCTCAACCCCTACCTGTCCCTGGACGCGCTGCCGGAGGAGGGCCGGGACGCCTTCGTCGCCGCGTTCACGGCGTCCCTGAGCCGTTTCCTGTCGCTGTAGCCGCCCACGCGGGCCGGGTCCCCACCGGCCGTCACGACCGCACGACGCGGCGCCGACCGGGGCCGTGGCCCGTTTCCGGATCCGACACGGCGTCAGCGGGGACGGGAGCGGCGGCCACGGCGGCGGCACGCGCCGGGCGCCGCAGTCGCGGACCGGCGCCGGCGACGCTTCATGAGCGGCACACCGGGCAGGGGGAGGATGACGGCCCCCGCCGCGCCCGGCGCGGGCGGCGCAGGCCGGCACCGACCGGACCGCGGAAGACGGGAGCGGAACAGCATGGCGGAGGTCAGCGACATCCACCGGACGGACGGCACGCCCCAGTCGGGCGGGCAGGCCGGACCGGACGGCTTCTTCGACCGCCTCAACCCCGACATGTGCGTCGTCACGGCGGCCGCGGACGGCGAGCGGTCCGGCTGCCTGGTCGGCTTCGCCTCCCAGTGCTCCCTCCGGCCGGCCCGGTTCGCCGTCTGGCTGTCCAAGGCCAATCGCACCTACCGGGTCGCCCGGGCGGCGCAGTGCCTCGCCGTGCACCTGCTCACCCGCGAGCAGCGGGACCTCGCGGAGCTGTTCGGCGGCCGGACCGGCGACGAGGTCGACAAGTTCGCGCTGGTCGACTGGGCGGAGGCGCACGGCGGCGCCGCCGTGCTGCAGGACGCGGCGGCCTGGTTCGTCGGCTCCGTCCTCCACCGCACCGACGGCGGCGACCACGTCGGCTTCGTGCTCGACCCGGTCCAGTGGGGCGGGGGACGCGAGGGTCCGCTGCTGCGGCTCTCCGACGCCCTCACCATCGAGGCCGGCCACCCGGCGTGACGGCAGCGCCCCCGGCCGCTGCCGGCCCGTCAGGCGTCCGCGGCGCCCGCCGCGTCGTGCACGTCCTCCACCGGCATCCGGATGTCCAGCACGCACACGTCGTCCCGGCGTTCGTCCGCCAGCATCGTGGCGAGCAGGGCGTCCAGGCTGCCGGACCCGCCGCCGCCGTGGGCGCGCACCGCCTCGGCCAGCCGGTCGAACCCCGCGTCGATGCCCTCGCCGGTGCGCTCCACCAGGCCGTCGGTGTAGAGGAGCAGCCGGTCACCGGGCTCCAGGCGCAGCTCCGCCGACTCGTAGACGGGGGTGGCGGTCGCGCCGAGGAGCATGCCGCCGGGCCGGTCGAGGTAGCGCACCTCGCCCCGGCGGACCAGCAGCGGCGGCGGGTGCCCGGCCTGCGCCCAGGCCAGCACGTGCCGGTGCGGGTCGTAGCGGGCCAGGACCATGGTGGCGGTGGTCTGACCGTCGCGGGAGTGCAGCAGCAGCCGGTTCAGCCGCGCCAGCGCCCCGGTCAGCGAGGATCCGGTGCTGACCATGCCCTTCGCGGTGAACCTGAGCTGGGCCATGGTGGCCACGGCGCCGATGCCGTGGCCCGCGACGTCACCGACCACGAACAGCGCGTCGGAGTCCGGCAGTTCGATGGCGCTGAACCAGTCGCCGCCGACGTGGATGCCGGCCTGTGCGGGCAGGTAGGCGACCTCGACGCGCAGCCCGGCCAGCTGCACCGGTTTGCTGGGCAGCGGCAGCAGGGCGTGCTGCAGCCGGGCCGCCAGGGCCCGCTCGGCCTGCAGGATGCCCCGCTGCAGCAGCATCGCCCGCTCGCTCTCCACCAGCGCCAGCTCCGCGCTGCGCTGCGCGGTGAGGTCCTGCACGAAGCCGTGCACCTCGACCGCGGTGCCGTCGGCCGCCGTGACGGCCTCCGCGACCATCCGCAGGTGCCGGACGCCCGTGGGCGTCTCGACGCGGAACGGCACATCGAACGGGCGGGCGTGGCGGACCAGCCCGGTGATCGCCCGGGCCAGCGGCCCCGCGTCCTCCGGCAGCGCCAGGTCGGGCAGCCCCTCCAGCCGGACCGGCCCCTGCCCGGGGCCGAGGCCCAGCACGGCGTACGTCTGCGCGGCCCAGGAGATCTCCTGGGTGATCAGGTTCCAGTTGGCCCAGCCGAGGTTGCCGAGCCGCTGCACGTCGGACAGGCGCTGCTCCTGCCGGTCCGCCCCGTCGTGGCGCAGCCAGCTCACCAGCAGGCCCTCGCCCAGCCGGGCCGCCCGCACCGAGTAGGTCGCGGTCGTCGGCACCTCGCCGACCACGTCCTGGTAGGCGAACGGCTCGCCCTCGAACGGCAGGCCGGTCTCCAGCGCCTGCAGGTAGCCCTGCCACAGCGGCTCCCCGGCGACCGACGGGTAGCTCTCCAGCACGTGCTTGCCGACCATGCCCCGGCCGGTGCGGCCGAACACGTCCACGGCTTCCGGGGTGGCGGCGTCGATGCGGTAGTCCACCACCTCGCCGGAGGCGCCCCGCAGCGGGGTCAGCAGGATCACCGCGCCCGGCAGCGCGTCGAGCACCGTCTGCACGGTCCGGCAGACGCCGTCGGCCGCACGCTCCTGCGGGCCGTCGAAGGCCCGCAGCCGGCCCGCGCAGAGCCGGGCCACCGCGCGCAGCAGCTCCCGCTCGCGGGGCGTGAACGGCTCGCCGCGCCCGCGCAGCACGCCGAGGGCGACGCTCGCGGCCTCCCCGGCGGGCAGCGGCAGCCAGGCCCGGGTGAGCCAGCGCTCCGGGGGGTCGCCGATCAGCAGGCGCCGGGTGCGGTCGGCGGCGAGGTCCTCCAGCCAGCAGGGTTCGCCCGACCGGAGGACGTCCAGTGCGGCCACGCCGCTGACCGGTGGCACCTGACGCCACTGGGCGGCGAGGGTGGCGTCGATGCCGGCGTGCCCGATCAGCATGAGGCCGCCCTCGGGCAGCCGCCCGTACAGCAGCACCGCGTCGGCGCCGGCCTCGGGCGCCAGGTGCTCCAGCAGGGTCGCGGCCAGCTCCTGCGGTGAGCCGACCCCGACCAGTTCCCGGCCGACGTGCCCCAGCACCTCCGCGAGGTCCGCGGCCCCGGCGGGCGGGGCCGTCCGGCCGCCTGCGGCGCCCGGGGCCGCCGTGGCGGGGGAGTGCTCGCTGGGCGGGAGGGCGCCCAGGGTGAGCCAGCACTGTTCCAGGAGGGTGCGGTTGCCCTGCTTGGCGCGCTGCACCAGTTCCTCGTGCGCGGCGTCCGGGGCGCAGCCGGCGACGGCCATGAGCACGCCCTTGGCCCGCTCCAGGACGGCGGTGGTCGCGGCCAGGTCGCGCAGCCGTTCGATCTCGGCGCGCTGCCGGGCCACGACCTTCGCCAGCGCCGCGAGATCGGCGCCGGTGCCGGGGTCCACGGGAGGCACGGGCTCGCTCGTCACGCGTCGAGCATGGCACACCGGGACCCGTTCGATCACTCGTCTGCCGGGTCCGGCTCCCCTCGATGCCCGTGGCCGGGCGGACGGGGCGGACGAAGACGTTCCGTTCGGCTGCCCGCCCCGGCCGCCCGCCGACGCGGCGGCGCGGTCCCGTGGGCGCTGTGCAGGGGACGGGGGCGGGCCCGGGCCGGCCGGGCCGCGGAGGGACGGCGGCGGAGGGCGCGCGCCGCTCGCCGGGGCGGTGACGTGCGGAGAAGGACCGCCGAGCCGGCGAGGCGGGCGGGGGCGGGGACGCTCGCCCCGCGGCGAGGCGGGCAGGCACGGATGTGCGGCCCTGCGGCGAGGCGGGGCGGGGGGGGAGCGCCCGGTCCTGCGGGGAGGCGGGCGGCCGGCGCGCCCGCGCCGCGGCCGGCCCGGTGTCCGGGGCCGGGAGGATCCGTTCGAAGCAGGCCTCGTTCCGGATCAGCCCGGGGCGGCAGCATCCCGTCCGAGGCGAACCCCGGCGCCCGTCAGCGCATCGCGCGCCGCCGGCATGCGGTCCGGGGGGCGCGGCGGCGACGACCGTCCGCCGAGCCCGCCGCGCGCGGTGACGGCGGTGAGCAGCACCTGGCCGCCGCCGCCGAACACCGCCCCGCGACGCCCCGGGCGGTCAGCGGCCCGTGCTGCGGCCGGCCAGCGCCTCGCTCACCACACGGACGCTGCGGGCGATGTGCTGGAGCTGCAGCACCTCGGCCGCGTACATCTTGATGGTGTGTTCGATCACCGACTCCGGCAGCCCGAGCACCGGCAGTTCGGCCCGCGCGGTCTGCAGGGCGGTCCGCGCGACCCGGATCTCCTGCTGCACCTGGATCTGCGCGTGCCGGGCGAGGAGCACGGGATGCCGGATGAGCGCCGGATAGCTGGCGTACCGCGCGGGGATCAGCTCGCGCAGCCACTTGGCGGCTGAGCGCTCCCAGTCGTACGAACCCGGCGTCTTGACCTGACAGGGCCAGTCGGGGCTGATGCGCGTGCTGGTCAAAGGCATGATCATCGCTTCCGGTGTGCGGCGTCGTGGGGATGTCGACGGGTTCGGGGCGGCCCCGGCCTAGGGGATGGCCGGGGCCGCCCCGGGCGCGCCGCGCAGGCGACGGGCCCCGGAGCACCCCGTGCGCCGCCGTGGGTACGGGACGGCGGCGGGGGGTGTCCGTGCGGGACCCCGGGCGACGGGGACCGGCGCTGCGTGGCGGCTTGCGTGCGCATGGACGGTCCGTCGGCTTTCTCGGGGCGGGGTGCGAGTGGTGGGTCCGCGGTGCGGACCGTGCCGGAGGGGGCCGGGCGCGGTCCCTGAGCAGTATTTATATATGCCGACTCGTTTGCAAGACGTATGAAAAAATTCATGCACCCTCTGGGGTGGATCGTCCCCGTCTGCGGGGGTGGGGCACCGCAGGATCTTCACGGCCGGTCCACGGGCGCGGAGGGATCCACCGCCGGTGACGCACCTCGCCGGGAGGCCGGTCAATCCCTCAGGAAGAACTGGTGCTGGTCCGAGAGCTGCTCGTACTTCTCCAGCCGGGCCTGGGTGCGCTCCGGATCGGCGTCGGTCATGGCCTGCAGCAGCGCGGCGGCCAGCACCCCGGGCGCGGCGTAGGAGTCGAACACCAGCCGGGAACCGGTGCCCGTAGCGAAGACGACGTCGGCCTCGTCGGCCAGCGGTCCGAGCGCCAGGTCGGTCACCAGGGCGACCTGCAGACCGGCGTCGCGCGCCACCCGGACGGCGTGCAGCGTCTCCTGGGAGTGCCGGGGCATGGCGAAGGCCAGCACCCAGGTGCCGCCCGCCTCGCGGGACTGCAGCAGCGCGTCGTAGGCCACGCTGCCGCCCCGGGTCACCAGCCGGACGTCCGGGTGGATACGGCGGGCGGCGTAGCCGAAGTACTCGGCGAGCGAGACCGAGATGCGCAGGCCGAGCACGGTCAGCGGGGTGGAGCGGGACAGCTCGCGGCCGACGTGGATCACCCGGTCGGGGTCGGCGAAGTCGCGCCGCAGGTTCTCCAGGTTCTGGATCTCCGCGTCGACGGCCGCCTGCAGCTCGTTGGCCCGGTCCTCCTCGCCGGGGCCGCCCGCGAGGCTGCTCAGCGCGATCGACTGCAGCCGCTCCCGCAGCGCGGGGTACCCGCTGAAGCCGACCGCGGCGGCGAAGCGGGTGACGGAGGGCTGGCTGACCCCGACCCGGTCCGCCAGCTCGGTGATCGACAGGAACGCCGCCTCGGTGATGTGCTCGATCAGGTACTGGGCGATGCGCCGCTGGCCCGGCGACAGACGGGGGCCGTCGAAGAGTTCCCGCAGCCGGGAGGTCGGGGCGGCCTCGCCCTCGGGCGCGGTCCTGCCCGACGTGATCGCTGATGCCTGTGCGCGGGCCTGCTGCGGCGAGGGCACCGGTCGGCCTCCTTTGTCTGCCACGAGCACTCAACATAGCTCACCGGCCGCGGTGACCAGCGGGTTGAGCGGCGGGCTCAGCGCCGGAACAGACTGATCGAATGACCGACCTCGCCGACCGGCCGGCTGCCGTCGATCAGCGCGGCGAGCCGCCCGCGCGCCTTGGCGGCCGCGGAGTCCGACACCGCCAGCAGCCCGTGCACCCGCTCCGGGGGCGCCGTCAGCGGATCGGCGGCGCGGATGCCGTAGTACGACGGCACGCCGCTGCCCTTGTACACCAGCCACACCCGCTCGCCCGGGTACCGCTCCCGGAGCCGGTCCGCGAGCCGGCCCAGGTCCTGCCCCCAGTCCACGTTGGAGTCGTGCAGCAGCCGGTGCGTGTGCGCGGGGCCGCCGAACGCCTCGTTCGCGTACGGCAGGTAGTACGGGAACGTCCGCAGCGAACTGACCGCCGCGAACAGCACCAGCGCCCCGGTCGCCGGCCCGCTCCACCGCGGCCGCAGCGCGAGCGCGCACGGCGCCGCCACCGCGAGGAACACGGGCACGAACAGCGCGTACCGGGTGCCGAAGTCGCGCGAGCCCGCCATCGCCGCCGCCAGCAGCGCCGCCGGCGGCACCAGCAGGTACGGCGCCGCGGGCCGCAGCCGCCGCACCGCCAGGAGCGCCGCGGCGCCGGCCGCCCCCAGGGCGAGCAGCCCGAGCGGCGTCTTCACCAGCAGGGCGGCCGGCAGGTAGTACCAGAGGGAGCCCGTGTAGAGGCGTCCGAACAGGTAGCCCTGCCAGGGGTAGTCCTCCAGGCCGAACTGGAGCCGCATCCCGGCCCGGTACGCCTCGGGCACCGGCAGGAGGTCCACCAGTCGCCCGCGCAGCCCGTGCACCACCGGCACCGGCTCGGCGGGCACGAACCGCAGACGCGGATCGACGGCCAGATACGCCGCCCACACCACCGCCAGGGCCGCCACCGCCACGACCGCGGCGCCCGCGAGCGCCTGCGCCGACCTGCGCCGCCGACCGCCCCCGAGCCCGGGGAAGGCCGCACGGGCGGACAGCGCCCCCAGCGCCATCAGCACCGGCACCGCCGGCAGCGCGCTCATCTTCGTCGCGACGGCCGCCCCCAGCGCCGCCCCGGCGAGCGGCAGGCACAGCACCGGCCGCCGCCGGGCCCGCCACACCAGCCAGACCGACGTCAGCACGAAGCCGGCCGCCGGCACGTCCAGCGTGGCCAGCGCACCGTGCGCGACCAGATCGGGGGAGAACGAGTACAGGGCGAGCGCCACCAGCCCGCCCACCGGGCCCGCCACCTCACGGGCGAACGCGAACACGGCCAGCCCGCACAGCAGGGTCAGCGCGATCACGGGCAGTCTGGCCCACAGCATCACCCGCCAGGGGTCGTTGCCGGACTCGTACAGCAGGTGCCGGCCCACGTCCCCCTGGGTGCCGGGGTACGCGGGGTCGTAGCGCGGGTGCACCACCGCCACCCCGGCGGCGATCAGCAGCTTCCCCAGCGGCGGATGCTCGGGGTTGTAGCGCAGCCGGTGTTCGCGCAGGTAGTCGGCGGCGGTGGCGACGTACACCGGCTCGTCGATGGTGGGCGTCTGCTGGACGGCCGTGGTGACCATCGCCGCGGCCATCTGCGCCAGCAGCAGCACGACCAGGAGCGGCAGCAGACGGCGCCGGTGCCGGCGCAGCCGGGCGCACGGGCCGGCGGGCGCCGGCCGTGCCGGTCCCGGGACGGGAGCCTCGGGTGTGAGGACCAGGTGCCGTTCGCTCGCCATCATCCGCCCCGCTGCGGCACCCGCCCCGCGGCGGGTGCGGCCGGGGCCGGACCCTGGCCCCGGCCGCCCTGCCGAACCCGCCGCCGCGGGCGCCACCGCCGCACACGCCGTACCGGCAGACCCTCTGCCGTGCACACTCGTACGGCCCGCGGCCGTCCGCGGTTCACCTGCGCCCACGACGGCCGCCGGCGCGGTCCGGGCAGCCCGGACCCGGACCCGGCGCCCGGCACGGCCCCGCCCGGCACGCACCCGGCACCGGCCTCGACGGCCCGGCCGCCGTGCGCGGTGACCCGTGCGGCGGCGCACGCGGCGCCCCGGACCGGGCCCCGGCGGCGCGGCGTCAGCGCTTCGGGGGCAGCGCGGAGGCCGGCACCACCAGGTCCGCCCGCTCCCGCGTCGCCGCGACCAGGTCGGCGTTGCGCTGGTCCGTGCCCAGCACCCACGCCTCCGCCGCCGTGCGCTCCTTGCCGAACTGCTCGTGCCGGGCGACCAGCCGGCGGATCCGCTCGTCCTCGGGGACCTCGCAGAACCACACCTCGTCCAGGCAGCACCGCACCCGCGCCCACGAACCCTCCCGCAGCAGCAGGTAGTTGCCCTCGGTCACCACCAGCCGGGCCGACGGCGGCACCGGGATCGCCCCCGCGAGCGGCTGCTCCAGCACCCGCTCGAAGCCCGGCGCGTACACCACCTCGTCGCGCTCCTCGCGCAGGCGACGCAGCAGCGCCGCGTACCCGCCGGCGTCGAAGGTGTCCGGGGCGCCCTTGCGGTCCCGGCGGCCCAGCCGGTCCAACTCGGCGTCGGCGAGATGGAATCCGTCCATGGGCACATGCACCGCCCAGGGCGGCCCGTCCCCGTTCAGGGCGTCCACCAGGCGCTCGGCGAGCGTCGTCTTGCCCGCTCCCGGGCTGCCCGCGATGCCGAGCAGGGCACGCCCGCCCTCCCGGGCCAGGGCACGGGCGCGGACGAGGAGGTCGTCGAAGGTCGAAGGCACGGAAAGCTCGGAAAGCTCGGAAGGCACGGAAGGCACGGAAGGCTCGGAAGGCACGCAGAACAGTGTGTCATCGCCCGCCGGACGAGCGTGTGGTGTGCGCCACCCACTGGAGCGCCCCCGACGGGGAACAGGTTCGGGTATGACTCAGCTCGGTCTGCCCGACACCATCCAGGCCTGTCTCTTCGACCTCGACGGGGTCGTCACCAAGACGGCCGTCGTGCACGCGGCGGCCTGGAAGGAGACGTTCGACGCGCTCCTGCGCGACTACGAGGGCGAGCAGGGACGGCCGTTCGACTCCGGCGCCGACTACGACGAGTACGTCGACGGCCGCCCCCGCGCCGACGGCGTCCGCGCCTTCCTCGCCTCACGCGGCATCCACCTGCCCGAGGGGACCCCCGACGACCCGCCCGACGCCCGCACCGTCCACGGCGTCGGCAACCGCAAGAACGAGCTGCTGCTGGAGAAGATCCGCACCGGCGGAGTGGAGGCCTACGAGGGCACCCTGCGGTATCTGGAGGCGGTGCGCGCCCAGGGGCTGCGCACCGCGATCGTCTCCTCCAGCGCCAACTGCCGGGACGTGCTGCGCTCCGTCGGAGCCGAGCACTTCTTCGACGTGCGCATCGACGGCGTGGTCGCCGCCGAGCGGGACCTGCCGGGCAAACCCCACCCCGACACCTTCCTCGCCGCCGCCCGCGACCTCGGCGTCGAAGCGTCCCGGGCGGCCGTCTTCGAGGACGCCCTGGCCGGGATGGACGCCGGCCGCGCGGGCGGTTTCGGGTACGTCGTCGGCGTGGACCGGGTGGGCCAGGCCGACGCGCTGTACGCGCACGGGGCCGACACCGTCGTCGGCGACCTCGCGGAACTGGGAGGCAAGCAGTGATCACCGACCGCTCGTACGCCGTCGAGCCGTGGACCGTCCGGGAGACCGCCCTCGACCTCGACGTCCTCGCCCAGAGCGAGTCGGTGTTCGCCCTGTCCAACGGGCACGTCGGCTGGCGCGGCAACCTCGACGAGGGGGAGCCGCACGGCCTGCCCGGCAGCTACCTCAACGGCGTCCACGAGGTGCACCCCCTGCCGTACGCCGAGGCCGGGTACGGCTATCCGGAGTCCGGGCAGACGGCCATCAACGTCACCAACGGCAAGGTCGTGCGCCTGCTGGTGGACGACGAGCCGTTCGACCTGCGCTACGGCCGGCTCGTCGCCCACGAACGCGTCCTGGACCTGCGCCGCGGGGTGCTGGAGCGGACCTGCGAGTGGACCTCCCCGGCCGGTTCCACGGTCCGGGTGCGCTCCACCCGGCTGGTGTCGCTGACCCAGCGGGCGGTGGCCGCCGTCGCGTACGAGGTGGAGGCCGTCGACAGCCGCAGCCGCGTCGTCATCCAGTCCGAGCTGGTCGCCAACGAGAGCCTGCCCCAGCCCGACGGCGACCCGCGCGCGGCGAAGGCCCTGAAGTCGCCGCTGGAGCAGGAGGACGGCTTCGCCTCCGGCAACCGGCTGCGGCTGGTGCACCGCACCCGGCACAGCGGCCTCCGGGTCGCCGTGGCCGCCGACCACGTCGTCACCGGCCCCGAACACACCACCTGCCACAGCGAGAGCGGCATCGACGTCGCCCGGCTGACCGTCACCTCCGTCCTGGAGCCCGGGCAGACGCTGCGGGTGGAGAAGCTGGTCGCCCACGGCTGGTCCGGCGCCCGGTCGCTGCCCGCGATGGCCGACCAGGTCGACGCCGCGCTCGCCGCCGCCGGGCACGACGGCTGGCCGGGCCTGCTCGCCGACCAGCGGGACTGCCTGGACGACTTCTGGGCCCGCGCCGACGTCGAGGTGGAGGGCGACGAGGAGATCCAGCAGGCCGTCCGGTTCGCGCTGTTCCACGTCCTCCAGGCGGGGGCCCGCGCCGAACAGCGCGCGATCCCGGCGAAGGGACTGACCGGCTCCGGCTACGACGGGCACGCCTTCTGGGACACCGAGATGTTCGTGCTGCCCGTGCTCACCCACACCGCGCCCAAGGCCGTGGCGGAGGCGCTGCGCTGGCGGTACAACACCCTGGACGAGGCCCGCGAACGCGCCGCCCAGCTCGGCCTCGCCGGCGCCGCGTTCCCGTGGCGGACCATCGCCGGGCCGGAGGGCTCCGCGTACTGGCCGGCCGGCACCGCCGCCTTCCACGTCAACGCCGGCATAGCCGACGCCGTCGTCCGGTACGTCGAGGCGACCGGCGACACCGCCTTCGAGCGGGAGACCGGCGTGGAACTGCTGGTGGAGACGGCCCGGCTGTGGCGGTCGCTGGGCCACCACGACCGGCACGGCGTGTTCCACCTCGACGGCGTCACCGGCCCCGACGAGTACAGCGCGGTCGTCGACGACAACACGTACACCAACCTGATGGCCCGGCAGAACCTGCGCGCCGCGGCCGACGCCGTCGAACGCCACCCGCGCGAGGCGCGGCGGCTCGGTGTGGACGAGGAGGAGAGCGCGGCCTGGCGGGACGCGGCCGACGCCATGCACATCCCGTACAACGAGGAGCTGGGCGTCCACGAGCAGCACGCCGGGTTCACCCGCTACCAGCGGTGGGACTTCGCACGCACCCGCCCCGACCAGTACCCGCTGATGCTCCACTTCCCCTACTTCGACCTCTACCGCAAACAGGTCGTCAAGCAGGCGGACCTGGTGCTCGCCATGTACACCTGCGGCGACTACTTCGAGCAGGATCACGACGAGGAGCAGATCGCCCGCAACTTCGCCTACTACGAGCCGCTGACCGTCCGCGACTCCTCGCTGTCCGCCTGCTGCCAGGCCGTCATCGCCGCCCAGGCCGGACACCTGGACCTCGCCTACGCGTACACCACCGAGGCCGCCTTCATGGACCTGCGGGACCTGGAGCACAACACCCGCGACGGGCTGCACATCGCCTCCCTCGCCGGCACCTGGATGGCGCTGGTGGCCGGCTTCGGGGGGATGCGCCGCGACGGCGACCGGCTGCGGTTCGCGCCCCGCCTGCCCGAGCGGCTGCGCCGCCTCGCCTTCCACCTCCAGTTCCGCGGGCGCCGGCTGCGCGTGGACATCGGCGCCGACAAGGCGACGTACTCGCTGCTGGACGGGCCCCCGCTGACGATCCGCCACCACGGGGAGCCGCTGACCGTCAGCACCGACGAACCGGCCGTGCGCCTGCTCAACGAGGGCCTCGACATCATCGAGCAGGCCTTCGCCGGCGTCTGACCGCGCGACCGGCGCCGGACCCCGCACAGCCGAGCGAGTGGTC
>NZ_JBEXTB010000026.1:0-100653 GCF_040613915.1 Streptomyces sp. NPDC006193
CCCCACAAAACCACCCCCCCCCCTACCCTCTCCCCCCCCCCCCCGCTCTCCCGATCGGGGGCGGTCGCTGCGCTCCCGCGCGCCCGCGCGATGCGCGGGCGCCCCCCTCCGCTGCGCTCCAGGGGCCGGTGGGGCCGGCCGCTGCGCGCCCGGCGGGCCGCGCGATGCGCGGCCGGGCCACTCGGGGTGTGACGGTGCGCTTAGTGGGGCCTACAGTACGGGAGTTGGGGAGTGCTCCGCACTCCCGGGCGGGTCCGCTGCGCTCCCCCGCCTGACGGTCCTTCCGGCTGCGCCTCCAGAACCGTTGGGGCCCGCTGACGCGGGCCGGGCTGGCTACGAGGGTGGGGGGCGCTCGTTCGTGTGGGTTCCAGTGTACCGCGTGCATCAGACTGATGCAGTATGTACCGTTGGCGGAAACACCAGACACCCCCCAACCACCCGGACCGGGCCGGGGCTCGGTGACAGGAAAAGGGAAACCGCATGTGGAGTGCTCAGGATGTGGCGCGGGATCAGATTAGGCGACAGGCAAACGGTCTCGATATGACCGCCGTTGCGGAGAAGGTCGCGGAGGCTGCTGCCCGCAAGCGTGAGACGGCGGAGCAGTTGAGGCGGGGCGGTTCCTTCTCCGAGTTAGAGACGGACCCGGAACGGCTGGCTGCCATCTGGGAGGCAAAGCATGTGGAGTGGCAGCGCGTCAGGGACTTGATGGCTCAGGCCGGTTGGGGCGCGTACGAGCTGGAGCGGGACACCCAAGGCTCCACGTGGACTCAGGAGCGCACAGAACGGCGTGACAGTGCTCTCGCGGCCAAGGCCGCCTTCGAGGCGCGGCGGCGGGAGGAGGCGGATGAGCTGCGGGCGGAGCTGTGGCTGTCTGCCGCGCCTAGCCGGCTGATCCGGGCGGCGGTCGATCGGGCTGGGCTCATGCCCGCCCAGGTCCTGGCGCAGCTCGCCGAGCGGGTCGTGATGGGCGAGGACGGTACGGTGCCAGTCCCGCCCTTCATGCCGTCCCGGTGATTTTCCGAAGCGGTCAGGAAACGAGTCAGGGGAGGATTTTGAAATGCCGGGTATTCAGCTCAAGGAACACCAGGTTGACCAGAAGGCGGCTTTCCGTAAATGGGTGGGCTTCCCTGCAAGATCATCTGTGCCCCCGGAGGGTGCTCGGGGCACGATCGTGTCAGCGACCGGTTCGGGCAAGACGATCACTGCGGCCGCGTGCGCGCTGGAGTGCTTCCCGGGCGGCCGGATCCTCGTCACGGTGCCGACCCTGGACCTGCTCGTGCAGACCGCCGAGGCGTGGCGCCTGGTGGGCCACCGCTCTCCGATGGTGGCGGTGTGCTCGCTGGAGAACGACCCGGTGCTCAACGAGCTGGGCGTGCGCACCACCACCAACCCTATCCAGCTCGCCCTGTGGGCCGGGTCCGGGCCGGTGGTCGTGTTCGCCACGTACGCCTCGTTGGTGGACCGCGAGGACCCGGAGGACCCGACGGGTCGGCGGAGGGTTCGCGGGCCGCTGGAGGCCGCTCTGGCGGGCGGGGAGCGGCTCTACGGGCAGCAGATGGCAGGCTTCGACCTCGCGATCGTGGACGAGGCCCACGGCACCGCCGGTGATCTTGGTCGGCCGTGGGCCGCGATCCACGACAACCAGCGGATCCGGGCGGACTTCCGGCTCTACTTGACCGCGACCCCACGCATCTTGGCGGCGCCCCGGCCCCAGAAGGGCGCGGACGGCGAGGAGCTGGTGCTGGCGTCGATGGGCCAGGATTCCCAGACCTACGGCCCCTGGATCGCCGAGCTCGGGCTGAGCGAGGCGATCGAGCGGGGCATCCTCGCCGGATTCGAGATCGACGTGCTGGAGATCCGCGACCCCTCCCCCGTTCTCGGGGAGTCGGACGAGGCGCTGCGGGGCCGGCGCATGGCGCTCCTGCAGACGGCGCTCCTGGAGCACGCCGCGGCGTACAACCTGCGTACGGTTATGACGTTCCATCAGAAGGTGGAGGAAGCCGCCGCGTTCGCGGAGAAGCTGCCGGAGACCGCTGCAGAGCTGTACGTCAACGACGTCTCCGACGCCGACCTGGCCGCCGCGGACAAGATCCCCCCGTCATCGATCGATGCAGAGTTCTACGAGCTGGAGGCCGGCCGCCACGTACCCCCGGACCGCATGTGGTCGGCATGGCTGTGCGGCGACCACCTTGTCAGCGAGCGGCGCGAAATCCTGCGGCAGTTCGCCAACGGCATCGACGCCAACAACCGGCGCGTGCACCGGGCGTTCCTCGCCTCGGTGCGGGTGCTCGGGGAGGGCGTGGACATCACCGGCGAGCGGGGTGTGGAGGCGATCTGCTTCGCCGACACCCGCGGCTCGCAGGTGGAGATCGTGCAGAACATCGGCCGGGCGCTCAGGTTGAACCGCGACGGCTCCACCAAGGTCGCGCGGATCATCGTGCCGGTCTTCCTCCAGCCCGGCGAGGATCCGCAGGACATGGTCGCCTCCGCCAGCTTCCGCCCCCTTGTAGCGGTGCTCCAGGGCCTGCGCTCGCATGATGAGCGTCTGGTCGAGCAGCTCGCCTCCCGCGCCCTCACGAGCGGCAAGCGCAAGGTCCATGTCCGGCGCGACGAGGAAGGGCGGATCGTCGGGGCCGGCGGCGAGGGTGACGGCGAGGGCCAGGAGCAGGACGGTGCTGACGCCGCGGCCGAGTCCGCGCTGCTGCACTTCTCCAGCCCGCGCGACGCCGCCACCATCGCGGCGTTCCTGCGCACCCGGGTCTACCGGCCGGAGTCGCTGGCGTGGCTGGAGGGGTATGAGGCGCTGCTGCGCTGGCGCCGGGAGAACGGGATCACGGGCTTGTACGCCGTCCCGTACGACACCGAGGTCGAGGTCGGCGTCACCGAGGACTTCCCGCTGGGGCGGTGGGTGCACCAGCAGCGCAAGACCCTGCGCGCCGGTGAACTCGATCCTCACCGCAAGGAGCTGCTCGACTTGCCGGAGGCCGGGATGGTGTGGGAGCCCGGCGAGGAGGCCTGGGAAGCGAAGCTCGCCGCGCTCCGCTCGTACCGGCGCGCCACCGGACACCTCGCCCCGCGCCAGGACGCTGTGTGGACCGACCCCGCCGACGGGGTGGAGGTGCCGATCGGGCAGCACATGGCCAACCTCCGCCGCAAAGGGGCGAAGAACGGCCTCGGCAAGAACCCAGAGCGAGCCGCCGTGCGTGCGGCGCAGCTTGCCGCGATCGACCCCGACTGGAACTGCCCCTGGCCGCTCAACTGGCAACGCCACTACCGCATCCTCACCGACCTGGTGGAAGCCGACGGCCGCCTCCCCGACATCGCGCCCGGCGTCACCTTTGACGGCGACGACCTGGGCAAGTGGCTCCAGCAGCAGAAGCAGCCGGCCGTCTGGGCGCAGCTGTCGACCGAGCAGCAGGAGCGATTGTCCACGTTGGGCATCAAGCCGCTGGAGAAGTCCTCTGCCGCCCCGGCGACCAGGCGCACGGTGAAGGGCCCCAGCAAGGCCCAGCAGGCATTTCAGCGCGGCCTGACGGCCCTTGCCCAGTGGGTCGAGCGGGAAGGCGCCCAGCGGCCCGTCCCACGTAGCCACAGCGAAGAGATCTCAGTCGACGGCGGGACCGAGCCCGTGGCCGTCAGGCTCGGCGTTTGGGTCTCCAACACCCGCGCCAGACGCGACCGGCTAGACCAAGAACAGCGCGCCGCACTACGGGAATTGGGAGTGGAGTGGGCATAGGGGTTGCGTACGGGAATCGGAGTCAGCGGAGATTTGCACCGATGTGCGATCTTATGAGTGTGTTCTCATCCAGTTGCTGGCTGTGTCCAGAGTGACGCGCTTCGTGACAGAGGAGATGCCCCGCTCAGCGGGTGGCCAGACGCTGGGCTACCTCTACCAGTGCGAGTGGGTGTTGGTGGAGCTGGCGCAGCGGTGGTTGAAGGACGCAGAGGCCACGCTGCGCATGGAGATGCTGGACGACATTGACCTGCTGCACGGGTCAGTTCCTGTCGAGCTTGTGCAGTCCAAGCATCATGGCGGTCAGGGAGAGATCGACTCCACCAGTGCTGATCTGTGGCGTTCTGTCAATTCCTGGTGCGATGCCTTGGAGATCCTCGGGGACGCGCCGCTGCCGCTGCTCCGCTTGGTCACCACGCAGCAGGTTTCTGCCGGGAGCCTCCTGGAGAAGCTGCGGCGCCCCGGGGCGAGCAGTCAGCTGGACGTCCACGCCGTGGCCGGGCTGCCCGGCGTAGTCCGCCACGGCACCGTCCAGCCGGTCCTGACCGGGCAGGACGCACACGATCCGGAGCAGATCCTGCAATTTCCGCGGGCGGACATTCCCCGGCGCATCTGCCGCCTCGGCATCAGGTACCGCTACAGGTGACGCACCCACAACTCCTCCACTCGTCGCGGCGGTTCCGCAAGCCCGTCCAGGAGCAGCAGGAAGCGCTTGCACTTGATCGTCTGCCACTGGCTGCTCGCCGCCCGCTGTGTGCGGCGTTCGCCCCCGGGCCCGATCCGCACCCACAGCGCCTGTGCGAAGTTTGGGTGCTGCCCGGCAGCGGCAACTGAGGAACGGATCCGGGTTCGGTGGGGATCCAGAGGCCTGTGATTGATCGTGCTCATGCCGAGGAACGTTCGTGCGGGAACTGCGCGAGGCTTTGGTGGCTCGGCCGTGCAGGCCGGTCGCACAAGACCGGCGGTCGGTGTGCGTCGTACCCCCTCGGGGTCCAGTCGGACGAGCGTGTGGGGTCAGCCTGTGGCGGACACCAGGCCGATCCGGTAGGCGAGGACGACGGCCTGGACCCGGTCGCGCAGGCCGAGTTTGGCCAGGATCCTCGACACGTAGGTCTTGACCGTCTCGGGGGTGATGAAGAGCTGTGCGGCGATCTCCGCGTTCGACAGCCCCTCGGCGATCTGCCGGAGCACTTGCAGCTCGCGTGGGGTCAGGGCCCGTACCACGTCCTGTCTGGCCGGCCGGGATGCATCGGCCGGGTGCAGGTGTTCGGCGAAGTGGCCGATGAGCTGGCGGGTGACGGCGGGGGCCAGCAGGGACTCGCCCCGGGCGACCGTCCGGATACCGTTCACCAGCTCCGCCGGGGGCGCGTCCTTGAGGAGGAAGCCGCTGGCCCCGGCACGCAGGGCGTCGTAGACGTAGGCGTCGACGTTGAAGGTGGTGACGACCAGCACCTTCGGCGGTGCCTCGGCGTCGGGGCCGGCCAGTTGCCGGGTCGCCTGGATGCCGTCGAGCAGGGGCATCCGGATGTCCATCACCACCACATCGGGACGCAGGCGCCTGGCGGCCTGGACCGCCTCGTGCCCGTTCTCGGCCTCTGCGACGACCTCCATGTCGGGCTGGGCGGAGAAGATGGTGACGTAGCCGGTGCGCACCAGTGCCTGGTCGTCGCAGACGAGCACACGGATCGGTGGCGGCGCATCGCTCACGGGGTCACTCCGATGCGGGCTTGGAGGGAATGGTGGCGCGGACCTCGAACCCGCCTTCGGGCCGGGGTCCGGCCTCCAGTTCACCATCGACCGTCCGCGCCCGTGCACGCAGGCCCGCAAGTCCACGCCCGCCGACCGGGGCCGGTTCGTGCGCGGCGGCTGCGGCCGGCGGCAGGGCGGTGGGCCCGTCGGTGGTCACCTTGATGTCGATACGTTCCTCGCCGTACCGGACGAGGACCTGTGTCGGCTGCCCCGCGGCGTGTTTCATCGCGTTGGTGAGCGCCTCCTGCACCACCCGGTAGGCGGCCAGCTCCACGTCCAGGCGCTGCGCCCGCCGCTCGCCCTGCTCATCGAACTCGACCGGCAGGCCCGACCTGCGGGCCTGTTCGACCAGGTCTGCGAGCCGGCCCAGGGTGGGTGCCCGGTCCGCGCGCGCCGGGCCGGCGGAGGCTGACTGGCTGGTCGCTTCCAGCACGCCGAGCAGGTAGCGCAGCTCTGTCAGCGCCCGGCGGCCGGTGTCGCTGACGGCCGCAAGTCCTTCGCCGGCTTTGTCCGGTGCGGTGGTGAGCAGGAACTGTGCCGCGTCCGCCTGGACCACCATGGCCGTCACATGATGGGTGACCACGTCGTGCAGCTCGCCGGCGATGCGTGCCCGCTCTGCGGCCGCGGCCACTTCGGCGGTCAGCCGCCGCCGCTGCTCCTCCCCCGCCCGCCGTGCGCGCACGGTGCTGCCCACCAGCCAGAACGCGGCCACCGTGAGATAGAAGGCGAGATAGTCAGCGATGGTCTGCGGTGAGCCGAGGTGGTCCAGGACGAGGGCCAGTACCCCGTAGCCCGCGCTCACCACGCCCGCCAGATGCCGGCGGAAGCGAACCTGGTGAGCTCCGGCCGAGTACAGGGCCAGATACAGCCCCCAACTCGCCACCGTCGTCGCGAAGCCCAGCGCCTGATATACGGCGAACGCGGCCGCGACGACAGCTAGACAGAGCGCGGGCCATCGCCGGCGGGCCGCCAGCGGCAGGGTCTGGGCCAGGATCAGCGCGATACTCAGCGCATTCGCCGGCCGCTCGGGCAGATCCCCGATCTGCCCTCCGATGGTGGACAGGGTCGGCACGAACGCCAACAGGGCCAGCAGCAGGGCGAGGACGCCGTCCTTGAGGAAGCCGTCCCGCTCCTGCCACCGCTCGAACGCCGCCCCCAGCAGCGCACGGCTGCTGGAGGGCGCCTGGCGGGATATCACTACCGTCTCCTCCGGTCAGCCGGCCTGGATGCGTCGTGCGGATCGGCGGGGCAGCAACCTGCCGCCGCGGCGGGCGAGGACGAACATGCGGACGGCGAGCAGCACACCGATGACGACGGGCACCAGCGCCGCCTCGAGGCCGAAGCCACCGCCGGTCAACACGGCGGAACCGTGCACGTCGACGGTGAACAGGCCCTTGGAGGCGTGCCCGGAGACCGGGATGCCGAGCAGCTGCTCGGCGGTGTTCCAGGCGAAGTGCAGCCCCGCGACGAACCAGATGTTACGCCGCCACAAAAACGCCGCGCCGAGCATCACGCCCGCCTCGGAAGCGATGGCCAACGCGCTCCACGCGCTGGCGCCCGGAGCGCCCAGATGGGCGATGCCGAAGAACAGCCCGGTGATCACGATGGCCGCCCGGCTGCCCCACAGCCGCTCCAGCGCCTGCAGCGCGAGACCGCGGAACAGCAACTCCTCGGTGACCGCGGCGGCGATCTGCACCATGACCGCAGATGAGAGGACCGCCATGACGCCATGGCCAGCCCAGGAGAACGAGTAGCCCCCCGACACCGTGATCAGCACGGCGGACACCACGACGAAACCCAGACCGATCGCGCCGCCGTACAGCGCTTCCCGGCCGGCTCCCCGCCGGGCGATCTCCGGAGTCGAGCATCGCGCGACACGACGCATGACCAGCCAGTACACGGCCACCGCGGCCACCGCGCCCAGCACCGGCACCGGACCAGGACCCGTGGCGGTCAGGGACGAGACCAGGCCGACGCCGACCAGGCCCGTCAGCATCCAACCGAGCGGAGAGCGGACGATGCGGCCGAGACGGCCGCCGCGGGCGTCGGGGGCGTCGGGGGCGTGGAAAACCGTGTCCGGGCCGGGGCCGTCGGCGTGCCGTGCGGTGGACGTACTCATGTGGCCTCCCCTGTCAGCGGTCGCGCAGGTTGCGACCTGACAACCACGCTAGAAACCCGTCCCCGTCAGCGAATCGCCCGCAGATGGACAACTGCTGTAGCTCTCACGGGGGATGCGCCCCGGAGAAGGGATCAGCACGCGTACGGGAGGCGGGCACCATCATGGCCGCCGCCGCAGCGGCGGTCCTGGCCGGACGGGTGGGACTGGGCGGAGCGGCCGAGGGCGGAGTCGTAGTAGGGGGCTCCCATCTTGTACAGGGCCGCCGGGTCGACGTACGCACCCGCGTAGCGGTACGGCCGGGGCACGGTCTCGGCGGTGGCGCCTCCCGCGGGGCGTGCCCGTCGGACCGTGCTCCGGCGTAGGCGTGCATCCGCTTGCCGCTGTCGTCGACGAGACCGAGTGGCCGCTGCGCGATACACCGATGCCCTACCTCGCAGGCAAGGCAACCGGTGCTTTCTAAGACCATGTCCCATGGGGTGAGGGCTCGTTGAGCCGGTCATGGGGCGGGGTACATGGAGTTGGATTGTTGCGGACGGGCTGTGGGAGATCGCGAAGCCGCTGATCCCGCTCGTCCCGGTCACCGCGCTGCCTGGCCCGGACGCCGGCGAGCCGTGCGAGGACCTCTTCGCCCTGGAGGCCCTCGGGCGTGTCTTCGTGACCTCGCTGCGGATCTGGACGCAGGCCGGGCCGGATGCGGCGGAGGGCATCGCCCGCGCGGTCATCGACTTCGCCGCGCAGTTCCTCACCGAGGACCACGAGAACGTCGCCGATGTCCTGCGCCAGTTGGAGGCCGTCGGCGTAGGGCAGACCCTCGATGCGCACCCCGCACCGAACGGCTCGCGCCCGGTGCGCCTGACCATCGCGTAGTGCGCGCCGAAATCGGCGGTGGTGCGCACCACCGCCGGGCAGGTCCACCGCACCATGCGCACCACCGCGCCGCACCAGGTGCGCATGGGCCTCCTCTATCACGAGCCCCCTCGACCGCGGCCTGATCGGCGGCCGGAGCGTGTTGTGTCAAGGAGAAACGTGCCGGGCGGCTACCTGGTCAAGGGGTGCCGACGCGCGTGAGGCTGCACCTGGTCAAGGGGGCCGGTCGACGGTGCGCGCACCGATGCGGTGCGCCGGGGCGCGCGAGGGTGCCGACCATCGCCTGGTGGTGCGCACCTGGCGCGGTGGCGGAGATCGCGGTGCGCATCAGAGGGGAGTCCACTCGGTGGCGTCCACTCTGAAGAGGCCCAGCGGGTGGGCTCCACCCGACTCCACTCGATGGAGTCCATCGGATGGGCTCCACTCAGCGGGCTTCACCCGGTGGGGTGGAGGGTGTCCGGCATCGTCACCACAGCCAGGCGGTGAAGTGCCGCACTCGGGACAGGGCGCGGGCATCGCGGCGCGCGGCCGCGTTGCCGATCCGGTTCTGCCGGGAGCGGGGCCGGCGCGACTGCGCGGCGGCGAGGCGGCGCTTCCCGGCTTCGCGGAGTCGCTTCCGCTGCTTACGCAGCTCCTCCTTCTTCGCCGCCTTCGACTTCGGCTTCCGGGGCCGCTTCCGGATCGGCTGCCGACCCAGAGGCTCGTCGGGCTCCTGGTCCTCGTTGAGCGCAGCGGCCATCTGCTCGCGGGCGGCACGAGCGCGGGCGAGTGCGTCGTCGGGGTTGGGGCGTTCTTCCGGGGTGCTCACGTGACTCCTCCTGTGGTTCGGCCCGGCGTGTGGTGGGTGCCGGGTTGCTGGGTGGGCTGCGGCGGGGCCGTCGCCGGGGCGAGCTGTGGTCGGGGGCCGTGGGCGGCTTCGCGCGCCCGCTGGCTGTCCTCCCTGGAGCGTGGCGGCCACCTGTGCGGCGGCGGCAGGGTCCGGTCCGCTCCTGGGCGGTGTTCTCGTGGCTCATCTGGGATGGCGCGCCGTCTTCTGGGTCAACGTGCCCCTCGCGTTCGTCATCGCCGCTCTCGCCCTCGCCGTACGGACGCCGGCAGCACCGGGGCGACACCCGGCGGTGACCGCCTGCCCCGGACCACCCCGGCCGGGCAGCGCCCTCACGCGGGCGGGCGCGGCACGCGTCACGCGCGGCACGCGTTGGACCCCTCCCGGACCGCCCCCGGCGCCTCCGCAGCCCGCCCCACCGGGGCCGGCCCTGGCCGGGCAGCGCCTCACGCGGGCGGGTGTCTGCGGGTGTGGGCGTCCGCGCCTTGAACCGCCCCCACCAGCCGCCAGCGGCGCTCGGGAACCCGTTCCGCCGCACCCGCCGGCCCCGGCCCCCGGACCGCCCCCGCCGCACGTCCCGGCTCGTGTGCACGTGCGGGCACGTGCAGCTGTGCACGCCGTAACGCGCGCGACCCGACCGGAGCTGGTGGTGGAAGTCGGCGCCGACGTCGCCCGGGACAATGCCGGGCGCTGGCGGCACCTTGTGGGCGCGGGCCTGGGCGGTGTCGACGTCGCCGAGTGGGCGGTAGATCCCGATCCCGTACGGGCGCAGTGGCCGCGGTCAGCTCCCGGGGACGGCTGTGCGCGGGTGGCGGGCGAGGCGGGGGGTGTTCTCCTCGGCCTGGGCGGCGAAGTTGCGGGCGGTGGCGG
This sequence comes from Streptomyces sp. NPDC006193, assembly GCF_040613915.1. Classification (NCBI taxonomy): domain Bacteria; kingdom Bacillati; phylum Actinomycetota; class Actinomycetes; order Kitasatosporales; family Streptomycetaceae; genus Streptomyces; species Streptomyces sp. NPDC006193. Next base: position 10,165 of record NZ_JBEXTB010000026.1, read on the forward strand.
GCCGGTGAGGACGCGCCTTCTGGAGCAGGATCAGGGTCCCGTCCGTACGGCCGGTGCGGGGTCGCGGCGGCGAGCACCCCATGGGGTCGCCGGATCGGGTGGCTGCGGTGTCGGCCCTGCTTGACCGCCAGCTGGGAAGCCGGCACCCACACGTCTGCGGCCCAGGCGGCGCAGGCCGGGCCGCGTTCGGTGCTGCGCGCGGCGGCGTCCAGGAGCAGCGGCAGCATCGGGCCGCGGTGATCCGGGTCGGCTGGGCCCTCGCCCGCGACGGCGGTGAGTCGTTCCTCTGCTCCGCCGACCGCGCGCGTCGGGCCTGGGCCGGACCTGGGGCTCAGCCGAGCAGCCGTGACCGACGGATCCGCCTGCTCGGGTCGACGGCGTCCGCGATCTCGGACGCCCGACGGCGAGCGTCCGCGGGGAGCGCGTCGGGCACGCCCGCCGCGCCGTCGATCCAGGAGCCCGGGGTCGAGCCCGCGTCGGCGGCTGCCCACAGTGACCGCGCCCGCGCGAATGCCGCCTCGATCTCTTCGCGGGAGGCGCGGTCGAGCGTCCCGACGGCGTGGCCGACGAAGTCCCCGGCCGGAGTCACGACCGCCCCGGGTCGGCGGGCCGGGGCGCCCGCGACGTGCCGGATCTCCAGCAGGACGAGCGCGGAGTCGTCGCCCGCCGCGGTGGACAGCAGCGCCTCGGCGATGTCGGGGGTCGAGGCGACCAGCCAGCGGGCGTCACCGACGGCCGGGGTCGCGACCGGGGGGTCGAGGTGGATGCGGGCCAGTCGGGCCGCGTCGCTCGGGCCCCAGGTGTCGGAGACGGGCTCGGCGGCGGCTCGCATCGCCCGGAGGAGGGGCGCGGCCGCGTCGGGGCCGTCGGGGTCGGCGATCGCGAGGTGGACCGCGACCCTGCCGTGCAGCGCGGGCGGGAACAGGGGGAGCGGCGGCACGTGGAGCACCGAGATGCTGCACGAGACGCTGATCGGCAGGGCCCTGACGGTGGCCGCCCACGCGGCGAGGAGCTCCGGGAGCGACTCGACGTGCCAGAGCAGGGCGCCGGCGTGCAGGTCCGGCGCCGGCACGAGGTCGAGCTCCAGGGTGTGGGCGATCCCGACCCCGCCTGCGCCGCGGAAGGCCCACAGGGCCTCCCGGTCGACCGTGTCGGGGGCGTCGTCGGTGGCGGTGCGGGATCGGCCGCTGCCGTCGACGTAGCGGACGGCACGCAGCGACCCGCTGGCCAGCCCGTCGCGCCGGACCAGCCACCCGACACCGCCTCCGAAGGTGTATCCGGAGACCGAGACGGTGGGGGCCGAGCCGGCGAGCCCGAGCAGGCCGTGTCGTTCGGCGGCGGTGTTCACGGCCGACCAGGTCGCACCGGCTCCGACGGTGGCGGTGCGCGAGGACGGGTCGATCACCACGTCGGTGAGCCGCGAGGTGTCGAGCAGGACCGCCCCGGCGCCGACCGGCGCGCCGGCCCCGTGGCCGGTGGCCTGGGGCACGATCTGCAGGAGCTCTCCTGAGGTTCTTGCGAGGGTGGCTACCTCTTCGAGGGCGCGGGCGATGTCGTCGGGTCCGGCCACCGGGGCGACCCGGGCGGGCTGCTGCGGGGTGACGGAGTTGCTCGGTCGGGTCGCGGCGGCGTACTCGGCCGAGTCCGGACCGACGAGGGTGCTGCTCACGAGAGGTCCTCCCGCGGGGGCGGCTGCGTAGCCATGCGGTGTGCCAGGGCGAGTCGGGCCTCGGCCTGGCCGGGGGTCAGGCGTCCGGCGGCCTGCAGGGTGACCAGGCCGTGCAGGAGCGACCAGACAACCTCCGCCCGGGTGCCGTCGGCGTCGGGGACGACGTCGCGGAGGGCGGTGAACGCGCGCCGCAGCGGTGCGGGGTTGTCGTCGACGGCGAAGGCGAGCTCCGAGGGCAGCGAGAACATCGCCTCGTACAGCCGGGGGTGGGCGGCGGCGAAGTCGAGGTAGGCCCGCATCCGTGCCAGCGGCACGGCCTGCACCGCTTCGAGGGCCGAGGCCAGCTCGGTGAAGCCGTCCAGCGCCACCGCGTCGATGAGTGTCTGGCGGCTGGCGAACGCCGAGTAGAGGACCGGCTGCGTGACGCCGAGTTCGCCGGCGAGGCGACGCATCGTGACTGCGGCCCAGCCCTCCGACTCGGCCAGGGCTCGGGCGGTGCGGCTGATCTGCTCGCGGCGGGCGTCGAGGTCCGGTGCTGGTCTGGGAGACATGACTCCATGCTAGCGTCGTTATATAACAGCGCAAGTTAACGTCGTCGAAGGATCTCCCATGCACCTCGCCGCCCTCTCCCTGACCGTCCTGGCCTGTGTCGCCATCATCGTCCTCGGCACCCGGTTCCTCCTCGCCCCGCAGCGGGCGACCCTCGACTTCGGCGTCCGTCCGGACGACGTGCGCGCCCTGGCCGCGACCAAGGGCGTCCGCGACATCACCTCCGGCGTGGTGCTGCTGGTGGCCTGGGCGGCCGGGGGCACCACGGTGCTGGGGTGGCTGGTGGTCGCCGCCGCGCTCACCCCGGTCGCCGACGCCGTCATCGTGCTCGCCCGCGGCGGGAGGCGCGCGACCGCCTTCGGCGTCCACGGCGTGACGGCGGCAGGGCTGGTCGCAGCGGGCCTGGTCCTCGCGCTGGGGTAGCCGGCGCGGCGGCGCGCTCCGGGTCCGCTCGGTGGAGATGACCACGAGTCGTCCACAGGCTTCCGCGTACGTCGGGTTGTCCCCGATCCCTGCGGTTGAGCCGGATTCTCGGTCAAGACCGTCGGTGGCGGTGCTGGAACGGTCCCAGCGCCGAGCACACCGGACGCATTGAGATCTCTCGATCGGGACATCCGATCGAGGCGTTCCTGTGCTCGGTCCTCGACGACCTCGAGGGACTGGCCGGCGTCCCGGCCTGGTCGATGGACGACGCCGCCACCACCCGGGTGGTGCAAGCTCGCGGCCCGGGTCGCCGCCGGAGCCGCCGGTGTCGCCGTCGACACTCTGCTGACTCTAGTCGGCGACCACCCCGCGGACTACGAACTCCACGTCGGCGTGCTCGCCCAGCTCGACACCCAGCAGGCCGGGCCGGCCCTCGCACGAGAACCCGCCCAAGCTCACAACAGCCACATCGCCGACGACCGCACCGCCGACACCCGCATACGCCGGGCACTACGCCCCGGTACGGCTGACTGAAGCGGCTGTCGCGGGCGATCTGCCGGCCGACGGCCGTCCAGACCGGCTCGGCCGCTTCTTCGGGTACGGCGCCCGCTGTCATGATCTGTTCTCCGTGCTGATGTGGTGCTGGAGGGAGTCGTCCTCGACGAGCCAGCTGGTGCCGTGGTCGGTCGTGCCGGCCAGGCCGTTCAGATGGGTCAGGCCGACGAGTGCGAGCGTGCGCGGATCTCCGATCGCGGCCGTCGCGAGGGTGCGTTCGGGGCTCCAGGGGGTCGACCACAGCAGCCGCCGGGTCATCTGCGCCCAGCCGGTCGCCGGGCCGGCCATGACCCAGAGGTCGGGGTCTGCGTCGGCGAACCGTGATGCGTGGCGCAGCCAGGAGGCCCCGGTTTCGGGCCAGGAGATCGCAGCGAGGACGGTGCCTCCTGCGCGGTCGAAGGCCGATGCGATCAGGTGCGAGGTTGCAAGGGCGTGCGCAGTGCGGCCGGAGCCGATCACGATGGTGTGGGCGCGGCGGGCGCGAGCCAGTCGGGCGAGGGCCGCGACCTCGGTGGCCGTGGCCGTCAGGTCTGCGTCGTAGTTCGCCTGCCTCTTCAGCAGGGGGCTGCTCAGGGGGTCCATGGTCGGTTGTTCTCCCGGGCTGCCCTCCAGCGCTGATAGCGGGTTCTGCAGCAGGCACCGCAAGGGCGGAATCCGGCGGCGACTGCCGTGGCCTCGTCGCTGAAGAAGACCCGGTGCTTCACATAGCCGCCGCGGGCGATGGCGCGCAGTGCGGCGGGGCAGTCGAGTCGTCCGTAGATCTTCGAGCCGCGGTGGCCGCCCCACTTGCCCTTGAGTGGCGACCGGTAGGGACGGCCGTCGGCTCCGAGAAGGGTGTAGGTGTTCCTCGTGTCGTTCATGCGGCGTCGTGGAAGACGAGAGCAAGGGTGTGACGTCTGCCGGACCGGAGGGCGGACACGCCGTGGCGGACCGGCGCGGCGGACCATCCGCGAGCGGACCTGACGGGCCGGTCGCGGGTGGTGAACAGGTATCCGTGGCCGTGCGGCAGCAGCGTGGACGTGCCCCTGGACTGGGCGCGCGGGCGCTGTTCCAGAAGCAGGAATTCACCGCCCGTGTGATCCACGCCGGGCTCGTTGAGATTGATCACCACCTGCAGCGGAAATACGAGGTCACCGTACAGATCGCGGTGCAGGGCGTTCCAGTCCTTGTTCCTGTAGCGCAGCAGGATCGCCGTGGACTTCGTCTGGCCGCCGTCGTGGCACATCTGCAGCCAGTCGTCGAACGAGTCCGGCCATGGCGCGGGGCGGCGGAGTTTGGTCCACCAGTCGCGGGCGATGGGCAGCAGTTTCGGGTACAGCGCCTGCTTGAGCCGTTCGATCGGTTCCGGGTACGGCGCGTTGAAGTACCGGTACTGGCCCTCACCGAAACGGTGCCGGCCCATGTCGATCGTGCTGCGGAACAGATCGTCCTGCTCGTACAGCTCCCTGATCTCCACGGTTTCCTCGAAGGTCAGCAACTGCGGCAGCAGCGCGCCGCCGTACTCGTTGACCTCCGCGGTGATCGCCTTCCAGTCGCCGGACTCGACGCGACGGTGCCACCGGTCCGTCGTCTGCCCGGCCGCTTCCGTGGTGCTCATACCGCGGCCTCCAGTTCCAGCAGCGTGGTCTTGGCTGTGAGTCCGCCGATGTAGCCGCCCAGGGTGCCGTCGGTGCGCAGCACGCGGTGGCACGGCACGACGATCGGCAGCGGATTGGTCGCGCAGGCCGTGCCCACCGCCCGGACAGCCTTGGGGCTGCCGACGAGTTCGGCCATGTCACGGTAGCTGCAGGTTTGTCCGTACCCGATCTCGGGCAGATGCGTCTGCACCAAGCGCCGGAACCCGCGTGACAGGGACAGGTCCAGTGGCACGTCGAAGGCCCGGCGGCGCCCGGCGAAGTATTCATCGATTTCGCGGGCCGCCTTCTCCAGCCGCTTCGGGGCGTGCAGGATCCGCGGGCTGAGCTTGTGGCCGAGGGCTTCCAGAACCTGGTCATGGTCCTCACCGGCGTACGCCACACGGACCAGGCCCTTCGGGGTGGCGGCGAGCAGCAGCTTGCCGACGGGCGAGTCGATGGTCGTGTAAGCGACGTCGATCAGGTCGGCTTGCTCTGCGGCCTGCTCCAGACGGCGGTGGAGGCGACGGAGAGTGCCGTCGTCCACGGGCGTCGACAGCAGGACGGCGAGGTCGTCATCGTTGTGCTCGTCGCTCATGATGATGCTCCTTTCGTGATCGCGCCCGGATAATGTTTCCTGAGGTTGTTGAGTCCGTCGGCAGCGGCTCTTCGGGCCGCCGTGACGGTGCCGCCGAGGATCTCCGCGATCTCGGCGTACGCCAGTCCCGCCACATATCGGTAGGCGATGGCTTGACGCTGCTTGCTGGGCAATTCCTTCACTGCGGCCCACAGCCCGACGGCTTCGACGTTCGAGAGGCCCTGCCCTGTCGGCTTTTCCGGCACTTCGTCGACCGGCAGGGCATTTTTCTTCGCGGCACGCAGCACGTCGATCGCCTTCCGGTGCGCGATCGTCACCAGCCACGCCTCCACGTTCGCCGTTTCCGGCAGATCGGGATAGGCGCGCATAGCGGAGAGGAAGGTCTCGGACCACGCGTCGTCCGCATCATGCGGGCCGAGGACGACCCGGCAGACGCGCAGCACGGTGGCACCGTGCTGCGCAACCACGCTCTCGAACGGTTGTTTCATGTCCATCCCATTGAAGACGTACGTGCGGTGGCAAACATGAAAGACACGGTCAGAACAACCGTCCGGCATCGCGCGCAGGCGGCTCCTCGAGCTCCAGCAGTGCCTGCTTGCGCCTTAGCCCGCCGGCGTACCCCGTCAGGGCCCCACCGGCGCCGACGACGCGGTGACACGGAACGAAGATGCACAGCGGATTCGCGCCCACCGCTCGGCCGACCCTTTGCGCGAGACCGGGGCTTCCGACCTGCTGGGCGATGTGGCCGTAGGTAGTCGTGTCTCCGCACTGGATGCTCTTCACGATGTCCCAGACGGCATGCTGGAACGAGTCGCCCTCGGCCGCGAGCGGAGATCGAACTGCCTGCGCCCTCCCGCCAGGTAATCGCGCAGCTGGCGGACCGCTTCGCCCAGCAGCGCGTCCGTCGAGTCGCCGGCCTCGGGTCCGAACGTCTCGTGCGCTGACCGGCGGACATGATGTCTGAAGTACAGGCCGGTGATCGTCTCGTCCTTGGCGACGATCGTGATCGGCCCCAGGTGCGTCTCGATCACGACGTGTCGGGTGTTCATCTGCCGCTCCTCTCTCTTGACCTGTAGACGGGTGCCACCCGCAGAACGTGAGATCTCATGTGGAGCCGGTGCCGACCGCTCTGCCGAGACGCGCGACGAAGGCGGATCGGCCTGGCACCGATTCCTACGACTGAATACGCAGAGCAACAGTCTGTGAAACAGTCGCGATCGAAAGGCCGAATTCTCGTGCTGCTGAGGCAGGTCAGCGCTGGTTTGTCGTCCGACGAGCGGCAGCGTAGGAAACTTCGAGCCGAGATGACTTGTCGCTGCCATGTCGAAAGTCATCGCGATATGAGCCCATGCCTGGCGAGGATGTTCGGCGCTGCGCCCTGTAGCGAAGCCACAGGGCCAACATGACCATGCTCACCGACAGATTGAAGCCGTAAAGCGCCCAGACCGGCCCGATCGGAAGGTCAAAAATATAGATGGCATAGATGACATTCCCCGCATTGCTGAGAACGAGGTTTCCGCCACTGTAAGAGGAAAGATCGCGCGTGCGTACAGCCTTTAAAATCATCGGCATCGTCGATATTGCGAATATCAATGTCGAAAGAGATCCTGCAATTACAGAGATGTCGCTTCTCACTGTTTCTCCTGCCGTGCGGATGATGCTTCTGCAAAGATGTTCCCGACGGCCACAGGTGCCGGAAGCGCGACTAGGAGCACAAAGAGTTCCCTTGTCTCATCGTGCGCGCCGACCTGTAGACGCTGTCGAACGATGAGATGTGAGATGTCGATCGAGATTTCTTCCGCAGCCCGCGGTCACATGCGGCGGGAGTCCAGTCAGCTCCCCCGGCAGGGAGGATCCGCAGCCGTCGGCCTTTGCCCGACGGCACGGGCTCGACGAGCGGCGGCCGGTGCAACGGAAGTCCGAAGCGCTCGATCCCGCAGAACTCCAGCGCCTGGTCCTGGCCGCCGGTGACGCCGCGCTCGTCGTCCGTCGGCATCCGCGAGCACACGGAAGGTGCCCAGGTCCGCCAAGTCCGCACCATCCCCGCCCCGCGCAGCACACCCGCAGCGGCTCTCGTCACTCTGCGCGCCGAACTGGACCTCGCCCGCCAAGAGAGCCGACAACTGCGTGCCGAGCGCGACCAGCTCCAGGGCGCCCTACAGCACCAGTTCGGCCAACAACTCGACACCCTCCACACTCCAGAGCTGACGACCCCAACCGACAGCCTCACCCGCCACAGCGATCAACTGGCCCGCCGGCTCGAAGAGGCCACCGTCGAGAACACCTCCCTACAAGCACGCATCAGCAGCCTCGAAGATGACCTCACCGCAGCCCGCTTCTTGGGCTCCCGGACACACCACATGACCGGTCTGACACCCGAGCAGCGTGCTGAAGCCGAGGAAGTCATCCGGGGGCCGTACCGCTTCAGGCCCGGAGTCGATTACGCGGATGCACCGGGCCGGGTGGTCCCCCCCCCGGATCACAAGCCCTGGACGCTCGCCTTCGCGGTGCCGCAGGACGCCAGCTACGCCCTCGGCGGCGCCTGACCCGGGACGCGCGCCACCTTCCCCGAGGCCTGTGACCCACTGCTGGGCTGTCAGTCCCCGCTGCCAGGATGACCGATATGACGATCAAGAACGTGGCCGGTCACGACGTGGCCGGAAAGCGGATAGAGGACACCCTCGAGCGCGGGGTGCACCGGGCTTTCGAGCACTGGGCCGACCTGCGCCACCACGGCATCCGTCCCCTGCGGCAGGGACTCCGAGAGATGCGCGGCGACCTCCTGGAGCTCGCCGGCGCTCGTACTCTGGCAGATCCCGCCCTGGAGGCGCCGTGGTCGCGGAAGGTCCTGATCACCGCCGCGGAGTGTGCTCTCGGTGAGCTGGCGCTGGGCACCTTCCCCGACGGCGACTGGGACGTCCCCCTCCCCCTCGTGGACGACACGCTCACCAGCCAGGAGATCCACTACGAGGAGGCCTGGGAACCGGCCTCACCGGCGACCACGGCGCAGACCTGGGTCCAGGCTTTCGCCCTGTGCGTGATCAGCGGACTGATGTGGGAGCGCAGTCGGGTCATCGGTCCCCTGCTGCGCGAGGACTACGCGCCCGCCATCCGCGACGGGGTGCCCTGCTCGACGCGGGAGTCGGTATCCACTGCGGCCGACCTCGCCGAGATGGACGCGCTGTGCGACTACCTCACCGTCGTTCACGGGCCAGTGCCCGGGGCCGTTCCCGGCTCCGTCCCGCTGCACAAGCCCGACCCCGACGCGCGAGCCCGGGCCGCTGAGCGGCTCGACGCGGCCGGTGCCCTGGACCCGGACCAGCACCTGCTTCGGACCCTGCTCAACGACGATCAGGGGGCCTTTGAGCAGGCCCTTGCCGGACAACTGCTGGAGCACCGCGCACACGTCGGCACGGACCCGGCCCCCGGCACCCTGCTGCCGGTCAGGACGGTTGCGATGGCCACGCTTGCCTCCGTTGCACACGGATGGCAGTTGGGCGTCCGGTCCGCCTACCTGCCCGACTCTCTGCTGCACGCCCCGTCGCATTGAACTGGCTGGGGCGGATGGCCGCCGGGGGCCTTCGCCGGCCCCCGAACCCCCGCTCCCCGGCACCGCCCGGCGCGATGCCGCGGCAGGCACGGAGGCCGGACATTGCCGACCTGCAGTTCGAGCTGTAGGCCGGGGCGGAAGCAGGACAGGGCGTCGGGGAGAGCTGTGAGAGCAGGAGCGTTACGGACTGTGCCGCCGGCCGGGGAGCTGACCTCGCCACTGATCAGCCGGGCCGCGGACCGCTACGGCCTGCCGGCTGCCGGTGTGCTGCGGCTGTGGACGTGCCGCAACTCCCCCGCCCGCAACGACGGCGGCGGTGTACGGGCCGATGCGGCGATCGTGCTCAACGAAGCCGGGCGGGGTGTGCTTGTCGAGCTGTGCGGGGTCGAGCCGGCGGCGTGCGCGCGTGCGGCCCCGGCCGCTGATCGAGGGCACCGAAGCGGTCGGCGACCCGATCGAAGTCCTCCCCGCCGTCTTCCACGCCCTGAGGCACGGACACCTCACCGCACCTGTGGACGTCCCGCTCAACGCACATGTTCTCGTCAGCACCGGTGGCCAGGACAGTGAGGGCGGCCGGTGAGCGGCGGCGTGGCGGGCGGCCGGTGCCGCAGGTCGGAGCGCATGTCCGCTTCCGAAAGAGCACCTGGCAGGTCATCGCTCTGGCAGGGCAGCAGATCCACCTGGCCGATGAGGCGGGAGCAGACGAGACAGTGCCGGCCGGGCGTCTGTTCGCCGATGCGTCCTTCGCCCTCGTGGGGGCCGAGATGCCCCAGGCCGTGACGCAGTGGGGGCTGTTCGAAACCGCGCCCGAGAGCGCACGGACAGCAGCAGCAAGCGGCGGCGTGGGGCTGTCGACCCAGCGCCCCCGCCGGGCCGTGCCGGACTCAGACCGGGCGGGGGCCGGCACCGGCGACCCGGAACACCGGCCAGCCGATCTCGGTGCGCCACTGCTCGGCAGCCGGGGTGTCGCGCGGGCCCACGAGGTAGGTCTCGCGCACCGGCCCGGCCACGGCGAGGGCGTGGTCGGCGACCCACCTGCCCAGCTCGCCGTAGGTGACGTCGATGGTGTCGTGGGCCCCCGGGTGCACGGTGACCGCCAGCTCGGCGGGCGGCAGCTCGGTGTCGTGGACGCGTCCCAGGTCCGGCACGGGCACGGCGACCGGGACGTACACGAGCACGTCCCCGCGGCCCTCGCTGAACAGCGCGTTGTCGTAGAGGCCGCCCGCGGGGCCCGTGGGCGCGTCGATGACGGCGTCCAGCTCGGCCATCGCGCCCGCGTACCAGGACAGCACCTCCTCGTGGGTGACCGTGCCCCGCACCGCGGCCACGCGCCGCGCGGGCGCGTGGCGCAGCTCGACGGCGACACCGGCCGGTTCGGGGCGCAGCAGCCGTCGCAGCGACGCGACGGCCGCCTGGGTCCGCGACAGCTGGTCCTGGAGTCGCTGGAGGTGCTCGCCCACCAGGTGCGCGCGCACGGTCGGGTCCGGGGTGAGCAGGATCCGCCGGACGTCGGCGAGCGGTACGTTGAGTTCCCGCAGCCGGGAGATGACCTGTGCGCTGGGGATCTGGCCGGGGTCGTAGTACCGGTAGCCGCTCGACGGGTCCACGTGCGCGGGCTCCAGCAGCCCGGCCTCGTGGTAGCGGCGCAGCGTACGGATGCTCAGGTGGGTCAGCCGGGAGAACTCGCCGATCGTCAGCACGCCCCTACTGTGCACCCTCCCGCAGGGGGAGAGTGCAGCGCTTGACCCGGGTGCTGCGGGAGGCGGCACGCTCCGGCACATGACCAGCACTCCTTCCGTCTGCTCCGATCTCGCGGGGCGTCTCGCCGTCGTCACCGGCGCCGGACGGGGCACCGGCGCCGCGATCACGGCCCGCCTGCGTGCGGCCGGCGCCACCGTGCTTCCGACGGCCCGCACGGCGCCCGCGACCGCGGTGGCCGACCCGCTCTTCGTCACGGCCGACCTGACCACGCCGGACGGCGTCGAGACCGTGGTCTCGGCGGTACGCGACCGGCTCGGCACCCCGGACGTCGTCGTGCACACGCTCGGCGGCTCGCACGCGCCGGCCGGCGGTTTCGCCGCCCTCACCGACGCCCACTGGCAGGACGAGCTCGCCCTCAACCTGCTGGCCGCCGTACGCCTCGATCGCGCACTGCTCCCGGCGATGCGGGACGCGGGCCGGGGCGCCGTCGTCCACGTCTCCTCCATCCAGCGCCGGCTGCCCCTGCCCGACGCCACACTCGGCTACGCCGCCGCCAAGGCCGCGCTGACCACGTACAGCAAGGGCCTCGCCCGGGAACTGGCCCCGCACGGAGTACGGGTCAACGTCGTCTCCCCGGGGGCGATCGCGACGGAGGGCACCACGGCCCTGGTCGCCCGCATCGCCGACGCACAGGGCATCGACCGGGCCGCGGCCTGGGACCAGGTGCTGGCCTCGCTCGGTGGCATCCCCCTCGGCCGCCCGGCACGCCCCGAGGAGGTGGCCGAGCTGGTCGCCTTCCTCGTCTGCGACCGCGCCGCCGCCATCACGGGCGCCGAGCACACCATCGACGGCGGCACCGTCCCCACCCTGTGACCCCGCCCCGCACCCAGGAGAGCACCCGCATGACCCCGAACGGCCTTCTTGGCCTGCCCGTCCGCATCCGGACGTACCTCGACGCCCACACCCGCCACGACGTGCCGACGGCGGCCGACTGCTTCGGCCCCGCCCCGGTGGGGCCCTCCGCGGCTGGCCGCGCTCTTGTCGATCTGCCGGCCCCGGCCGCGAACGAGCACCCGTGGACAGGCTGGACGTTGTGCGCCGGATGGGGCACGTGGGGGCCTTGGGCGTCACGGTGATCGCGGCGTGGGTGTCGGCGCGGACCTGCGGGGTGACGTTGCTCGGCTTCGCCGCCCGGGTACCGCCCCCGGCCGGCAGCCGCCAACCGCCCCGAGCGCCCTGCCGCGCCCCGGCCCTCGACAGGCGGGGGCGGTCGGAGGTGAGTGGTGTCGAAAACCGCCGGCAGCAGGAGGGGGGGTGCCGGTCACGGCAGCAGAGCCGCGGCGAGTTCACGGGGGCGGGTGGCGAACGGGCTGTGGCTGCCCGGGAGGGTGCGCACGGTGAACGGGTTTTCGGGCATGGCCCGGTCGGCTTCCGCGATCATCAGATCCTGCACGGCCGCCGGCAGCGCCCGGTCGTCCGCGCAGCGCAGGAAGGTCCGCGGGACGCGCCCCCACCGGAGCGGGGTCACGATGACCGGGGTGGCGGGGATGGCGAGCGGCAGATCGGGGCTCAGCGCCGAGCGCCAGCGGTCGAAGCGGTCCAAGGGCGTGTCGTGGTAGTACGTCTGCCGCAGTTCCTCGACGTAGGCGGGATCCTGTGAGAGCGGGTTGATCCGTACGGCGCCCAGTTCTTCGGGGTCGCCCAGGTTGAGGCTCTGGCCTCGTGCCGTGGCGTTCTCGGGTGAGCCGAGATAGTCGAAGAACCGGGGGCGTGCGGCGGGCACGAAGGCCGTGAGGTAGACGATCTCGTCGACGAGTTCGGGTGCGCGCTCGGCGGCCAGCGACGCGGGGCCGCCGCCCGCGCTGTGTGCGACGAGCACGACACGGCGGTGGCGGCGGGCCTGGCGCAGCGTGTCCAGCACGGCTTCGGCGCTGTCGTCCATCGTCACGGTGGCGAGCGCGGACCTCTCGGTCGCCAGGCCCGGCTGGCCCGGCCGCAGGTATCCGTCGGGCAGTGGCGCGTCGAAGCCGTGCCCCGGCAGGTCGACGGCGATGCTCGCGGCACCGCGTGCGGCGAGTGCGCGCTGCGTCGCCGCCCACTGTCCGGAGCCGTGCCAGGCCCCGTGCACGAGGACGAAGACGGTGTCCGTGCAGGAATGATCAGTCATGGCTGCATTCCATGCGACCCGGTCCCGGTCATCCAGGGAAAGATGCGGCAAGCTGGTCGACGATACTTTCGAGGTATGTCCGGGAGGCTGGCGTGGAGGCGCGGCACCTGCGGTACGCGCTGGCTCTCGCCGAGCATGAGCACTTCGGCCGGGCGGCCGGTGCGCTGGGTATCGCGCAGCCTCCGCTGTCCAGGCAGATCGCCGACCTCGAACGGGAGGTGGGCGCCCGCTTGTTCGATCGCACCCGTCGGGGGGTGTTCCCGACGGCTGCGGGCGCGGCCTTCCTCTCCCGTGCGCGCAGGGCGCTCGACGAGATCACGGCAGCCTCGGTCGAGGCGGCCAGGGCGGCACGCGGCGAGACGGGGCGGTTGCGCCTGGGGTTCATCGCCTCGGCGCTGCTCGATCCCCTGCCGGACGTCCTGGGCCGGTTCGGTCGTGAACGGCCCGAGGTGCGGCTGGAACTGCACGAGATGGCGACCAGCCGCAGCACGGCCGCGCTCGTCGCCGGCGAACTGGACGTGGCGATCGGCCTCGGCCGGCCACGGGGCATCGGTGCCGAGCAGTTGGTATCGGTCCCGATCGGTCATGACCACCTGGTCGCGGTCGTGAGCAGCACGCATCCGTACGCCGGCCAGTCGTCGGTGGATGTGGAGCAGTTGCGGCGGCAGCCGCTGATCGTGGCGTCGGGCGAGGACGAGCCCGCCGTCGTCACCGGGCTGCGGGCCCTGCTGGGCACGGACTCCCCGGCGCTCTCCGGCGCGACCGTCGCGAGGGACATCCACACCATCATCGGACTCGCCGCCTGCGGGGTGGGCGTCGGTCTGGGGCCCTCCCGCATGCTGACGGCCCCGCGACGGGGCACCTGGTTCAGCGAGGTGACCCCGCGCACGCCTCTGCCCGATCTGGTCCTGTCCTTCCGAACCGGGGACCGCTCCCCGGCGCTGAACGCCTTCCTCGACGTCATCCGCGCGAACTGCCCCGCCGTCGGTGCCGCGCTCGACCACCGGCTCGGCTCACCGGGACACGAGGGGAAGGCGGCCGCCGCCCGGCTCCTGCCTGACGTCGCGTCACCGACCGCGAGGGAGAAGGCCCCGCCTTCACCGGGGTCGCCTGCTTCCTGTTTCGGGCCGACGGCGAGCTGAAGCTCCTCACCCGGGGCAGCGTGAACCACGCAAGGGCCGTTCCTCAGGTGCGGCGAGAAGGGGAGGTGGCTTCCCAGGCTGCCTCGACCATCCGGAAGATCTCGTCCACCGCGGCTTCCGGTTCGGCCGCTTCACGGGCCAGTGAATAGGCGTCGATCACGAACCTCGCGATCGCCCGGCTCGCCGTTGCGGTCCGTGACAGGCCGGGATCGGCGGCGATTGCGGTGGCCAGCGTCTCCGCGTGGCGCAGTCTCATCGACTCCTCGTACTTCCGCAGGGCGGGTGATGCGTCGATCAGGCGCCGGACCGGGGCGGCGTCGTCCCCCGTGCAGTGGCGCACCAGGGCGTGGATCTCGCGGCGCAGTGCGGGGATGAGCGGCTCGTGCGGCGCCCGGCCGGTGACCGCTTGTGCGAGGCGTTGCTCGAAGTCTTCGTCCTGTTCGAAGACCAGAGCCTCTTTGGAGGCGAAGTGGGAGAAGAGCGTGGTGACGGCCACGTCTGCCTCGGCGGCCACTTCGCGGATGCCCACCGCGTCGTACCCGCGTTCCAGGAAGAGGCGCAGGGCGGTGTCAGCGATCTTCTGGCGGGTCGCGGCCTTCTTGCGCTCACGGCGCCCGGTCGGCACGGTCATGCGCCAACGCTATCAAGTGCGAATCTGAAGCAGGTCCAAAAAGCTAACGGTTAGTGTTATGGTCCCCGTATGAAGATGGTGAGCTTCGCCGAGTTCGGCGGCCCGGACGTTCTGCGTCTCATCGATGCCGAGGAGCCCCATGCGGGCCCCGGCCGGATACGTATCGCCGTGCGGGCGGCGGGCGTGAACCCCGCCGACTGGAGGGTCCGTGAGGGCCAGGTCCTGGGGGCCCATCCGGTCGAGTTGCCCTCCGGAGTCGGGCTGGACGCCTCCGGGGTGGTGGACGAGGTCGGCGAGGGCGTCGAAGGGGTCGAGGCCGGCGACCGGGTGTTCGGCGAAGGTTCGAGCACGTATGCCGAGTTCGCCGTGCTGTCGGCCTGGGCCCGTATGCCCGAGGGGCTGACGTTCGAAGAGGCGGCCGGGTATCCCTCCGTGGTGGAGACCGCGCTGCGCATCGTCCGCGAGGTGGGTGTGCAGCCTGGGCAGACGCTGCTGGTCAGCGGTGCGTCGGGGGGAGTCGGGTCGGCGGTGCTGCAGATCGCCCGTGACCGCGGGATCACGGTGATCGGCACCGCCGGGGCCGCGAACCAGGACTATCTGCGGAGCTTGGGCGCCCTCGCCACGACATACGGCGAGGGCTGGGTCGGGCGGGTGCGGCGGCTCGGCCGGGTCGACGCGGCCCTCGATCTGGCCGGTTCGGGCGTGATCCGCGAGCTCGTCGAGCTGACCGGGGACCCGCAGCGGGTGATCTCCATCGCCGATCTCGATGCGCCCAGGCTCGGCGTCCGGTTCTCCGGGGTGGCCGGGAGCGTGCCGGATGCGCTGGCCGAGGCCGTCGACCTCATCTCGCGGGGAAAGCTCCACATCCCGGTCGAGAGGTCGTACCCGCTCGCCGAGGCCGCGGCCGCGCACATCGACAGCCAGGCCGGTCACACACGCGGGCGCCGGGTCCTGGTCGTCTGAGCCGGTGCCCGCACGGTTGCACGGCCCAGCAGGCTGCCCCTGTTCGACCAGGCCGTGTGCGGCCCCGGCGGCGTCCTGCTGCATGTCGTGCCGGCCGGGCTCCCCCGGCCGCCCGGCGCGTGTGGCTGTGGTGGCCGGCGGCGCGCTGCCCCGCGGGCCGGGCCGCGTCCGTCGGCGAGCACGCGGCGCCCTCAAGGGGCGTCTGCCGACCCGGCCCACTCGGCTCCGTAGAGGGCCAGACCGGACCGGTTCCTGGCCAGTTCGCGGACCACCGGATGGGAGAAACCCCAGCCCACGATGATGTCCGCGAGCCACTCCTCGATCATCTGCTGCAGTTCGGCCACCCGCCTGTGTCTCGCGAGCAGGGACAGGACGAAGGTGACGGTCACCAAGGTCTCGTCGTGTGTCCTGCCGAGGGACCGCTCGCTGTTGCGCAGACTGCGTTCGGCGACCGCCAGCGCGAGGTCGTCCCGGCCGCGGAGGTGATGAAGGAGGGCGAGCCGGTAGTGGGCCGAGACGACGAGGGGGTGCCCCGGGCCGACCTCCCTGTCGCCCAGGTCGATGGCTTCCCGGAAGGCGGACTCCGCCTCGTCCGTTCGCCCCTGGTCGCGGAGCAGGGTCGCCCGCTGCACCAGTACCGCCAGATGCCGTTGGGTGATGCCGCCGGGCTTCCCGGAGAGCTGTTCGATCGTGCGCTCCGCCTCCTCCAGGCTCATACCGGACGTGTCCAGCCCGGCCTGCTCCTCGAGTGCCGCCGCCAGTGACCGGCGCACGTCCAGCGTGTCCGGGTCCGTGACGCCGACGGACGCGTCGAACTCGGGGACGCAGGCCTTCCAGATCTCCACCGTCTCGTCCAGGCGCCCCGCCTTCCGCAGGACCACGGCGAGGTTGTGGCGTGCCATCAAGGTCGTCCTGCGCGTTCGAGCCTTGGACGCCTGAGCGCCGGGCCGGGCAGCCGGCGGACCGGTGCGGGGCCGCATCCGCCGCCGCACCGGAAAGGCAGTCACCGCGCTCTTGGGCTCCGTGCAGCGGGCGCGGACCACCCCGCCGGCCGGTGTGTCCCGCACGCCGCCCAGTGCTGCGGCCGGAACGACGCCGACCGTCTGCCGGCGCCCGTCGACCGGGCCACGGTGCGGCGCGCCCACCGCGCGGTCATGCGACGGCCGGCCGCCGAGTTGGCCCGCCACGCGTCCGCCGCCGGATCCTGACCCCGGTGACGCCGGCTCTTCCACCCGGGCGCGGGACCCGAGACCCACGGCGCGCCCCGAGCCCGGGCCGCCCCGAGTCCGGCGCGCCCGAGCCCGGCACGCCCCGATCCCCGCACCTGGGCCCGACGGCACGGGCCGGTGCTTCGGCCCCGGCCGGGTCCGCGAGCCCGGGTTCCGGCGCGGCAGGCCGCGTGGCGGGCCGCCCTCCCCCACTCCCGGAGCGATGCACGCGCCGGCGCGCCGTGAGCGCCCGGCCAAGGGCGGAACGAGCCCGGTGAAGGGTGAGGGCAGAAGACCGCCGTGCGGGTCTCGGTGGTGGCGGTGCGGGTCAGCCGCCCTGGCCGGCGCTTCCGATGGGACCGACCCGCACCGGGGAGCCGGAGCCGTCCGTGACGGGCAGCGTGGCGGCGCCCGGCCATTTCAGGGAGACCGATGTGGTCTCGTCCGGCGGGGTCACCACCAGCCCCGTGATGCGGATCCCGGAGCCGCCCGAGTCGTTGACCGGGTAGGTGATGGTGAAGGCCACCGACTTCCCCTTCTTGAGGAGGGTCGGTTCTGCCGGCTGACCGGTGCGCTTGGCGGACAGCGTGCCCGCGTTGGTGGTGAGGTCGACGCCCGCATACCCGGAGAGGGTGCAGTCCCGGCCGCCGGTGTTGGTGAACTCCACCGCGACGGAACCCTCCGGGTCGCCGTCGATGGTGCTGTCCCTGGCCGTGATGTCCAGCCCGTCGGTGCGGCACTTGCCGGCCTCGGCGTTCGCGGAGGAGCCGGTTGCGGCGATCGTGCCCCGTGCCCGGCCCGGGTTCTTCGCGGCGGAGTACGTGGCGGCGCTGCGGGCCGAACCATCCGGTTCCGCGTGGTTGCCGGAAGGAGTGGATGCGGACGCGGCGGGTAAGTTGCTGCGGCCCGCGGCGTCGTCGTCGCTCTGGCAGGCGGTGAGCGAGAGGCCTGCGGCGACGGCCAGGGCCGCGATGGTGATCGTGTTGGCGCGCATGGTGCCGTCCTTCGTATCGGTCGGGGTGCCGCCCGTCGGTACGGGCGAGCTTCTCTGCGTACCAAGAGGCGCCCGGCCGGCTCATCGTTTCGCCCGGCCCCTCTCTCGTACACGTCTGTTACAAGCGGAGACGGCGGGTGCGGTGCGCCCGGCCGCCGGCGCGCAGGGAACGGGGCGGCCGACCGCACAGGGTGTCTCGTCGGCCGGCAGCGGGTGCGGCGCGTGCTCGCCGAGGGTGTCCGGCCAGGCCGCCGCCGGGCTGGAGCGGAAGAAGTACGCCTTCGCGTGGATCGCCCAGCGGCCGACGTCGGCGTCGCCTGCTTCTCCCGAGGTTCGGTGAGCGCGGTGAGCGCGGGGAACCGAGGGCGGTCCGGCTGCGTCCACGGGGGCGGGCGGCGGATGCCGGCGTGTCCAGCCGACGACGGTCCGGACGGTCCGCGGCGGGCCGGAGTGGGTGGTCAGTCCCACCAGCCGGCGCCGGTGTGCCAGTGCCGCACCCACTCCTCGAAGCCCCACCCGGTCGCCGGGCGCCGGGACGGCGCCGACGTCGGCGACCATCCACACCTCGCCGCGGCGGCGGCCGGTGGTGATCAGGAGCCAGAACGACTGCCCGTCCTCGGATCCGAGAACGACGGATCCCTTGGTGAACACGGCGTCGATCCGCGGGTCGCCCTCGGGGGCGACGCTCTCGTCGTCCTCCCAGCCCCAGGCCGCCTCCAGGGGGAACGGCTCGCCCGGCTGCCGCGGGCCGAGGTCGGGCCACGCACCGGGCAGCCGGCCGAGCGGCTGCAGACCGCCGTCGCCGGCGGGGCCGAGGCGGGAGCCGTTGCTGATCTTCGTGATGAAGGTCCGGTACGGCTCGGGGAGGACGAGCCGGTTCTCCCGCTCCCACTCGGCGACGGCCTCCTCTGCGAGCGCCGGCTCGCGCCATTGCGGCGGGAACGCCGAACGGAGGAAGTCGACGGTGGCCTCGGAGGGACGCTGATCACGTACGTTCGTCACGAAAGCATGCTGCCAGGAGGGCTCGGCCCAGCGCGGCCGCCCCGCAGCGCAGCCCGGCCCCGCGCGCCGGCCCGTGGACACCGGACGGAGCCGAAAGCGGGCGCCCTTCGCGAAATGCCGTGGTCGCCTTCCAGAACCGCCGTCGGCTCGTGGCAGGGCGCCCGCGACCGCCCGCGCAAGCGGGCGCCCGACGGCAGCGGGCGGGAGGGGTCCGCCACTCCCCCGGCTCCGGGGCCGAAGGCCGGGGCGCGGCCGGTCCGCCCGCGTCGGCCGGGAGCGGCCGGTCCGGGACGGCGGTCGGCGGGCGGCGGCGGGCCGCACCGGCGAGCGGCGCGGCAGGGGGCAGCACGGCAGGGAGCAGCACGGGCAGGGAGCCGGGGCCGGTACGGCGCGCGGCCGGACCCGGCGGTCGGACGGCGGCACGGCGGCGGGACAGCGGCCAGGCGGCGGGCAGCGGCACGGCGGGCGCCGTCGGTCGCGCGGGGCCGGCCGAGGCGCGACGGGGGCAGGACGCGACGGCCGACGCGGGCGGCTACGGCCGGATGACCAGCGGGCCGGACGCGGTTGGCAGCGGCGCGGCGGCCGGACGGCGCCGGCGGGGACGAGGGCGGGCAGGGGCTCGGCGCGGGCGGGCCCGGAGCAGCGGCGTGTACGGCGCGCCGGCGCAGGGGGGATGCCGTCTTCCACGGGTGCTGCCGGAGTGCGGGGTGCTGTCGGGGGCTTCTGCCGTGTGGGGCTCGTGCGGGGACGGCTCGGGGGTGGGGTGGAGGGGCGGAGGCCCGGTCCGCTGGTCAGCCCATGAAGATGCTGTGTGTCCCGGGCACCTGCACCGCCGTTCCGGGAGGGATGACCTGGATGAATCCGTTGGCGCAGGCAGGGACGTTGTGGACCAGGGCGGGTATGTCCGTGAGGTTGGTGACCGTCGACAGGCGGGGGATCTCGAAGCAGCCTCTCGGGTTGGGGTAGCGGACGCCGTCGATCACGAGGTAGCCGTTCGCGGCGAAGGCCGCGTCGGGCACAGCGAACGTGAGCAGGCCGGCGGCGGTGAGTGTGGCGAGTGACGAGCTGATGCGGCGCATGGCGTGCCTCCCGACCGTGATGGCCGGGCATCTCCCGGCTCTGCCACCGACCGTACGGAATCGTGCACGCGTTGTATTCCGGCGTTCCTCCAGGTGGGCGATGGCGGCACGGAGGGGGTGGGCACTGAGGGCGCCGGCCTGGCTCCGCCGGCTGCGGGGCGTGCGGCCGGCGTGTCCGGGCCGGGCGGTGACATCGATCGCAGCTCCTGGGAGTCTGGGGCGATGGGGGAAACGACGGGGGCGGCGCGGGGGCGGCGCGGGGTGGCGGCCGCGGTGACGGTCACGGCGTGGGGGCTGGCTGCGGCTGCGGGTGTGCTGGCCGGGGCGGCCGGGGGGCCGTGGAGCGCGGACCGCTGGTATCTCGTCGTGGATGCCGCCGACGCGGTGGTCTACGGGCTGGTGGCGGGGGTGGTGCTGAGCCGGCGCGCCCATCCGGTGGCGTGGTGGGTGGCGCTGACGGCGGTCGGGGGCGGGGTGGCGGCGGTCGCGGCGCCGCTCGGGGACCTGGTCATGGCGGACGGGGCGCGGGTGCCGCCGTCCTGGGCTGTGCTGCAGAACGTGGCGTGGGTGCCGGGAACCCTGGCGCTGGTGCTGGTGGTGCCGTACCTGGTGTCGGCGGAACGGCCCGGGCGGGCGGCGCGGGCGGCGGTCCTCGCCGGGGCCGGGGTCACCGTGGCGGTGGTGGCGGTCCGCCTGACGGACCCGTGGCCGTGGCCGGACGGCGGGGCGTCGTTCGCGCCGCTGGCGGTACGGCATGCGGTGTGGGCCCGGTTCGCCGCGCCCGCGCTGCGGTGGCTGTTCGCGGCCGTGGTGGTGCTCGGGCTGCTGGCCGCGGGGCATGCCGCCCTCCGGCGCCACCGGGATCCCGCCGCGCGCGGGCTGGGCTGGCTGGCGATCGGCACCGCGTTGATCGCGGTGACCTTCCTGCCCCTGGTGGTGTGGCCGGACGGCACGGGGCGGGCCGTCGTCCTGTTCACGCCGCTCGCCCACCTCGCGTCGCAGGCGTTCTTTCCCGCGGCCGTGCTCGTCGCCGTGCTGCGGCAGCGGCTGTGGGGCATCGATCTCGCGGTCAGCCGCACCCTGGTCTGGTTGCTGCTGACCGGAATGCTGGTGGGCGGGTACGTCCTGGTGGTCGCGGTGCTGGGGGCGGCGCTGCCCGAGGACGGCGCAGCTGTCCGGGGTGTGACGACGGCGGCCCTGGCGGCCGGTGCGCAGCCCGCACGCGGCTGGTTGCAGCGCCGCGTGGACCGGTTGGTGCACGGTGAGGGGACGGCGCCCACGCTGAGCCGCGTCGGGCGGCATCTGGGCGGTGCGGCCAACGACGAGGAGGCGCTGACCGGCATGGCCGCGAGTCTGGCCGCGTCGTTGAACCTGGGCTCCGTGCGGGTGCTGGACGTCCGCGGCGAGCCGCTGGCGGTGGCGGCGGATCCGTCCGCCCACGGCTCGGACGGTGTCGAGCTGCCGCTGGTGGTGCGCGGGCGGACCGTCGGCGCCCTCAGCGTGGCGGCCCGGCCCGGTGAACGCCTCGACCGGCGCGCCCGGGCCTGCCTGGAGGAGGTGGCCCGGGTCGTGGCGACCGCCGTGCACCTGGCCGCCGTCACCAGGGCGCTGCGCGAGTCCCGGGGCCGTCTGGCCGCCGCCCGCGACGACGAACGGCGTGCCCTGCGCCGTGAACTGCACGACCAGATCGGTCCGGCGCTGGCCGGTGTCGGGCTCGGTCTGGCGGCGGCCCGCAACCTGCTCCTGGACGAGCCGGACGCGGCCGGCGGTCTGCTGGTGCGGCTGCGCGCGGAGGTGGAGGCGTGCGCGGAGGACGTCCGGGTGCTGGCGCGCGGCCTGGTCCCTCCCGTTCTGGCCGAGCTGGGTCTGGCGGGGGCCGTGAGGGAGCTGGTCATGCGGTACGAGGCCGACGGGCTCGCCGTGACGGTGCGCGACGGCGGCGTCGGGCAGGTGCCGCCGCGGGTGGCGGGGGCGGCGTACGCGATCGTCGCGGAGGCCGTCCGCAACGTCTCCCGGCACGCCCGGGCCCGTACCTGTGTGGTGGAACTGGCCGGCGGCGGCCGGTCGCTGACGGTGGTGGTGGAGGACGACGGCTGCGGCATGGGGGCGGCGCACCGCCCCGGTGTCGGGACCTGTTCGGTCCGGGAACGCGCCGAGGAAGTGGGGGGAACGGTGGAGTGGGGCTCGGGGGCCGGCGGCCGGGGCACGCGTCTGGTGCTGCGGGTTCCTGTGCGGGCGGCGGCGAAGGAGCGGGTGGTCTGACGTGGGCGCGGACGCGGGTGGGGAGCGGGACGGCGAGGACGTGGTACGGGCGCGGGGCGATGACCGCCAGGTGCGGGGGCCGGGCGGCGAGGAGGCGGTGCGGGCGCGGGGCGAGGGCGATGACCGCGAGGTGCGCGGGCCGGGCGGCGAGGAGACGGTGCGGGTCCTGGTGGTGGACGACCATCCGGTGTTCCGGATGGGGATGGCCGCGCTGCTCGGCTCCCTGCCCGGGATCGTGGTGGCGGGCGAGGCGGACACCGCCGGCGGCGCGGTCGCGGCGGTCGCAGCGCACCGGCCCGACGTCGTGGTGATGGATCTGCACCTGGGCGAGCCGGGTGCGGACGGTGTCGAGGCCACCCGGGAGATCCTGCGGCTGCGGCCCGGCACCGCCGTGCTGGTCGTGACGATGCTGGACGACGACGCGTCGGTGTTCGCCTCGATACGGGCCGGGGCCCGCGGATACCTGCTCAAGGGCGCGGGCCCTGCCGAGGTCGAGCGTGCGGTGCGGGCGGTCGCCAACGGCGAGGTGATCCTGGGCCCCGCGGTGGCCGGCCGGGCCGTGGCCCAGCTGACCGGGGCGGCGGCCGGCGGTGCTGCGCCGGACGGGCTGGGCGGACTGACGGCGCGGGAGCGGCAGGTGCTGGACCTGGTGGCCAGGGGCCTGGACAACCGGGCGGTCTCCCGGCATCTGGTCCTCAGTCAGAAGACCGTCCGCAACCACCTGTCCAACATTCTCACCAAACTGCAGGCCGCGAGCCGTGGGGAGGCGATCGTCCGGGCCCGGCGGGCGGGTCTGGGCGGGCCCTGACCGGGGCGGAGGCGGACGTGGCACGCCCGCCCGCTCGGGCCCGGCCGGGACGGATGTCCCGCGCGGCCTCGGGACGCCTGCCTCATGAAGGCGGGACGGGCCCGGTGCGACAGTGGTCCTGCCGGGCCGGCGGTCCGCGGTCTACGCGCGATGAGGTGATCCCGCCCGTGGCGCGCCGGTTCCGGCGCGGCAGCACGTCTTCGGGACGCACTGCTGGAAACGCACCGACTCACCAGGGGGGAATCGCCCGACATGCGTAACACCAACCACCGTGGCATCAGAAACGGCGTCAGCCGATCGGCCCGTGTCCTCGCCGTGGCGGCGGCGGCCCTCGGCGTCGTCGCCGGGCCCGCCTTGACCGCCTCGGCCGCGTCCGCGGCCGACGGCGGGACCGCTCTCGCGGGCAGCCTGCGCAAGGCCGTGATCAGCGGGCCGTTCACCATCCGCGACGACGAGGGCTGGTCGGCGGGCACGTACTGCACCGGCGAGATCAACGAGGTCCGCTGGACGGACGGCACGTACGGGCCCAACGAGTGGTGGCGGACCTACTGCGGCGGCGAGATCCGCGTGGAGCTGCACGCCTTCGCCCAGATCGTGGACGACAAGGGCACGGTGCTGTTCGGGGCGGACGCCCTCTTCTACGAGGGCACCAAGGACACCACCACCGACCTGGACGGCGAGGTCAGGGACCTGAGGATCCTGGTGGCCGCCGGGGAGTCCGTGTCGCACACGGTGTATCTGAAGAACAAGGAGAACGGCGGCAAGGACTACGCGACGCTGGAGCTGACCTTCACCAACGCGAGCTGACCTGCGGGAGGCGACCGTGCCGCGGCGCTCCCCGAGCGCCGCGGCACCCCCGTCGCCGCCGGGAGATCGGACGGCTTCCACGTCGTGCGGGAGTGTGCTGCCGGGGTGGGGGGCGGGTCACTCCGGCGGCGGGGTGAGCCGGGCGGCCACGGCGTCGAGGACCCACTCCAGGCCGGTCGCGAAGGTCGTCTCGGCGTCGACGTCCGTGCCGTCGTGCACGGCCTTGGCCAGCGCCGGGAAGCGGCCCGTGGCCAGCATCCTCGTCACGTGCGGGCCGAAGGCGCGCTGCCAGTCGCGCTCGGACAGGCCCGTGGCGCGTTCGGCCCGCAGGTTCGCGCTCTCGCGCCGGATCGCGCCGGTGACGTAGGCGCTGACCGTCTCCACGGCGCGCATGACGGTGTCGGTGTCGGCGAGGCCGTCGAGGGCGGCGAGGGTGGCCTCGGTGACGGCGAGGCCGTTCGGGCCCAGGGTCGGGCGGCCGCCGAGCAGGTCGGCCAGCCAGTCGTGACGCAGGGCGGCACGCCTGGTGCGGTGGGCGAGGGTGCGCAGCGCCTCCCGCCAGTCACCGGGCGGCTCCTCGGGGAGGATCTCGGCCTGGACCTCGTCCACCATGAGGTCGAACAGCTCCTGCTTGGTGGAGATGTGTCCGTACAGCCGCATCGGGCCGGCGTTCAGCCGGGCGGCGACCTTGCGCAGCGACACCGCCTCCAGCCCGCCCTCGTCGGCCAGCGCGATGGCGGCGGCGACGATCCGCTGCCGGTCGAGCGGCACGGGGCGAGGCGGCGGTTCCGGCCGGTCCCACACAGTCATGGTCACAAGTATCCCTTGCGATACACCGTAGCCCGTCAATACAGTGTATCGACATGAGACATCGTATCGCCGTGGTCGGGAGCGGTCCCGCCGGGCTTGCCTTCGCCCGTGTGCTGCACCGGCACGGCCACCCCGTCACCGTCCTCGAACGCGACCCCGCCCCCGACGCGCGTCCCCCGGGCGGCACGCTGGACCTGCACGAGGGGCTGGGCCAGCTCGCGCTGGACAAGGCGGGGCTGCTGGCGGAGTTCCGGGCGCTGTCCCGTCCGGAGGGGCAGGCCATGCGCGTCCTGGACACGGACGGGACCGTCCTGCGCGACTGGCGCCCCGGCCCGCAGGACCGCGCCAATCCCGAGATCGACCGCGGCCAGCTCCGTGACCTGCTGCTCGGTCCTCTCGACGTCCAGTGGGGGCGGGCCGTGACGCGGGTGGTGCCGGGGACCCGGGAGGGCGTGGTGG
Source organism: Streptomyces sp. NPDC006193 (assembly GCF_040613915.1). Classification (NCBI taxonomy): domain Bacteria; kingdom Bacillati; phylum Actinomycetota; class Actinomycetes; order Kitasatosporales; family Streptomycetaceae; genus Streptomyces; species Streptomyces sp. NPDC006193. Next base: position 35,155 of record NZ_JBEXTB010000026.1, read on the forward strand.
TCCATTGCGCGGACGGGCGGCAGGAGGCGTTCGACCTCGTGGTCGGCGCGGACGGCGCCTGGTCGCGGGTCCGCCCGGCGCTGTCGCCGGTGACACCGCACTACACCGGCGTCACCTCGGTCGAGACCTCCCTGGACGACGTCGACACCCGCCACCCCGGCCTCGCCCGGTTGATCGGCGACGGTTCCGTGGGGGTGTACGGCGTGAACCGCGCGCTCGTCGCCCAGCGCAGCAGCGGCGGCCACGTCAGGGTGTACGCCCAGTTCCGCGCGCCGCTGGACTGGCACGCGGACCTGGACCCGGCCGACGTCGAGGCGGTGCGCTCGCACCTGCTGGACCTGTTCGACGGCTGGGCCGCTCCCGTCCTGGACCTCCTGCGCCACGGCGCCGCGTTCGTCCACCGCCCCTGCTACGTCCTGCCCGTGTCCCACACCTGGGCCCATGTCCCCGGGGTGACGCTCCTGGGCGACGCCGCCCATCTGATGCCTCCGCTGGGGGCGGGCGCGAACCTCGCGCTGCTGGACGGCGCCGAACTCGCCGAGTCCATCGCCGCCGGCCCGGAGGATCCGGACGGGGCCGTCCGCGCCTTCGAGGAGCGGATGTGGGCACGGGCCGCCAGGTGGGCGAAGATCACGACGGCCGGTCTGGAACGCCTCGTGAGCCCGGACCCGGCCCAGGCCCTCGCCCTCTTCGACCACGTGCAGCCGTCCTGACCGCCCCGCACGCACCCGGTGCGTCCGGGCCGGCCGCCTCGCGGACCCGTGCCGGTGGCGGGGCGCGCCAGCGACGGCCGCGGCGTCGCACAGCCGGTCGGCCGGCACCGGCCCGGACGGGTCGTGCGGCTGAACACCGTCACGCCCGACCGACACCCCCCGCGCGGTCCGGGCTCACGCCCGCCCGGAGCGGTTCCGGCGGACACCGGCGGGCCCGGGCGCCGACGCGGTGGCCCGGCGCCGCCGCGACCGACCGGCCGCGACCGACCTGGCCGCAACGACCGACCTGGCCGCAACGACCTGGCCGCGGCATTCGGCGCCGGAAGGACGCCGCAGGACAGTGCCAGGGCCGTCGTGCGTCCGGTGACCCTCGACACGGACGGGCAGGTGCACCCTGCAGCCCTGCCGGAAGGGCCGGGAGGGCCGCCCGGGCCGCCCACCGGTCCTCCCTGCCGACCCGCTCGCCGCACCCGCATCCGCATGGCCTGCCGGTTCTCCCGGCTGCGGCCTGGCCGGCCGGCGGCCGCCGACGTCGCCCGCGCGAACCCGCACGCCCGCGTCGAGTCGATTCCCGCGGGCGCGGCACCCGGCGAACCTTCGACACCCGGGGCGCCTGCACCGAGGCCGTCCGCCGCTTCGCTCGGCACCTCCCTGCCGCCGGCTGAAACACCCCGGCCTCGGGCAGTCCCCCGGCCGGGGCCGGGCACTGCGCCGGCCGGCGCGAGGCAGGGGCGGCGGCACGCGCTCAGCGTCGTCGCCCGCTCGCGCGCAGTCCGCTCACCGCGACGAGGACGGCCTCGCGTCACGCGGGCAGATCAGGACGGCCGTCCACCGGCCGCGATCGGCTCGACCGCACGGCGACGCCCACCCCTTTTGCGCTCCCCCGCGGCCGCGCCCCGTGGGCCCGTCGGCGTGGCCGCTGCCCGGCGTCCGCGCCGCCCGGCGGGAAGGGGGCTCGAGGCTGCGTCCAGGGAAGGTCCAGGGGGGATCCAGCGTGCGGGCGCGGTGTGCGACTACCGCTCTGCGGTTTCTGACGCTTTCCCTCAGCATCAACCGCCCGAGTCCGGGCGAAACCAGGAAAAGCTGGACCTCTAAAGTATCGCAAAGAAACAGATTGGCACACTTGTTTCCATCAGCACCCACACCTATCCTGCCACATGTGGTCACGGCTTGGAGTTCTCCAGCCGCAATTTCAATACCGGGGGACACATGGGCACATTCAGCCAATTCGGGTCGCCAGCGACGGATCGGGACGGTGTTGCGCATCCCGCGCGCTCAGCGACTTCATGACGGGCATCCTCGGCAAATCACGTGAGCGCCTCCCGGCGGCTCCGGCCAGACCTTAGGGCCCCACGTCCGCACACCGCCCTGCCACTCCATTCGGCAATGACCACCGAGCAGCGGAACGGCGCGTGTGTGCGGGTGAGGCGCATTTCTCCCTCCCAGCCACCCGGTGGCTCGCCCTGCACGCCGATGCGGACCTTGCGGAGAGCTCGTCGGTCACCGCGGCCGCACGGTGAGGCGGCCGCCGGCAATGAATCCGGATCAGGTGTCGACCCGACAGGACCAGAAAACCGACGGAGGTGAATCCAGCGCGGGCGGCAGCGCTTCTGGCGGCCGGCGGTTCGTAGCGCCATACCGCACGTCACAGCCGGATTTCCGGCTGCGGCGGGGGTCACCGGCAGCACCAGTGACATCACTGGTCCCTGGTCGCGTGACGAGTCACATTTTCGATGCGACGAAGGAAAGAGGGCGGGACGTGACGGACGACAGCAGCCTGACCAGGATTCTCATCATCGATGAGCACACGCTGTTCTGTGAAGCACTGCGCTCGACGCTCGAAGCGGAGGAGAATTTCACCGTCGTCGGAGCCGTGCAGTTATTCCCTGCCGCAATCGAGGTGGCTCGGGACACCCAGCCGGACATCGTCATCATGGACGCCGTCCTGTCCGAGCGGTCGGTGACGAATCGTATCGCCGACATCGAGAAGGTGTCCCCCGCATCACGCGTGATCATTCTGACGAGACACGACGATCCCGTCCTCGTCCAGGAAGTGACGCTCCGGCCGAGCGTGCGCGCCTATCTTCTGAAGAGCACCACGCGACTGGTGCTGATCGCCACCATCCACGCCGTACAGGCCGATGCGCCGTCGGTCATCATCTCGGTCTCCCCGGCCTGCCTGACCGGTTCCCGGCCGACGGAGCGAAAGCAGCTCTCGGAACGCGAGCACGAGGTGATCATGCTGGTGGCCCAGGGCATGACCAACGGCCAGATCGCCAGGAAACTCTGCATCGCCGAGGGAACCGTGAAACGTCACTTGCGTAATTCCTTCACCAAACTCGATGCGGTGTCGCGGATCGACGCCGTCAACAAGGCGATGTCCGCCTCCCTCATCGCCGCACCGGGGCCGGGCGGCACCTGACCGGCCTGCCCGCGCCTCACGGCCGGTCGCCTGCGCGCAGTGGCCGGCTGCCGCGGCTTCGGCTCGGCGCCCGGGCGAAGCGCCGGGCGGCGACGCGGTCCCTGCCGCCGGCGCCCCGCCCCTACGGCCGGCGCGCGCCGGACACGGGAGCGAGGCCGTCAGGCGGTCCGGCCGTGGCGGGCAGTTCCGCGGTGACGGTGAAGCCCCGTGCCGAGGGGGCCGCGCTGAGGGAGCCGCCGGCCGCCGCGAGACGCTCGGTCAGACCCCTCAGTCCCGTGCCGGGCGGGCCGGAGGCCGCCGCCTTGCCGTCTCCGTCGTCGGCGACGGTGAGGCGGACCCGGTCGGGGGCGCTGTCGACGGTGATCTCGCAGCGGCCGGCGCCGCTGTGGCGTACGGCGTTGGTGACCGCCTCGCGCACCACCCAGCCGAGGAGAGCCTCGGTGCGGGACTGCAGAGGCGGGCCCGAGCGGCGGACGAGGGGGGTGATGCCGGCCGCGGTCAGGGCCGAGCGGGCGCGCTGCAGTTCCGCCTCCAGGCTGCCCTCGCGGTAGCCGGTCACCGCCTCGCGGATCTCGGTCAGCGCCTGCCGGCCGACCGACTCGATGTCGGCGATCTCGGCGAGCGCCGCCGTCACGTCGCGGTCGGCGAGCCGGCGAGCCGCCTCCGCCTTGACCGTGATCACCGACAGGGTGTGGCCGAGCAGGTCGTGCAGGTCGCGGGAGAACCGCAGCCGTTCCTCGTCCACCGCGTGCCGCGCCAGTTCCTCGCGCGCGGCCCGCACTTGCCGCAGGGCCTCGGTGAGCGACAGGATCGCGGCCATCACCATGGCCGAGATCCAGGTGCCGTACGCGATCTCCAGGCCGCGCCATCCCTCGTGCCGGCAGGCGACGCAGGCGGCCAGCGCGGTCACGGCCGTGCTGAAGGTGCGCAGGTGGGGGCCGCGCACGACGGCGCCGGTCGCAAGGCCGACCAGGGGGAAGAGCAGCAGCCAGTCGCCGCCGTAGACGAGGGCGAACGCGCAGGTCAGGCCCGTCATGGCGCTGAGGGCCGCCCGGGTGGCGGGGGCCTGGCGCGTCTCCTTCACGACGGCCCGGAACGCGATGTGCACGTAGAGAGCCGTGACGCACAGCAGTCCCAGTCCCCAGGCCCACGGGTCGGGGGTGCCGCCCCGGACGAGGTCGGAGACGGCGCCGGCCTCCAGCAGCAGCCACGGCAGCAGGCTGAAGCCGGTCGGGGACGGCAGCGTGTCGTCCAGCGGCTCCCCGTCCGTCCACGCGGTGGTGCGCTCCCCCGCGGAGCGGTCCCCGGCCCGCCCGCCCCCCGTCTCCCCCGTCTCCCCCGCGTTCCTGCTGCCCCCCGTGTTCTTCGTGTTCTTCGTGTTCTTGGTGTTGTTGGTGTTGTTGGTGTTGTTGGTGTTGTTGGTGTTGTTCGTGGCGTTCATGGCGTTCTTCGTGCGCTTCGGGTTCTTGGTGGCGTTCACGGTGTTCTTCATGCGTTCAGGTGCTCCGTCCGGCCCGGCGGTACGACAGGACGGCATACCCGCCGAACAGCAGCAGCCAGGCCGCCAGGAGCAGCACGCCGCCCGGGGCCGGCGCACGGCCGGCGGCGACGGAGGTGCCGAGTTCGGCGAAGCGGTGGGTCGGGGTGTAGGAGGACACCGTGCGCAGCCAGCCCGGGAACACGCTGGCGGGGAACCAGAGGCCGCCGATCACCGCGAGCCCCATGTTGCAGATCATGTTCGCCACACCCGTGGCCTGGGCGCTGAGGCCGTAGCCGTTGCCGAGGCCGAGGAGGGTGAAGGGGACCGAGCCGAGCCACAGCAGCAGCGCGATGAGGACCCACTGCCACACGTGCAGCCGTACGCCGTTGACCAGTGCGCCGGCCAGCAGCACCGTGGCGATCGCCGGGAGCACCACCACCGCCCCGGTCAGGGCGCGGCCGGCGACCACCGCGCGGGGGGACATCGGCGTCACCCGCAGCTGCCGCAGCCATCCGATGGCCCGGTCCTCGGCGACGCCCGCGCCGGCGTTCAGCGCCGAGCCGACCGCTCCGTAGGCGGCCATGCCGACCATGTACGTCGTCCTCCACGCCCCGGTCAGGTCGGAGCTGACGTTGGTGAACAGCAGGTACATCAGCAGGGGCATGGCGACACCGCCCGTCACGAAGCCCGTGTCGCGCAGCGTCCGGCGTACTTCCAGTCGCAGGTAGTCCAGCATCACACCGTCTCCGGGCAGCGGGCCGTCAGCGCCAGGAACGCGTCGTCCAGGGAGGTCGGGGCGACCTCCAGGCCGCGGATCGCGCCGAGTCCGGCCAGTGCGACGACGGTCGCGTCGGAGTCGTGGGTGCGCAGCAGGGCCCGGCCGTCGCGGACCTCCACCGCCCGTACGCCGGGCAGCGCCCGCAGGGCGGCGGCGTCGCGGCCCTGCAGGTCGACCCGGACGACGCTGTCGCCCGCCGAGCGCCTCAGCTCCTCGCTCGTGCCGTCCGCGACGATCCGGCCGTGGTCGATGACGACGATCCGGTCGGCGTAGGCGTCGGCCTCCTCCAGGTAGTGCGTGGAGAACAGCACGGTGCGTCCCTGCCGGGCGTAGGCGCGCATGGAGGTCCAGAAGGCGTGCCGGGCCTCCACGTCCAGGGCGGCGGTCGGTTCGTCCAGCACGAGGAGCGAGGGGTTGCCGGCCAGTGCGACCGCGAACCGTACGCGCTGCGCCTGGCCGCCGGAGAGGCGGTCCACGCGCCGGCCCGCCAGTTCGGCGATCCCGGCGTGCCGCAGGGCCTGGGCGACCGGCATCGGGTCGGGGTAGCGGCCGGCCACGAAGGCGACCAGTTCGCGGACCGTGACCCGGGGCACGGCCCGCGTCTCCTGCAGCATCGCCCCCACCCGGCCGGCGCGTACGGCGTGCCGGGGCGGCGCGCCGAAGAGCTGCACGGTTCCCTCGTCGGGTTCGTTCAGGCCGAGCAGCAGGGAGATGGCCGTCGACTTGCCGGCGCCGTTGCGTCCGAGCAGCGCCACCGTCTCGCCGCACGCGATGTGCAGGTCGAAGCCGTCGACGGCGGGTGTGGCGCCGTAGGTCTTGACGGTTTTCTCGAAGGACACCGCCGGTGGTGTCGCGGTCGTCTCGCTCATGATCACGACGCTACGGAAGGGGGCCTGGCACCCGGTAGATCCGTCTGTACGGACGTGGGCGGGACAAATGTCACGGGGCGTGTGGGCGGCGGCCTCAACACAGGCTTGAGGACCCTTCGAGCCCTGCCCGCGAGTCTGGGCGCCTGCCGAGGAGTGGAGGCAAGGTCGCATGCGGGTCCTGTTCACGACGTCCGAGTGGCCCGGGCACTATTTCTGCATGGTGCCGCTGGGGTGGGCGCTGCAGGCGGCGGGCCACGAGGTCGCGGTCACCTGCAAGCCGTCCCAGCGCGAGGCGGTGGGCCGGGCCGGACTGACGGCGGTGGCGGTCGCGGACGGCCCGGACCTGGCCGTCCTGACGCGGGTGGTCCACCACATCGAGATCTCGATGGGCGTCCGGGAGCCGCGGGGCCCGCTGCTGAACCCCTTCACGGGCCGTCCGATGGGCGAGCCGGGTGAGCCGGACGTCGCCGTGGAGGGGCCGAGGTTCCTCCGGCAGGCGGCCGAGGCCACCCGCCGGGGCTGCGACAACGTGGTGGAGTTCGCGCGGCGGTGGCGGCCGGATCTGGTGGTGCACGACGTGATGGCCACCGAGGGCGCGCTGGCGGCGCTGGTCGTCTCGGTGCCGTCGGTGCTGTGCGCGCCGGGGCTGTTCGGCACGGTGGAGACGGAGAAGGCGCTCGACCTGAGCCCCGGTGATCCGGTGGAGCACTTCGAGCGCTACGGGGTCGGGCCGTGGGGGCGCGACCGCATCCGGTACGTCATCGACCCGTCGCCGAGCGGTGCCGTGCCCCCGCTGGCCGGCGCGCTGCGGCTGCCGGTGCGCTACGTCCCCTACAACGGGCCGGCCGCTTCGGCGCCCGGGTCGGTGCCCCGGCGGGAGGGGCCGCGGGTGTGCATTCTGTGGGGGAACTCGGCCACTCGGCTGTTCGGGCCGGATCTGCCCGCGCTGGGGTATGCGGTGGAGGCCGCGGCGTCCTGCGCCTTCGACGTCGTGCTGACCGCCGGGAGCGAGCAGATCGACGCGCTGGGGCCGCTGCCGCCGCGCGTGCACACGTTGCGCGGCCATCCGCTTCATCTGCTGCTGGACGGCAGCGACCTGCTGATCGACCACGGCAGCGACAATCCGGTCATGAACGCGGCGGTGGCCGGGGTCCCGCGGGTGGGTCTGGCGCTGAGCGACGACCACTTCGCCTACGGCCGGCGCATCGACCCGCTGGGCGCCTCCAGGACCCTGCCCGGGCTCACCGCGCGCCGGGAGGAGGTGCACGGGGCCGTCGAGGAGGTCCTGACCGGCCCGGCGTACCGCGCGGCCGCCGCCGGGTTGCGGGCCGATCTGCTGGCCCGGCCGGCGCCGGCGCGGCTGGTGCCGGCTCTGGAGCGGCTGGCCGCGAACGGTTCGCTGGGGGCGCAGGAGGTCCCGCACGCGGAGCCGGTCGCGCAGCGGTAGCCGCCCGCGCGGTGTGCGAGGCCGGGCCGCGGGGCCGGAGCGCCGGGGCGGCCGGCGGTCCGGGCGCGCCCGGGACGTTTCATCCGAGGTCGAGGACGACAGCCAGGGGGCACCTGCATGCGCATCCTGTTCACCACCTACGCCGCTCGCGCCCACTACTTCCCGATGGTGCCGCTGGCGTGGGCCTGTGTGCTGGCCGGTCATGAGGTGCGGATGGTGAGCACTCCGTCGCTGGCCGGTGCCATCGACGGCTCCGGACTGCCGGGCGTGTGCGTGGGCGCCGACATCGATCTCGACGCCCGGCTGGCCGAGGGGGCGTTGGCGCCGCGGGACGCGGACGCGGCGGCCGGGGACCCGTATGCGCGGGTGGTGGACAACATGGCGCGGCTGCAGTTCGACACGGCGCTGGCGATGGTCGACGGGCTGGTCGGTTTCGCCCGGTGGTGGCGTCCGGATCTGATCGTGCACGATCCGGTGAGTTACGCCGGCGCGGTCGCGGGTCAGGTGACGGGTGTTCCCACGGTCGGTCACCTGTACGGCATGGCGAGGGTTCCGCGGCTGGAGCTGGCCGACCTGTGGACGGGGGTCGTGCCGCGTGCGGGGTACGCCGAGCTGTTCGAGCGTTTCGGGGTCGAGCCGCGCATCCATCCGGTGGCCTGGGTCGATCCCCGGCCGCCGAGCCTGCGCTGGGCGGAGGCGGACCCGGCGCGGGCCGCGGTGCCCAGCCATGCGATGCGGTACATCCCCTACAACGGGCCGGGGCTGCTTCCCGAGTGGCTGCGGGAGCCGGGCGGGCGGCCGCGGGTCTGCGTCACCTGGGGCACCACCCAGCAGAAGAAGCTGGGGGTCGGCGTCGTGGAGACCTTCCGGGGCTATGTCGAGGCGGTGGCCGAGCTGGACGTGGAGGTCGTCGTCACCGTCGGGGCGGCCGACGAGGCGGTGCTGAAGCCGCTGCGGGACCTGCCGGCGCGGGTCCGGAAGGTGGGCTGGGTGCCGCTGCACCTGCTGCTGTCGGGGTGCGAGGCGATCGTGCACACCGGGGGGACGGGGACGCTGATGACGGCCGCCGCCTTGGGTGTCCCGCAGGTGGGGGTGACCAGCATCCCCGAGGGGCGGCTGAACACCGAGAAGCTCGCCGAAACCGGTGCCGGCATCTGGCTGGAGGAGGCCGCGACCGACGCGGCGGGGGTCAGGGACGCGGTGGGCCGGCTGCTGGCAAAGCCCTCCTACCGCGACGGGGCCGCGCGGCTGCGCGGGGAGATCGGCAGGCAGCCGGCGCCCGGGGACGTCGTGCGGGTGCTCGAGACGATCCGATACGAGAAAGAGGTGCGATGAAGGTTCTCTTCGCCGTCTCGGCCTGGGCCGGGCACTACTCGTGCATGGTGCCCCTCGGCTGGGCGCTGCAGGCCGCCGGGCACGAGGTGCGGGTGGCCGTCGCCCCTTGCGCGGCCGACGGGATCGCGCGGTCGGGCCTGACCGCCGTGCCCGTGCTGGACACCCTGGATCTGAACGTGATGCGGCGCATGGCCTACTTCCAGGAGGCCGTCGACGGCCAGTGGACGCTGCCGGGCCTGCCGCCGCACCCGCTGACCGGTGAACCCGTCCGCAGTCTCGACGACTTCGACATCGCCGCCGAAGGCCCCGCGTACTGGGCCGAGTGCGCGGCGGCGATCGCGCGGAGCTACGACGGCGCGGTCGGGTACGCCCGCTCCTGGCGGCCCGACCTGGTGGTGTTCGACCTGATGTCGGCCGAGGGGGCGCTGGCCGCCCGGCTGCTGGGCGTGCCGTCGGTCTACTTCCCCTTCGGCCTGATCGGAACGGTGGAGACCGAGCCCGGCGTGGACCTCGGCGACGGCGACCCTTCCGGGTCCTGGCCGCGGTACGGGCAGCCGGCCTTCAGCGGCGAGCAGATCGAGTACGTCATCGACGTCTCCCCGCAGGCCGCGGCGCCGCCGGTGGGGAACGCGCTGCGCATGCCGTTGCGCTACGTCCCCTACAACGGTCCCGCGCACATCCCCGACTGGCTGCGGTCCCCGGGGCCGGGGAAGCGGGTGTGCATCCTGTGGGGCAACTCGGCGACCGGCGGGTTCGGCACCGGGCTGCCGGTGCTGCGGCACGCCGTCGACGCCGCCGCCGGCATGGCGCAGACCGTCTTCCTGGCGGCGAACACGGCGCAGGTGGAGGCGCTGGACGGGCTCCCGGACAACGTCCGGGTGCTGCGGAACTTCCCGCTGCACCTGCTGCTTGCCCTCAGTGACCTGGTCATCCATCACGGCAGCGCCAACCCCGCGATGAACGCCGCCGCCGTCGGCACCCCGCAGCTGTCGCTGGCGCTCAACGACGAGCAGCGCACGGTCAGCGGCCGGATGGCCGCCACCGGCGCCTCCCGGGTCCTGCCGGGACTGGCCGCCGGGGCCGGCGAGGTGCGCGACGCCGTCCGCACGCTCCTGCAGGAGGACTCCTACCGGCGGGCGGCGCAGCGGGTGGCCGCCGAGATCGCGGCGCGGCCGACTCCCGCGCAGCTGGTCCCGGCCCTGGAGCAGCTGGCCCGGACGGGCCGGCTGGGGCAGCGGGAGCTGGACCGGCTCACCGCGGCCGGTGACCTGCCGGCCGGCCGTTCCGCCGCGCCCGCGCCCCGGTAGCCGATCGTCGACCCGACCGACCCCGAAGGAAGCACATGGCCCTCACCGCGAAGCGCTACTACCTCGTCAGCCCGGCCGGCAACTCCAACTACGGCGACGAGCTCATCGCCGCGACCTGGCTGCGGCATCTGCAGCGGGCCGCGCCGCAGGCGGAGATCGTCCTGGACTGCCTGGAGCCGTTGCGGTCGCGTGAGCGGCTGGCGGCGCTGCACCCCCGGGTGCGTTTCACCAACACCTTGTGGCAGTTGTGCCTGCGCATCGGTTCGTCGGACGTCCGCCAGGTGGCCGACCGGGTGCGGCAGGTGATCGACGAGCCGCAGCTGGCCGCGGATCTGGCGGAGGGGATCGCCGATCTGCGCCGCTCGGACGTGGTCCACATCGTCGGCGGCGGATATCTGAACGGCCTGTGGCCGGCGTTCCTCGGGCTGCCCGCCGCGGCGGCGGCCGCGGTGCGGCATTCCGGCGGCCGTGCCGCGATGACGGGACAGGGGCTGTGCCCGGCGGCTCCGGGCAGCGGGGAGGTGCTGCGGGCCCTCGCCGCCGACTTCGACGTGATCGACGTCCGTGACGCGCCGTCGGCGGCCCTGCTCGGGCCGGCGCGGACCACGTCGACCGGGGACGATGTGTTCCTCTCTCTGGGCGATCACCTGTACGGTGCGGCGGACGGCGCCCCGCCGGTCATGATCAGTGTGCAGTCGCAGCTGTCGGAGGTGGAGTCCGAGCCGCTGCTGGGCTTCCTCGCCGGTGTCGTGCGGGCCTGGGGGGTGGAGGAGGTCGGGGTGCTGGAGTGTCTGCCCGGTGAGGACGACAAGATCCTGGAGCTGGCCGAGCGGATCCTGCCGGTGTCGCGGCGCTACCGGCTCCAGGAGGTCCTCGCCGGGGGTCTGCCGGTGGCGCCCGGCCAGACGTGGATCTCCTCGCGGTTCCACCCGCATCTGGTCGCCGCGGCCGGCGGTGCGGGCGGCGTCGCGCTGAACATCAACCCCGGCTACTACGGGGTCAAGCACACCTCGCTGATCGAGGCCGGCTCCGGCTGGTCGCTGCTGAGCGAGCCGATGATCCCGGCGAGGCCGGAGCCCGGCGGGTTCGCGCCGCAGCGGCGCCGGGAGCTGCAGGAGGGCAAGCGCCGGCTGGCCGAGTCCCTCTACCCCTCGAACGGCTGACGCAGACAGCGCCGCCGGTCCGGGCACGTCACCGCCTCCTGCCAGAAGTCGCGGACGGCTTCGCGCAGCGACCGGCGCGGCCGCCAGCCCAGCATCGCGGCGGCGCGTGCGGCGTCCGTCTGCTGCCAGACGATGTCGGTGCGGGTGGGGGGCCCGGACCCGTCGGGCAGCCGCTCGACGACCCGGGCGGGCACGCCGCTGGCCTCGATCAGCAGGTCCACCAGGGTCCGTACCGGTACGGCGGTGCCGCTGCCGAGGTTGAGGACGGTTCCGCTCAGGGGGCTTCGCGCGGCCAGGAGCACGCCCTGGGCGACGTCCCGGACGTCGAGGTAGTCGCGCCGGGCCCGCAGCGGGTGCAGGTCCAGCACCGGCGGCCGCCCGCTGTCCAGGGCGGCGAGGAGCTGGCCGGCGCACCGTCCGAGGAGGCTGCCCGCGGGTGCGCCGGGCCCGGCCACATTGCCCACCCGCAGGACCAGGCCGCTTATCCGGCCGGAGGCGGATGCGGTGAGGACGGCCCGGGTCGCGGCCAGTTTGGACCGGCCGTAGGCGTCGATGGGGCCGAGCGGTGCGTCCTCGTCGAGGGAGGTGCCGGGGGCGGCGGGGGCGTACTCGCGGGTGGAGCCGAACTGCACCAGCCGCGGGGAGGAGGGTGCGGTGCCGAGCACCTGCACGATCCGCTCGGTGAGGCGGGTGTTGGTGGCCAGCATCGCCTGCTCGTCCATGCCCCAGACCATGCCGGTGGCGTTGACCACCCAGTCCGGGCGTTGCTGTGCGAAGAGCCGGCCGATCGCCTCGGTGGAGGCGGAGGCGAGGTCCATGGTCGTCAGCCGGCAGCCGGCGGGGAGGGGGCGGAGCTGCCGGGCGACGGCCGAGACGTGGTGGCCGTGCGCGGCGAAGGCCGCGCAGACGTGACGTCCGATGTAGCCGGTGCCGCCCAGCACCAGCACCCGGCGGCGCCGGTGGGCGTCGTCCGGGTGGGCGTCGTCCGGGTGGGCGGCCGGGTCGCGTCGCGGGGAGGTCATCGCGCGGCCACCGCCTCCAGGCGGGGGACGAGCGCGGCGGGTGCGGGTCTGGCCAGCAGGTCGTCGCGCAGTGCCTGCGCGGCGGTGCGCAGCGGGGGGGAGAGCACGGTGTGCACCGCGTGGCGTATCTGCTCCCCGGTGGCGGTCAGGGCGGGCACGGACACCGAGGTGCCGCTCGCGGTGCCGCGCCGGGCGGTCTCGATGGCGTCGTCGGACAGCGGCAGCACCAGTTGGGGCACCCCGGCCACCGCGGCGGTCATCAGGGTGCAGGCGCTGCCGTGGTGGATGACCGCCGCGCAGTCCTCCAGGAGGAGCTGGAAGGGCAGGCCGGGCGCGACGAGGGTGCCTTCGGGCAGGTCGCCCAGTGCGGCGACCTGTTCCGGGGGCGCGGTGACGGCCAGGTGCGCGCCCGCGTCGGCGACGGCGCGTACGGCCGCGCGCAGGGCGGGGACGTCGCCGCCGAAGATGGCCGGCGCGGATTTGCCCCACACGAGGCAGACCCGCCGGCCGCGTGCCGGTTCCCGCGCCCACGGCGGCGGTGCGGTCGCGGGCCCGTTGTAGGGGACGTAGGCGACCGGCAGGACGGTCGCGTCGCCGTGGGCGAGTGCGGGCCGGCGCGGTGTGGGGTCGATGACGTACTCGGTCTGCTCGCGCTGCCAGGGCCGCAGCCCGTGCCGGACGAAGGAGCCGGTCGGGTCGTCGGGGCCCAGGTCCAGCTCCGTGCCGCGTTCGGCGGCTCCGAAGTAGCCGGGGCAGGCGAACACGGCGGGCACGCCTGCGGCCCGGGCCGCCAGCGGGCCCTCCTGGGACATGAGGCTGTAGCAGACGAGGTCGGGGCGCCAGGCGCGGGCGAGGGCCACCGCGGCGTCGGCGCTGGCGCGGTGGGCGGCCGCGAGGTCCTCCCACAGGGCGGCGCCCACCGCTCGGACGTCGACGTCGGCGAGGTCGTTCAGCGGCCGTCCGGTCAGCGGGTGCAGGGGCAGCGGCAGTCCGGGCAGCACGCGCCGGTCCTCGGCGGATTTCAGCAGGTGGGAGAAGCGGGCCAGGCTCATCAGATCCGGGCCGCGCAGCAGCGGCACGGGGGTGAGCCCGCTGCGGGCGACGCTGTCGGCCAGTTCGGGCGGGCAGGCCACCCGTACCTCGTGGCCGGCGCTGCGCAGGGCCCAGCCGAGCGGGACCATGCAGTAGTAGTGCCCGGTCCAGCCGGCGACGGTGAAGAGCACGCGCATGGGGTTCCTCCGTACCTGCTCCGTGTGGCGCGGAGGATCGCAGCAGGCTCTCGAAGCCGCCTCGAGCAGGCGTGGGAGCGGTCGGCGGGCGCCCGGCGCGGGGTTCGACCGCTTCCCCATCACCCCTCCAACGGCAGCGCCTAGGGTCCGGCGCATGAAGGTCCAAGAACGAAGCCTTCCGGGAGTCTTCCTTGTCTCGGCCGAGAGGCATGAGGACGAGCGGGGCCACTTCTACGAGTCTTTCCGGCGGGACGTGCTCGCCGAGGCCGTCGGGCATCCCGTGATCATCGAGCAGACCAACTGCTCGGTCACCCGCCGGGGCGGGATCCGCGGGATCCACAGCACGAACGTGCCGCCGGGCCAGGCGAAGATCGTCACCTGTGTGCGGGGGTCGGTGCTGGACATGGTGGTGGACCTGCGCGTCGGCTCGCCGACGTTCGGGAAGTACGAGGTGACCTGGCTGGACGCCCAGGCGAGCAACTCCTTGTACATCTCCGAGGGGCTCGGCCACGCCTTTCTGGCGCTGGTGGAGAACAGTTGCGTCTTCTACCAGTGCTCCGCGTCGTACATGCCGGAGCAGGAGTTCATCATCACGCCGTTCGACCGGCGCATCGGCCTGCCCTGGGGGCTTGCCGAGGAGCCGATCGTGGCGGAGAAGTACCGGGCGGCGCCGACGCTGGAGGAGGCGCTGGAGCGCGGGATCCTCCCCACGTACGAGCAGTGCCTGGCCTTCCGTGAGGACCTGCGCAGAACTCGAAACGCGAGGTGAGGAGGGGGCGTGCGGGTGCTGTTCACGGCCTCCGACTGGGGAGGCCACTACTACTGCATGATCCCTCTGGGCTGGGCGCTGCAGGCGGCCGGCCATGAGGTCAGGGTGGCCTGCCCGCCGGGTCAGGCGGCCGCGGTCGCGGGCGCCGGGCTGGTGCCGGTCGGCGTGCTGGACGGTCCCGACCTGACGTACTGGGCGCGGCTGACGCGGTATCAGGAGGCGGTGGAGGGGCGGCGGGCGCTGCCGGGGATGCCGCTGCACCCGGACACCGGCAAGCCGGTCCGCTCCCTGGAGGAGTTCGACGTCGCCTCGGCGTCGGAGCGTTTCATGGGGGAGGTCTTCGCGGCGCTGCGCCGCAGCTACGACGCGGCGGCCGGCCTGGCCCGCTCCTGGCGTCCCGATCTGGTGGTGTACGACGTGCTCACCCCCGAGGGGGCGCTCGCCGCCGAACTGGCCGGTGCGCCGTCGCTGTACCACTCGCTCGGGCTGTACGGCGCCGCCGAGACGGAGCCGCCGATCGACATGGGCCTGGACGATCCGACGCAGTCGTTCGCCCGTCACGGGCTCGCCGAGTTCCGGCGTGAGGAGATCGCATACGTGGTCGATCCCTCGCCGAGCGCGGCGGTGCCGCCGCACGGCAGCACGCTGCCGGTGCCGGTGCGGTTCGTGCCGTACAACGGGCCCGGCGGTGTTCCGTCGTGGCTGCTTCGGCCTCCTGCCGGGCGGGGCCGGATCTGTGTGCTGTGGGGTTACTCGGCCACCGCCATGTACGGCACCGGGGTTCCGGTGCTGCGCACCGCCGTCGAGGTCGCGGCCCGGCTCGGCCGGGAGGTCGTCGTCACGGCCGGCGAGGAGGAGGTCGCCGCGCTGGGCGACCTGCCCGACGGGGTGCGGGTGCTGTGCGGCTTCCCTCTGCACACGCTGCTGGAGAGCTGTGACGCGCTGATCCACCACGGCGGTGCGGGGGCGACGATGACCGCGGCCGCGGCCGGTGTGCCGCAGCTGGCGCTGTCGCTGAGCCCGGACCAGATCGTCTTCGGCCGTCGGATGGAGGCCACCGGCGCGCTGGTGTCGGTGCCGGGTCTGACCGCCTCGCCGGAGGAGGTCGAGGAGGGCGCCCGCACGGTGCTCACCGAGGAGTTCCGCATGGCCGCCCGTGTGCTGCGCG
The DNA here is from genome assembly GCF_040613915.1 of Streptomyces sp. NPDC006193. NCBI lineage: Bacteria > Bacillati > Actinomycetota > Actinomycetes > Kitasatosporales > Streptomycetaceae > Streptomyces > Streptomyces sp. NPDC006193. The sequence continues at coordinate 50,857 of NZ_JBEXTB010000026.1, forward strand.
AGGACATCGAGGCCAAGCCGGCTCCGGCTCGGCTGGTGCCCGTGCTGGAGCGGCTGGTGCGTCAGGGGCGGCTGACAGCCGCGGACCTGCCCGCCGGTTCTTCTGCGGTGCCCGCCGTGTGACCTCGCCGACTTCCCCTTCCGTACCCAGAGAGAGCCGGATGGACGGTATGAAGAGCAGTACCTCGCAGAACGGTCGCCCCGCGGCGCGGCCGGACAGTGCAGCAGCGCTCCGCCGGCGTTGTGATCCGGCGGCGGCGCACCGGCTGGCGGTGTCGGCCGCCACCGTGCAGGGGGCGCACCTGTCCACGGCCCAGGTCCTGGACTGGATCAAGGAGCGGGCCCGGGCGCACGACTTCCGGGTGGAGCGCATTCCCATCTCCGAGATGGACGGCTGGGCCTTCGACGAGGCCACGGGCAACCTGCGGCATCGCAGCGGGCGGTTCTTCACCGTGGAGGGCATGCACGCCCGGGTCGAGGACCGGGTCGGCGGCAGCCCGGTGAAGACCTGGTCGCAGCCGGTCATCAACCAGCCGGAGGTGGCGATCCTGGGGCTGCTGGTGAAGGAGTTCGACGGCGTGCCCCACGTGCTGATGCAGGCCAAGATGGAGCCGGGCAACTGCAATGTGGTGCAGCTGTCGCCGACCGTGCAGGCCACCTGGAGCAACTACACCGGTGTGCACCGCGGTTCGCCCGTCAAGTACGTGGAGTACTTCGCGGACACCGCCAGGAGCACGGTGCTGGCCGATGTGATCCAGTCCGAGCAGGGCGAGTGGTTCTACCACAAGAGGAACCGCAACATGATCGTGCAGACGTGGGACGATGTGCCGCTGCACGAGGACTTCTGCTGGCTGACGCTGGGGCAGATCGGTGAGCTGCTCCATCACGACGACGTCATCAACATGGACTCCCGCTCGGTGCTGTCGTGCATCCCGGTCGAGCGGGCGGAGCGGGGCGCCCTGCACAGCGACGTCGAGGTCCTGTCCTGGTTCGCCGGGGTGCGGGCACGGTATGCGGTGGACTCCCGGCTCGCGCCGATGCACGAGGTCGCCGACTGGCACCGCACCGACACGTCCATCGAGCACCGCGACCAGCGGTTCTTCCGTCTGGTCGGGGTGTCGGTGCAGGCCAGCAGCCGTGAGGTGGCCTCGTGGACCCAGCCGCTGCTGCAGCCGTGCGCCCAGGACGTGTTCTGTTTCCTCGCCTGCCGCGTCGAGGGCGTCGTCCATGTGCTCGCCCACGCCCGGCCCGAGGGCGGCTTCGCCAACGGCGTGGAGATCGGGCCGACGGTGCAGTACACCGCCGGCGATCCCTCCCCTCCGCAGCAGCTGCCCCCGTTCGCGGACCTGGTGCGGTCCGCGGACCCGGGCGCGGTGCTGTACTCGGCGATCCACTCCGAGGAGGGCGGCCGGTTCCTCAACGCCCAGAGCCGCTACATGGTGGTGGACGTCAAGGAGCCGTTCGCCGCGCCGTCGGACTACCGCTGGGTCACCATGGGCCAGCTCAGCTCGCTGGTCCAGCACGGCCATTACCTCGGCATACAGGCGCGCACCCTGCTCGCCTGCCTGAACGCATCGGCGGTGGTTCTGGAGTGAAGGCGCTTGCCAAGAGCACGGTGGCCGTCGTCGGTCTCGGGTACGTCGGTTCGTGTGTCGCCGGGACCCTGGCGGACGCCGGATGGGACGTGGTGGGTCTGGACCTGGACGCCGGGCTGATCAGCAATCTGATGGCCGGAATCTGCCGGTTCCAGGAGAGCGACCTCGCCGGGCTGCTGCAGCGCGCGGTGCGCGAGGGCAGACTGCGCGGGACCACCGACTACGCGGACGTCTCCGCCGCGGACGTCGTCCTGATCACGGTGGGGACGCCGGTGTGGGAGGACGGCTCGCTCGCCGACGAGCAGCTGCGCACCGCCTGCTCGGAGCTGGGCCGGCACCTGCGGCGCGGCCAGCTGGTGATCCTCAAGAGCACCGTGCCGCCCGGGGTGACGAGGAATCTGGTGCTGCCGCTGCTGGAGGGCGGCGGGCTGAAGGCCGGCGCGGACTTTCGTCTGGCGTTCACCCCGGAGCGGCTCGCCGAGGGCACCGCGCTGAGCGAACTGCGCAGTTTTCCCATCGTGGTGGGCGGCCTGGACAGGGCCAGTACGGAGGCGGCCGCCGACTTCTGGGCGGCGGCGTTCGGTGTCCGGGTGCTCCCGCAGGATTCGCTGGAGGCCGCGGAGATCGTGAAACTGGCGGACAACTGGTGGATCGACCTGAACATCGCGCTGGCCAACGAGCTGGCGAAGTTCTGCTCGCTGTACGGCGTCGACGTGCTGGACGTGATCGCGGCCGCCAACACCATCCCCAAGAACAACGGTTACGTGAACATCCTGCTGCCCAGCGCGGGGGTCGGCGGGTCCTGCCTCACCAAGGACCCGTGGATGGTGTGGCAGGCCGCGCGGAGCCGGGCGCTGGAGATCCTGACCGCGCCGGCGGGGCGCCGGGTCAACGACGGCATGCCTTTGTTCACCGCGCGGACGATCCTCGACGAGCTGAGGGGGCTGGGCAAGGATCCGGCGCAGGCCACCGTGGCGGTGCTCGGCATGGCGTTCAAGAACAACACCGGCGATCTGCGGGGCACTCCGGTGGCCGCCGTGGTGGAGGCGCTGCGCGCGGCCGGGGTCCAGGTGCGGGTGCACGATCCGCTGGTGGATGCGGCGGAGGCCAAGAAGCTGCTGGGGTTCGGGCTGTCGGCCACGGTCGAGGAGACGGTGCGGGGGGCGGACTGTGTGGCCGTGCTGGCCCTGCACACCGTCTTCGAGTCGCTGGACTTCGCCGCCCTGCCGGTGGCCGGGCGGTGTCTCGTCCTGGACGGCCGGGCCTACTACTCCAAGCAGAAGATCGCATCGCTGCGGCAGCTCGGATACGTCTATCGAGGAATCGGGCGGTAGTGCATGGCACGCGTGGTAGTGACCGGTGGGTGCGGATTCGTCGGGAGCCGTCTGGTGCGGCGGCTCGTCGCCCGGGGGGACGACGTCGTCGTCTTCGACGGCGCTTCGCGGGCGCGGAACCTGGAGGGCCTGGACGCCGTCGTCGTGCCGGGGGACGTCCGGGACGCCGGCCGGCTGGCGTCGGTGATCGGGCCGGGGGTGGACGTCGTCTACCACCTGGCGGCGGTGGTCGGGGTCGACCAGTACCTCGCCCGCCCGCTGGACGTGATCGACGTCAACTTCACCGGGACCCGCAACGTCCTGGACCTCGCGGTGCGCGCGGACGCCCGGGTGGTGGTGGCCAGTACCAGCGAGGTGTTCGGCAAGAACCCGGCGGTGCCCTGGTCGGAGGAGGCGGACAGGGTCCTGGGCCCCACGTCCGCCGACCGCTGGAGCTACTCCACCAGCAAGGCCCTGGCCGAGCACCTCACCCTCGCCTACGGCCGCCAGCACGGCCTGGCGGCGACCATCGTCCGCTACTTCAACGCCTACGGTCCCGGCCAGCGGCCGGCGTACATCGTCAGCCGCAGCGTGCACCGCGCGCTGAACGGCAGGCCGCTGGTCGTGTACGACGGCGGGTCGCAGACCCGGTGCTTCACCTACGTCGACGACGTGGTGGAGGGCACCCTGCGCGCCGGCGCGGATCCGGCCGCCGTCGGGGAGACCTTCAATCTCGGCGGCACGCACGAGACGACGGTGGCGGACGTGGTGGCGCTGATCGCCCGGTTGGCCGGTTTCGACGGGCCCATCGCGCCGGTCGACACCGCGCGGCGGCTGAGCGCGGGCTACCAGGACCTGCAGCGGCGGATCCCGGACACCCGCAAGGCGGCCGCGCTGCTGGGCTGGCGGGCCGTCACCCCGCTGCAGGAGGGGCTGCGCCGCACCGTCGACTGGGCCAGGGACAACCCGTGGTGGCTGGCGCTGGAGGACAGCGGGGCGCTGTCGGAGCCCGCCGGGCGGCCTGTCGAGGCGGGCGGGGGCGCATGAGGTTCACGGCATTGAAGATCCCCGACGTCTTCCGGATCGACCCCGAACCGTTCCGGGACCGGCGCGGGTCGGTGCACGAACTGTTCCGGCACGAGGCGCTCGGCGCGGCGGCGGGCAGGCCGTTCACGCCCGTCCAGGCCACCTACTCGGTCTCCCGCGAAGGCAGCCTGCGCGGCATCCACGCCACTGCGGTGCCCCCGGGCGAGGCCAAGCTGATCACCTGTGTGCGCGGCGCGGTCCTGGACGCGGTGGTCGATCTGCGGGTGGGCTCACCGACCTTCGGGGAGTTCGAACTGACCCGGCTGGACGCGCGCTCGGGGACCGGCATCTTCATGGCGGAGGGGATCGGGCACGCGTTCCTGGCGCTGAGCGACGACACCTGCATGAGCTACCTGTGCTCGTGCGAGTACCGGCCAGGCCGGATGATCGACGTCGACGCCCTGGATCCCGGCATCGGCATCCCCTGGGGCGAGGGCCGCACCTTCGTGAGGTCGAAGAAGGACATCGAGGCGCCCACCCTGCGCGAGGCGGTGGAGGCGGGGCTGCTCGCCTCGTGGGAGGAGTGCCGCAGCTCGTACGGGGGGCCGGGCGGAGCCGGCCGGCTCGGACAACGATCACGAGAGGCGTGAGGGGTTCATGGACACCAACGGTTTGAAGGATCCGCTGACCGTCCCGCACGAGTCGGCGCAGGAGCGTGAGGCGCGGCTGCGGCTGACGAAGCTGCTGACCGAGACGCCGATCCCGCCGGAGTACCTGATCGACAATCTGCCCGTCTACCTGCGGCGGCATCAGCTGGCGGATCTGCTGTCGATGGACGCCCTGTACCGGATGCTTCCCGAAGTCCCCGGTGTCATCATGGAGTTCGGGGTGCTGCACGGGCGGCATCTGGCCGCGTTCACCGCGCTGCGCAGCATCTACGAGCCGTACAACTCCCTGCGGCGGATCATCGGGTTCGACACCTTCACCGGTTTTCCCGACATCGCCGACGTCGACCGGGTGAGCACGAGCGCGACCGTCGGCCGGTTCGCCGTCCCGGGCAACGAGGTCGGGCATCTGCGGGAGGTGCTGGCCGCCCACGAGCTGAGCGAGCCGTTCGGGCACACCCGGCGGACGTTCGTGATCCAGGGCGACGTGCGCGAGACCGTGCCCCGCTATCTGGCGGAGAACGAGGAGACGGTGATCGCTCTGGCCTTCTTCGACCTCGACCTGTACCGGCCGACCAAGGAGCTGCTGGAGACGATACGGCCGCATCTGACGAAGGGCAGCATTCTCGCCTTCGACGAACTCGCCCATCCCAAGTGGCCGGGGGAGACGACGGCGCTGCGCGAGGTGCTCGGTCTGGACTACGGGCGGTTGCGTCAGGTGCCGGGCCGGGAGCCGCCGGTGATCTACATGCAGTGGCCGGGATGACACGCGCGGGCCGGCCGGGGGCGGGGGCGGGGCCGGCCGGCTCCGCCTCGCCCCCGGCCGGCCCGCGGTGCGGCGGGCGGGGGTGCGCTCAGCGCAGGTCGTCGCGGGTCACCGTGCGGCTGCGGACCTGCCAGCCGTCTTCGCCGGGCACGAGGACGTCCTCGCACAGGGTGCTGAGCCGGACGTCGGGGCGTCCGTTGCGTGGGGATTCGACGATGAGGGCGTAGGAGCGGGCGTCGACCGTGCCGTCGGGGCGGGGCTGCACGTCGAGCATGCCCAGCCAGTGGCGGCGGACGATGCCCTTCTCGGCGAGGTCCCGGGCGGTGTCCTCGGCTGCCCGGCGGATCGCCGCCCGGCCGTGTACCGGCTGGGGGGCGGCGTTGGCCGTGAAGGTGCCGTCGGCGGTGAACGTCGCCGCCCAGGCCGCCGCGTCGCCGCGGTCCAGGGCGTGCATCTGCCGTGCGTAGAAGCGCTGTACCTGGTCGTACAGGTCCGGGGCGACGAAGTCGCCGGGCAGCTGTGCTGGCTGGGTCATCGTGGTCTCACTTTTCTCGCGGCCGCTTGCTCCCGGTCGGCCAGCGATGCTCGCACGGTGCGGTTGAGGGTGGGTGGAGGCGTCGTCGAGCGGGCCGCCGGCCGGGGCGAACAGGTGTCGAGGGCCGCTCTAGCCGGCTCTGCGAGCATCCACCCGGTCGACAAGGAGGGAGGGCCGTCCATGGCGGACGACACTCGGCCCGTGGCTCTGGTCACCGGCGCCACCAGCGGTATCGGAGCGGCCGTCAGCAAGGCTCTGGCGGGCGCCGGCCACCCCGTCTACATCTGTGCCCGCGACCGTGAGCGGGTCGCGGCCGCGGTGGAGGATTTGCGCGGGCAGGGTTTCGAGGCGGACGGCGCGGTGTGCGACGTCCGCTCGCGCGAGCAGGTGCGCGACCTGGTGGGCGGCGCGGTTGCGCGGTTCGGGCGGATCGGTGTCGTCGTCAACAACGCGGGCCGCAACGGCGGCGGGGTCACCGCGAAGATCACCGACGAGCTGTGGCTCGACGTCCTGGACACCAATCTCAACAGCGTCTTCTACGTCACCCGGGAGGTGCTGACGGCCGGGGGGATGCTGGCGCGGGGCTGGGGCCGGGTGATCAACATCGCGTCGACCGGCGGGAAGCAGGGCGTGGAGCTCGGGGCGCCGTACTCCGCCTCCAAGCACGGTGTCGTCGGTTTCACCAAGGCGTTGGGCAAGGAGCTGGCCAAGAGCGGCATCACCGTCAACGCCGTGTGCCCCGGATATGTCGAGACGCCCATGGCGCAGCGCGTCCGGCACGGCTACGCCGAGCACTGGGGTGTGGCGGAGGAGGAGGTCCTGCGGCGTTTCGAGGCGAAGATCCCGTTGGGCCGCTACACCACCCCCGAGGAGGTCGCCGGGCTGGCTGCCTACCTCGCCACCGACGCGGCCGCCCCGATCACGGCCCAGGCGATCAACGTCTGCGGCGGGCTCGGCAACTACTGATGCGACGTCGGCGCCGCGGCGCCCGAGGAGAGGAAGGCGGCAGCGTGCCCCAGCAGAGAGTCGAGCACACCGAGCACACCGTCACCGTCGCCGCACCGGCCGAGGCGCTGTACGGGGTGATCGCGGACGTCACCCGGTGGCCGGCCGTGTTCGGTCCGACGCTGCACGCGGAGCGCGTCGCGGGTGACGGCAGCGGTGAGCGCATCCGTCTGTGGGCTCTGGCGAACGGCGAGGTGAAGAGCTGGACGTCGTGGCGGGACCTGGACGCGGGGGCGCACCGCGTCGCCTTCCGCCAGGAGGTGTCGCAGCCTCCGGTCGCCTCGATGCGCGGCGAATGGATCATGAAGCCGGGTCCGGGCGGCAGCACGGTGGTGGTCCTGACCCACGACTACGCCGCGGTGGGCGGCGACCTCGGCGACGCCGAGTGGATCGGCCGGGCCGTGGACCGCAACAGCCGCGCCGAACTGGAGGCGCTGAAGCAGGCGGTCGAGCGGCGGCCCGGGCTCGGTGAGCTGATGACGACGTTCGAGGACAGTGTCCTCGTCGACGCCCCGCCCGGGCAGGTGTACGACTTCGTGCAGGACTGCGGGCGCTGGCCGCAGCGGCTGCCGCACGTGGTGCGGCTGGAGGTGCGCGAGCAGCCCGGGGGGATCCAGTGGATGAGCATGGACACCCGGGCGCCCGACGGAGCGGTGCACAGCACCGAGTCGGTCCGCCTGTGCTTCCCGGCCAGTCATATCGTCTACAAGCAGACGACCCTGCCGAAGCTGCTGGCGGCGCACACCGGCCGGTGGAGCTTCACCGAGTCCTCCGGCGGCACCCTGGCGACCTCGCAGCACACCGTGGTGATCGATCCGGACCGCATCGGTGACGTCCTGGGCCGCGGGGCCACGGTGGCCGACGCCCGTGCCTTCGTGCGCCGTGCGCTGGGCGCCAACAGCACGGCCACGCTGCGGCTCGCCAAGGAGCACGCGGAGACGGCGCGAAGGTCGCGGGCGTGAGCGCGGCGGGCGGGCACCGGCTGGGCCTGGAGGGCAAGCGGGTCCTCGTCACCGGCGGCACCCGGGGGCTGGGGCTCGCCATCGCCCGCAAGCTGTCGGCCTGCGGGTGCGAGGTGGTGCTGAACTTCGCCGGCTCGCCCGAGCAGGCCGCGAAGGCGGCGGCCGGGATCGAGGCGGCGGGCGCGGCGGTGTCCCTGGTGCGCGCCGACGTCGGCACCCCCGAGGGTGTGGAGGCGCTCCTGGAGACGGTTGCGCGGCGGTACGGCGGGCTGGACGTGTTCGTGCACAACGCGGCGAGCTTCACGCCGATGCCGGCGCTGGCCCCGGATCCGGGCGCCGCCTGGCGGGACCTGGCCGTCGCCCTCACCCCGCTGCTGTGCGGTGCGCGGGCGCTGGCCGGGCTGCTGCCCGCGGGAGGGCGGATCATCGCGGTCTCCAGCACCGGGGCGCACGACGTCGTGCCCGGGTATGTCGGCCTCGGTATGGCGAAGGCCGCTCTGGAGAGCCAGATCCGCTATCTCGCGGTGGAGCTGGCGCAGCGGGGCGTCACCGTCAACGCCGTGTCGACCGCGAAGCTGGACAAGGGCGAGAGCCCGCCGCCCGCGGCGGTCGGCGCGCTGGCCGCGCGTACCCCGGCGGGCCGGCTGACCGTGCCGCAGGACGTCGCGGACGTGGTGGCGCTGCTGTGCGCGCCGGAGGCGGCGTGGATCCAGGGCCAGGTGGTCCACGCCGACGGCGGGCTCGGTCTGCGGGCGTGAGCGCGGCGGGCCCGTTGTGCGGTGACGTTCCTGAGGAAGGTGGTGCACATGGCGGGGTGGGCCGGCGAGGACGGCGAGGACGGTGCGCAGACCGATTTCTGTGTGGTCGGTGCGGGGCCCGCGGGTCTGACCGTCACGCTGCTGCTGCTGCGGTCGGGGGCGCGGGTGACGCTGGTGGAGCGTTCGGCGTCCCAGACACGCGCCTACCGCGGTGAGATCCTGCAGCCCGGTGGCCTGCGGATCCTCGACGCCCTCGGGGTGCTCGGCCCGGCACGCGCCGGGGGCTGCCACGAACTGGACGGCTTCCAGCTCCTGGAAGGCGGCAGGGTGGTCCTCGACAGCGACTACCGCCGGCTGCCCGCGCCCTGGAACCACCTGCTGAGCATCCCGCAGGAACAGGTGCTGGGCGAACTGCTCGCGCGCTGCCGCCGCTACCGGGGCTTCACCCTCGTCGACGGCAGCAGGGTCACCCGGCTGCACCGCCGCGCGGGACGGGTGTCGGCCGTGGTCGCCGCGGGACGCGGCGGGCAGCGGCGCATCACGGCGCACTGCTTCGTCGCGGCGGACGGCAGGTACTCCAAGACACGCAGCCTCGCGGGCATCGCCGCCGGCCGCGACGACGTCTTCGAGCACGACGTGCTGTGGTTCAAGGTGCCCGCGCACGGCCGTCTGCCGCGCCGGGTGCGGATCGAACGGGCCGGCGGCAACCCCGTCCTGACCTACCCCTCGGGCGCCGGGCACGTCCAGATCGGCTGGCTGCTGCCGCACCGCACGTACGGCGCCCTCGCCGCGCGGGGTGTCGAGCACGTCAAGGACCTCATCTGCGCGGCGGTCCCGCAGTACGCCGACGAGGTGCGCCGGGGGGTGCGCGCGCTGACGGATCTGACGCTGCTGGACGTGTTCGCCTCCTGCGCCCCCCAGTGGGCGCAGGACGGGCTGCTGCTCATCGGCGACAGCGCGCACACCCACAGCCCCGTCGGCGCCCAGGGGATCAACCTGGCGCTGCAGGACGCGGTCGCGGCGCACCCGGTGCTCATGGCGTCGCTGCGGCGGCAGGACGCCACGGCACGCTTCCTTCAGCGCTACACCGGTCCCCGGCGTCGGGACATCCGGCGCGTCATGCGGATCCAGCGGGCGCAGAGCAGCCTGATGCTGTCCACCGGGAGGCTCACCGGCACGGTGCGGCCCGCCCTGGCCGGCCTGGTCTCGCGGACGCCGCTGTACCGGCAGATCCTGCGTCAGATCGCGTTCGGGAACCGGCAGATACGGATATCGTCGCAGCTTTTCACGGACACGTACGAGAGCGTGGAGCAGGAATGCGTCTGATCGACTTGAGTTCACCTGTCGACGCGTCGTTCTGGGAGCCGGATCCGGTGACCCACATTCCCCTGTCCCCCGCCGAGGGGGCGGCTCACATGGTCGCCGAGATGCGTGAGCATTTCGGTCTGGACATCGATGTGAGCGCGCTGCCGGGCGGTGAGTTCCTCAACAACGACACGCTGACCCTGACCACGCACACCGGGACGCACGTCGACGCGCCCGCCCACTACGGCTCGACCGCGGCGTACCGGCCGTCGGGTCCCCGTACGGTCGACGAGCTGCCGCTGGAGTGGTTCTACGCGCCGGCGTTCGTCCTGGACGTGTCCGACGCCGGCACCGGCACGGTGGGCGCGGAGCGGCTGGAGAAGGAGTGCGGGAGGATCGGCTACTCCCCCGCGGCGGGGGACATCGCGCTGCTGTACACGGGCGCCGGCCGGCGGGTGGGCACGCCGGAGTACTTCACCGAGTTCGTGGGGCTGGACCGCGGCGCGACGCAGTACCTGCTCGATCTGGGGATCCGGGTGATCGGGACGGACGCCTTCAGTCTGGACGCGCCGTTCCCGTACATCATGCGGGAGTTCGCGCGCACCGGGGACCGCGGCGTGCTGTGGCCCGCGCATTTCCTCGGCCGGGAACGCGAGTACTGCCAGATAGAGCGGCTGGCCAATCTTCGTGCGCTGCCGCGGGCCTTCGGTTTCAAGGTGTCCTGTTTTCCCGTGAAGATCGCACGCGCGGGCGCCGGGTGGGCCCGCGCCGTGGCTGTCCTGGACGACTGAGACGGCGAGGTGAGGGGTGGTGAGCACCATGGCACTGCGGGCCACGGTTCCTGCCGGCGAGGGCAGCGTCGCCGTCGGCGCTCCGCTCGGGTCGCTGGGGGCGCTGCTGGGCGGGCCCAGGATCGACAGCCTGCTGGAGCGGGCGGCGCGGCTGGCGCCGCAGCGGGTCGCGCTGCGGGCGGGCGGCGCCGACTGGACGTACGCCGCGCTCGATGCGGAGGTGACGCGCTGTGCGGCGGTGCTGCGGCGCAGGCTGGCCGCGCTGGGCTCGGTGGTGGCGATCCCCGCGATCGCCGACCCCGTGTTCGTCACCGCTTTCTACGGCACCTCGCGCAGCGGGAACATCAGCGTCGTCCTCAATCCGCTGTGGCGGGAGGAGGGGCTGGAGCACGCGCTGCGGACCAGCCGGGCGCAGGTGGCCGTCGTCACCCCGGAGATGTACCGCAGGCTGCGGGAGGTGCGGTACAACCTGCCCTACCTGGACACCGTGATCCTCACCCGTGCCGCCGACGACTGCGAGGGCCTGCCGGTGCTCGCCGACCTGCCGGCCGGGGGCCGGGCGCGCCGCTCGGACGCGGAGGCCGGGCAGGTGCCGGACGCGGTCGCCTGCGTGCTGTTCACCAGCGGGACGACCGGGGCGTCCAAGGCCGTGATGCTCACCCAGCGGAACCTGACGGTCAACGCGGCGCAGACGGCGTACGCGCACGGGCTGGACGCGGACGCGGTGACGCTGAACTGCCTGCCGACGTACCACCCGATGCACCTGAACAGCGCGGTGTGCGCCATGGCGACGCAGATCCTGCATCCGGGGCCGGATCTGGAGGGCTCGCTGCGGGCCGCCGCCGACCACGGCGTCACCCACTACTACAGCCTTCCCGTGCGGCTGGCACAGCTGGCCCTCGCGGCGCCGGCCGGCGCGGCGGACGGGCCGCCCGTGCCGTCGCTGCGTGCGGTGCTGTCCGGCGGCAGCGCGCTCGCCGCCGAGCACGCGGCGCAGCTCGCCGCGCGGTTGAAGGTCCCGGTGGTCCAGGGGTACGGCCTGGCCGAGACCTCACCGCTGACCCACTGCGATCCGCTGGATGCGCCCCGGCCCGGTTCGTGCGGGGTGCCGCTGCCCGGTACCGAGTGCCGGATCGTGCACACCGAGAGCCGCGCGGTGCAGCCGCTGGGGGAGAAAGGGGAGGTCGAGCTGCGGGGCCCGCAGCTGATGAAGGGCTACCTGGACGCGGCGCCGCTGGGGCGGCAGGAGTGGTTCGCGACCGGTGACGTCGGCTGGATGGACGACGAGGGCCGGCTGCACCTGGTCGACCGGATCAAGGACGTCTTCAAGTGCGACAACTTCCTGGTGTCGCCGGCCGAGGTGGAGGCGGTGCTGCGCCGGCACCCCGCGGTGGCCGACTGCGTCGTGGTCGGGCGTGCGGATGCGGCCCGCGGTGCGCTCGCCTGCGCCCTGGTGGAAAGCCGCCGGCCGGACGTGGCGGCGGAGGACATCGCCGCGTTCGTCAACGGCCGCGTGCCCTATTTCCAGCGCGTGTGGCGGGTGGAGATCGTCGACCGCATCCCGCGGTCGGCCAACGGGAAGGTGCAGCGGCTCCGGCTGCGGGAGGAGGTGGGCCGCTGGACGCTGCCCGCCCGGCCGCCGGGGGCGCCCGCCGAAGGAGAGGACTGACATGGCAACTGTCATCAACCGTCTGAAAGTGACCGGGGACCGTGCGGAGTTCGAGCGGATCCTCGGCTCGATGACGGCCTACATGAAGCGTCAGCCGGGCTTCGTCGCCCACCGGCTGTACCGGTCGCTGCGCGATGCGGACGTGTACGTGGAGCTGGCCGAGTGGCGGGAGGCGTCCGACCACCGCAAGGCCATGCAGAGCCGGGAGTTCCAGGACCTCATCCCGCTGATCAGGAAGCATGCCGAGGCGCAGCCGGACGTGCTGGAGCCGCTGGAGGACGGCGCGGGCACGCCCTGAGCCGGCGCGGCGCGCGAAGGAGAGCGGCACCACAGGAGACGGGGGCCGGCACTGCGGTGCCGGCCCCCGTCTCGCGTGCCCGGCCCGCGGCGCGGCCGGTCAGGGGGCGGGCGGTCAGGGGGCGGGCGGTCAGGGGGCGGGCGGGCGGCCGGCGGTGAGGGGGAGGCGGGCGAGCAGCGCGGTGAAGGCCTCGTCGGTCAGGCGGCTGCCGCGGGCGCACAGGTAGCCGTCCGGGCGGATCAGCAGCCAGTCCTCGGGCCCGGCGTCCCACGCGCGGCGCAGTGTGCCGTCGTCGGTGAGGGGGCCGGGGGCGTCGGACGCGGTGTCCGGCTGCGCGCCGGGTACGACGCTGCGCACGCGCAGCCAGTCCTTGTGGGCTCTCTGCAGGGCCCGCAGCCGGGCCGCCTGCTGCCGCGTCGGGTCGAACACCACGAGTGTCCAGCGCTGTTCGCGCAGTTCCGGCAGCAGGGCGCTCCAGGCCGGGGAGTCGCTGTCGGCGGCCGTGACGCGTGCGATGCGGTCGCCGGGGCGCAGCCGGGTCGCGGGCGCGTGCGGTTGCGTCAGCGACAGCGAGGAGGCGCGGTAGTCGACGCCGAGGGCGGACATGTTGCCCAGGATCTTGTGCTGCATGGTCCGCCGGAGTGCGGGCACGGTGCGCACCAGCGCGAAGAAGACGGGCAGGATCCGTTCCATCACCGGGTTCCTGAGCTGGATGAGCCGGGTGGCGGTCCTGGTGGAGCGAAGCAGGTGCCGGCCCACCGGGACGCGTTCCTCGCCGTAGCTGTCCAGCAGTTCCTCGCGGGCCTGGCCGTGGATCACCGCGGCGAGCTTCCAGGCGAGGTTGTAGGCCTCCTGGATACCGGTGTTCATGCCCTGTCCCGAGGCGGGGCTGTGCACGTGCGCGGCGTCCCCGGCCACCAGGCAGCGGCCGATCCGCATGCGGTGCACCATCCGCTGCTGGAAGGTGAACACCGACACCCAGTCGGGCCGGGACACCTGGAAGGTGCCGGCGATGCCCGCGCCGATCATCGTGGTGAACCGTTCGGCGACCCGGTCCGGGTCGCTGTCGTGCGGCGGTGTCGAGGTGTCCAGGAGCCGCCAGCGGCCCGGCTGGAGCAGGGGGACCATCATCATGGTGATGCCGCCGGTGCGCACCCAGTAGATGCTGTGGCGGGGCAGGTCGGTGCTCACCTGGGCGTCGGCCAGCATCCAGGTCTCGCTGGTCTCGCCGGCCAGGTGCAGGCCCAGTCGTTTGCGCACCAGGCTGTGGCCGCCGTCGCATCCGGCGAGCCAGGGCACGTCGAGGTGCTCGACGGCGCCGGCCGGGCCGGACAGGGTGACGCGGACGTTGTCGGTGTCGTGCGTGAAGCCGGTCAGGCGGGTGCCCCACTCCACCTCGACCCCGCGCCTGGCGAGCGCGGTGCGCAGCACCTGCTCGGTGTGCACCTGGCTGATGGTGAGGGTGAACGGGTAGCGGGTGGGCATCCGGCGGTAGTCCGCCTCCAGCACGGTCAGCCGTCTGCCGTTCTGGAACAGGGTGAAGGCGTTGATGCGCCGGCCCCGCGGGAGCATGTCCGCGACGATGCCCATCTGGTCGTAGATCTCCAGTGTGCGCGGGTGTGTGGCGATCGCCCGGCTGGTGGTGCCGGGTGCCTCGCGCGCGTCGACGAGGCGTACCCGCACGCCGCGGCGGGTCAGTTCGTGGGCGAGCGTCAGCCCCACGGGTCCGGCCCCGGCCACGAGCACCTGGGGGGTGTTCGTCGATGAGCGTGCTGCGGATACCACGGTCCCTCCTTGTCGGGGCGTGCCTCGCCCTGGATCGTCGGCTGTCGCGGTGGAGAGGTCTTTGGTGCCCTGCGGCCGGTCGGGCGGCTCGTGCGGTGGCCGCCTCAGCGTGCGGCGGGGTCCGCGGCGGGCAGCGCGAGGGTGCGGCGCAGCACCTCGGCCAGCCGGTGCTCGGGGTCGTCGGGGGCGGGCCGGCGGGCCCGCCAGCACACGAAGCCGTCCGGGCGGACCAGGACGGCGCCGGCGTCCGTCACCCCGTGCGCTCGGGGCCAGGCGCCCTGCGGGTCGGTGATGTCGTGGCCGAGCTGGTGGACGTGCAGGGGCACCGGCAGGCCGGCGGAGCGTGCCGCGCGCGCCCACCGGTCGGCGCGGGGGCCGGCCAGCAGCACGAAATGCTTCCCGTACAGGTCCAGTGAGGAGATGCGGGCGCCGTGCCGCACCAGCGGCAGGTGCGGGGCGCGGCTGCCCGGGTCGCCGTTCCACTCGGCGACCGGCGCCGGGGCGGGCGGCGTCGGGGCGGGCGGCGTCGGGGTGCCGGGTTCGTGGTCGCCGGCCACCGCGGCGGAGCGGTAGCGGTGGCCGAGGATCACGGCCAGCGGGTCGCCGGGGGCGGGGGCGGGGGCGCCGTCCGCAGGGGCGGGCCGGTGTGTGCCGCCCGTGCGGTCGCGCTGGCTGGCCAGGGAGAACGCGCACGCCGCCACGGCGACGGGGCGGCGTTCCTCCTCGTAGGTGTCCAGCAGGGCGTCGCCGGCCAGGCCCCGCAGCACCAGGGCGAGTTTCCAGGCGAGGTTGTGGGCGTCCTGGATGCCGGTGTTCCCGCCCAGGCCGCCGGCGGGCGGTGTGACGTGCACGGCGTCGCCGGCCAGCAGGACGCGCCGGTCGCGGTAGCGGTCGGCCACCCACGAGGACAGCTCCCACCGGTCCAGTGCGGTGTCCTTCTGGCGCAGCAGGCGCACCGGCGCGTCGTCCCAGCCGACCGCTTGGCGCACCAGGGCCCGGCAGTGC
This sequence comes from Streptomyces sp. NPDC006193, assembly GCF_040613915.1. Taxonomy (NCBI): domain Bacteria; kingdom Bacillati; phylum Actinomycetota; class Actinomycetes; order Kitasatosporales; family Streptomycetaceae; genus Streptomyces; species Streptomyces sp. NPDC006193. Next base: position 66,334 of record NZ_JBEXTB010000026.1, read on the forward strand.
TCCTGCGACGGGTCGTCGCCGACGATGTCGGCCGGCACCATCAGCACCCACCGCTCGGGGCTGTCCAGCCGGGTCAGCACCGTTCTGGGCGCCGGCCGCTGCAGGTAGCACAGGGCCAGCCGGCGTCCCCGCAGGGCCGGGCCGAGGTCGGCGGCGAAGGGGATGCTGACGTAGCGGACGCTGTCGTGGGCCGGGCCGGTGGTGATGCCCAGCCGCTCGCGGATCTGGCTGCGGTGGCCGTCGGCGGCGATCAGGTAGCGTGCCCGGACGGTGCGGTCGCGGCCGCTGCGCAGGTCGCGGAGGTGGGCGGTGACCCCGGCCGGGTCCTGCCGGAACGACAGCAGTTCGGTGCCGAACCGCAGCGCGCAGCCGGCCCGGTCGGCGTGTTCGCGCAGCACCGGTTCCACGGCGTTCTGGTCGACCATCAGCGGGGTGGTGGGGCTGATGCGGGCGTAGGACTCGGGGGCCGGGCGGACGGCGTGGAAGGTCTCGGGTCCGGTCAGGGTCGCGGCCCGGGCGATCTCGGGGAAGTCGCGCAGCACCGAGGGGGGTGCGCCGCGCAGGGCGGGTTCCAGGCCGGCCGCGCGGAACACCTCCATCGAGCGCACGTTCAGGCTGCGTCCGCGGGGCACGGCGCTGGTGTGGTCGCGGCGTTCCACCAGGTGCGCGGTGATGCCGTGCTGGGCCAGGAAGACGGCCAGTGACAGCCCGACCAGGCCTCCGCCGGCGATGAGGACGGGAACGTCGTGGTCCATGCGCTCTCCCCGTGGTCTGCTTCGGCCCGCTGCCGGGTGCCCGCCGCTGTGCGGCACGCTGTCAGCCGCTGCTCGGCCGGCGGTGGACGGCCGCTCGAGTCGCCCGGGGTTCGAACGGTTCTTGAAGCGGTTCGCCGAGATTGGGGGGCGGCGGCTGGAGGTGAGCCGGCGGCCGCGGGCCGGCGTCCGGCCGGACAACGAGGGGAAAGGGGCAGCATGCCTGAGCCGAGCTTTTTGCCGCCGTCCCCGTACACCCGTGTCAGGGACGTGGTGGCCGCGCACGCTCCGGCCGCCGAACGCGAGCGCCGGCTGTCGCCGCAGGCGGTGCGGGCGCTGACCGAGGCGGGGTTGGTGCGGTTCTTCGTGCCGGAGGCGTTCGGCGGCGCCGGGGGCGGCTTCACCGGCCTGCTGCATGCGGTGACGGAGGTGTCGCAGGGGTGTGCGGCGGCGGGCTGGTGCGCGTCCCTGTTCGCCTCGCACGCGCGGATGGCGGCGTTCTTGCCGCTCGCCGGGCAGAAGGAGGTGTGGGCCGGCGGGCCGGATGCGCTGATCTCCGCGGCGATCGTGCCGTCCGGGACGGCCGAGGCGGTGCCCGGCGGGTGGCGGCTGTCGGGTGAGTGGGGCTTCGTCAGCGGGGTCGACTTCGCCGACTGGGCCCTGCTGTCCGCCCGCGAGCCGGGCGAGGAGGGGCGGCTGCGGTTCTTCGCGGTGCCCTCCGCCCGGTGGACGGTGCGGGACACCTGGTTCAGCGTCGGCCTGCGGGGCACCGGCAGCCGGACGGTGGTCCTGGACTCGGTGTTCGTGCCCGGGCACCGCTCGTTCCTCCAGCAGGCGCTGCTGGAGGGCGCGGCGGTCGCGGCCGGGCCGCAGGGCCCGGCACGCTGCCACCGGGTGCCCTTCCGGCTGGTGAGCGGTCTGAGCCTGATGGCGCCCGCGCTGGGCGCCGCGCGGGCGGGTCTGGACGCCTTCGGCGCGGGGATGCGGACCAGGACCGAGACGCTGATGGGACGCCGGGTCCGCTCGCGGGACAAGGAGTCGGTCCACTGCGCGCTGGCGCGGGCGGCCGCCGCGCTCGACGCGGCGGAGCTGCTGCTGGCCCGCACCGCCGGCGTCGCGGACGGCGACGCACCGGTCGGGGCCGAACAGGTGGCGCGCAGCCAGCGTGACTGTGCGGTGGCCGCCGAGTGGGTGACCGACGCGGTGGAGCTGCTGCAGCGCACGGCCGGGGCCCGCGCCCAGGGCAGCGACCACCCCCTGCAGCGGGCCTGGCGGGACGTGCACGCCGCGACCAGCCACGCCGCCCTGCAACTGCAGCCCAACGCCGCCGTCTACGCCCGGCAGGTCCTGGGCGGCGACGCCCCGCCCGCCGCGTGAGACGCGGCCGGCCGGAGCCGGGAACAGCGAAGCCGAGACGAGAACGGGAGATGGCCCGATGACCGATGCGCCCCGCGGTGTGCCCGCGCCGCTGCTGCTGCACGAGATGGCGTTCAGCCTGGGGGTCACGGCCGCCCTGGTGGCCGCCGTCGAGCTGAAGGTGCCGGACGCGCTGGGCGACCGCCCGGCCGGCGCGGCGGAGCTGGCCGACCGGGTCGGAGCCGACCCCGAGTCCCTCGAGCAGCTGCTGCGGGCGCTCGCCGCGCGCGGTGTGTTCCAGGCCCGCGAGGACGGGCGGTACGCCCACACACCCGCCTCACGGCTGCTGCGCGAGGACGCGCCGGGCAGCCGGCGCACCATGGTGCTGCTGGCCGGCGCGCCGTTCGCCTGGCAGATATGGTCCCGTCTGACCGACGCGGTGCGCACGGGCACCGGCGTGTGCGAGGACCTGTACGGCACCGATCTGTTCACCCATCTGGAGAAGAACGATCCTGAGCTGGGCGCCCTGTTCGACCGGGCGATGTCCCGGTCGGGGGAGGCGACCATGCGGCCGGTGGTGGAGGCGCTGGACCTTCCCCGGGCGGCGACGGTCGCCGATGTCGGCGGCGGCCACGGCACCTTGCTGAGCATGCTGCTGGACCGTCATCCCGGGGTGCGGGGGGTGCTGTTCGACCTGCCGCGGGTGGTGGAGGGCGCCGATGAGCGTCTGGTCCGCGGGGACCTGTCCGGCCGGTGCCGGGTGGTCGGGGGCGACTGCCGTCGTGCCGTTCCCGTCGAGGCCGATGTGTATGTGCTGAAGAACGTCGTCCACATGTGGGACGACGCGACCGCCGCCGGTGTGCTGCGCACGCTGGTGCGGGCGGCGCCGGCCGGGGCGCGGATCGTGCTGGTGGAGCAGGTGCTGGATGCGACCGCGACGCCGGGCAGCGCCACCGTCATGGACCTGCTGATGCTGGCGTCCCAGGGCGGGCGCGAGCGCACCGCCGCCGGGTTCGCGCGCCTGCTGGCGAGGGCGGGGCTGCCCGCGCCGCGCATCACCCCGGCGGGCCCGGCCGCCTTCCTCGTCGAGACGGCCGTGCCGGGCGCGGGGGTCAGCGCGGCCGCGCCTGGATGAGATCCCAGGTGCGGGCGTCGCCGGCGACCCGGCTGACCTGTGCGACGGTGAACCCGGCGGTGGTGAGCAGGTCGCGGACCTCCCGCTCGGTGCGCACCCGGCCGCCGCGCTGCAGGAAGACGGAGAAGTTCACCCGGTGCAGCTCCCTGGTCTCCTCGTCGACGTCGGGGCCGTTGATGCCGTGCGGCAGGTCGGGCAGGAAGCTCTCGATCACCAGCAGCAGCGCCGTGGGCGGCATGGCGGCGGCGCAGTTGCGCAGGATCCGCACGGCGCGCTCGTCGTCGTTCTCCCACAGCAGGGTCTTGAGGAGATAGAGGTCGCCGCCGCCGGGCGGGCCGTCGACGGCCAGGTCGCCGCCGGCCAGGTCGACGCGCTCGATGACGCCCCGGGCGGTGAGGTTCGCCCGGGCGGCGGGCAGGATCGCGGGGACGTCGTGGAGGACGCCCCGCGCGTCGGGGGCGGCCGCCAGCACCTGGGCGAGCATGTCGCCGTGCCGGCCGGCGGCGTCGACGATCACCGGGAAGCGGGTGAAGTCGAAGACCCGGGCGATGGAGCCGCCGCAGTCCCCGGACGTCATCGAGTCCAGCTGGTAGAGGGCGAGCAGGTCCTCGGGGCGCTGCTCGAGGTGGCGGTGGAAGGAGGTGCCCAGGGTGTCCTCGCCCATGGGCCGCCCGGTGCGGACGCACTCGGCGGTGCGGGTGTAGGGGAGGTAGTGGTGCATCCCCGCGGTGGCCCGGGCCATCGCGGCGAACATCCCGTCGGAGGTGAGCAGCGCGCCCATGGGGGTCAGTGCGAACACCTCCGGCTCGTTCTCGGTGATCAGTCCGAGGACCGCGCAGGAGCGCAGGTAGCGCACGAGTGTGGGCCGGTGGGCGCCGATCGCGGCGGCCAGGTCGGCGGCCCCACGCGGTGCGGGCAGCAGCTGGTCCGGCACGCCCAGCAGGGTCAGGGCCCTGACGTACTGGGCGGTGGGGAAGGAACCGATGAGCTGCACCAGGTCGGTGTAGAGCGAGGTGTCGGTCTGCTCGTCGGGCATGGCGGGTCCTGTCTGTCGGGGCCGGGGGCCGGGCCGGGGCCGGGGGCGGGGCGGGGGCGGGGGTGGGGGTCAGTCGCGGCGGCGGTAGCGCCCGTAGGCGACGTCGCCGGGGAGCGTCTCGACGGGGGACGGGGCGCCGAAGTACGCGTCGCAGGCGGCCTTGACGCCCGGGAACGGCGCGACGGCCCCGGGCCGGGCGCCGGGGTCGGTGTAGTCGTCGATGATGAGGGCGCCGCCGGGCTGGAGCCGGGGCACGCACTGTGTCAGGGACACCAGTGTCGAGGCGTACAGGTCGCCGTCGAGGTAGCCGAAGGCGATCCGGTCGGGGAGCCGGCCGGCCAGGGTGTCCTCGAACCAGCCGGGGTGCACGTGGGGCGGGCGGCGGTCCCAGGCGGCGAAGACCGCGAGGAGGTCCGCGGGCGAGGACGTGAACAGGCCGGAGGGCATGACGATCTCGTCCTCCTCGGTGGTCTCGGGCAGGCCCTCGAAGGAGTCGTAGACGTGGATGGGCCGGTCGTCGCCGCAGGCGTCCAGGACGCACCGCATCCACAGGGTCATCGCGCCCCGGTAGCAGCCGAGTTCGACCACCGCGCCCCGAACGCCGTCGGCGACGATGCGTTGCAGTTCGGCGCGGACGTGGCCGAGCCGGTCGGCATCCACCGTCTCGTGGTGCTCGGCCAGCAGCCAGGCTCGTACGTCCTTCAGGTCTGCGTCTGTCGTCATGCCTGTCACCGTTTCTGTTCGCTGCGGCTCGCGGGGCGGACGTCGTGGCCGCGGGCGAGCCGCTCCAGCGGCCCGACGAGGGCGGAGACGGGCGGGCGGCGTTCGGCGCCGGCCCTGATCCGGTGGGCGGCCTCGCGCAGCGCGCCCTCGTCGAGGAGCCGGGTCACCGCCTCCTCCACCTCGTCGCGGCGCGCGGTCGGGCCCGGCAGCGCGAGGGAGGATCCGGCCCGGCCGAAGCGCCTGCTCATCTCCGTCTGGTCGTCGGTGAAGGGGAGCATCAGCTGGGGCACGCCCGCCGTCGCGGCCGTCATCATCGGGTTGACGCTGCCCTGGTGGATCAGCGCGTCGCAGGTTCCCAGCAGCAGGTTCACCGGGAAGTGCCGCAGGACGCGGACGCCGTCGGGCAGTTCGCCCAGGGCGTCGACCTGTTCCGCCGAGGCGGTCAGCACCAGCTCCGCCCCGCGGGCGGTGACGGCGTCCACGGTGTGGCGCAGCGCCGGGACCGCCGGACCGTAGATCTCCAGCGCCGAGTTGCTCCACAGCAGGCACACGCGCGGCCGCGGGGGGCGGCTCCACGTCCAGCGGGGAGGCTGGCCGGGCCCGTTGTAGGGCAGGTACCGGACGGGCATCCGGCAGGCGGGGCCGGCGTCGGGCTGCAGCGCGGGGGGTGTGGGGTCGATGAAGTGGCTGACCTGGGTGGGCTTCCACTCCCCCAGGCCGTGCCGGGCGAAGGCGCCGTGGGTGTCCTCCAGGCCGGTCTCGAGCGCGCCGAACATGCCGGGCGAGTGGTAGACGGCCGGGACGCCGGCGACCCGCGCGGCCAGCGGGCCCTCCAGCGACATCAGGTCGTGCACGACCAGGGCCGGCGGCCGGCTGCGGGCGAGGGCGACCGCGGCGTCCTGGTTGTGGCGGTGGATCTGCTCGCAGGCGCGCAGGAAGGCCCGGCCGTGCTCCTCGGCGTCGTACTCGTCGGGGTGGGCCAGCGGGCGGCCGGTGAGGGGGTGCAGCAGCGGCAGGCCGTCGCCCGCCGGCTCGGCGCCGGAGCGTACCGCGGCGTGGCGTGCCATCCGTTCGAAGACCATCATGTCGATGTCCTTCAGGGCGGGCACCGGTACGAGGCCTGCGGCGCTGATCGCGGGGGCCTGGGAGGGTGCGCACAGCACCCGCACCTCGTGCCCGGCCGCGGTCAGCGCCCAGCCGAGCGGGATCATGCAGAAGTAGGCGCCCTTCCAGTTGGTGGTGGTGAACAGAACGCGCATGCCGGCTCCTGGGGGCGGGAACGGGGCGGTGTCGGTCAGCGGGCGGGCGGCAGCGCGCCGGTGGTCAGGACGGCGCCGCTGAGGCCGGCCAGGTCGCCGGCGGTCAGTGCGGCCACCAGCTGGGCCATGCGGGCGGCGATGCGGGCCGGCTGCGGGTGCGTCCCGGTGGCCGGGCCGTCGGGCGGCGCGGGGTCGGTGGCCGCGACCGCGTTCACCCGCAGGCCGTCCTCGCCCAGTTCGGCGGCCAGCCGCCGCACCGCGGTCTCGGCCAGCGCGTGGCGCAGTCCGGCGCCGGCGGTGAGGTACACCAGCGCGCCGGGCCGTCGCAGGGCCGACAGGGTGCGCAGGGCCGTGTGGGCGGGCACGAGGCAGTCGCGCAGGGGCAGGCGCACGGCGCGGTAGGCGTCCGGGAGCGCCGGTGGCGCAGGCGCGGCGTCCGGCGGCGCGAGGTCGGGGGGCGGGGTGTCGGGGAAGGCGTTGACCACCATGGCGTCCATGCCGCCGAGGGCGCCGACCGTGCGCCGGCACAGCGCCTCCACCTGGGCCGGCTCCGAGAGCACGGCGCGCACGGCGATCGCCTGGCCGCCGTCCTTCTCGATGCGGCGCACCAGGTGGCGGGCGTCGGTGAAGGAACGCTGGTATTGCACGGCGAGGACGGCGCCCTGGCGGGCGAGTTCCGCGGCGACCGGAGGGGCCGGCCACGCATCGCCACCGGTGAGCACGACGATTTTGCCCTGCAGTGAGAACGACACCATGGCCGGGAACCTAGGGCGCGTTCTTTGAGACCCGGTGGAGGGCGGCTCGTCTTTAGCGGCCGCCGGCGACGGTGACGTTCTCGCCGGTGATGTTGCCGTTGGCGGCGGAGCACAGGAAGAGGACCGTGTTCGCGACGTCCTCGGGCGAGCTCAGGCGCCCGGTCGGGGTGTGGGCCCGCTCCCGTTCCTTGATGTGCTCGGGCAGTTTCCCGCGGACCCGGTCGGTCAGCGTCAGGCCGGGGGCCACCACGTTGACCAGGACGCCGTCCGGGCCGGCGTCCCAGGCCAGGCTGCGGGCGAAGCCGTACAGGGCCGCTTTGACGGCGCCGTAGAACTCCTGGCCGGGCTGGCCGTCGAAGGCGTTGTGGGAGGAGATCAGGGCGATGCGCCCCCAGCCGCGTTCGCGCATGCCGGGCAGGACGAGCTGGACGGCGCGGACGACGGGGGCGAGGTTGTGCTCCACCAGCGGCAGCCACTGGCTCGGCGGGACGTCCTCGAACCGGGTGCCGGGCGGTCTGCGCGGCCCCCAGGCGAAGGCGCCGGCGACGAAGACGTCGATGCCGCCGTGGCGTTCGCGGACCGCGGTGACGGCCTCGGCGGCGCCGGCGGGGTCGTCCAGGGCGTAGCGGACGGCGGTGGCCCGGCCGAGTTCGCCCGCCAGGCGTTCGGCGCGGCCGGCGTCGTTGCGGTAGCCGAGCGCGACGGTGGCTCCTTCGGCTGCGAAGGCGCGGGCGATGGCCTGCCCGATGCCTCCGGTGGCGCCGGTGACCAGCACTGTCTTGTCGGTGAGCTGGTAGTCCATGGGGGTGAGCGTGCGGCAGTGCGCTCGGCTGCCGCTCGAAGCGGCCGGGCGGGGTGCGCGGTGGGGCTCTCCAGCCGGGCTCGAGGGGACACGGACGGCTCTCGGGGAGGGTGGCAGGGTCCATGACCGTCGCACGGCAGGAGGATGAGCAATGACGCCAAAGGGCCCGGCGCTGACCCGTGGCCGGCTCCACGCCTATATGCGCGGCTTCACGCATTCGAGTCTGCTGCGCGCCTCGGTGGAGCTGGGTGTGTACGACGCCGTCGCCGCCGGCGCGACGGACGCCGCGGCGGTGGCGGACCGTCTGGGCACCCATCCGCGCGGCACGCGGATCCTGTTGAACGCGCTGGTCGCCATCGGGCTGCTGGTCTGGGACGAGGGTCGCTACGCGCTCGTGGAGGGTGCGGGGGATCTGCTGGTGAGCTCCGGCAAGGACTATTTCGCCGGGCCGATCCGGCTGGGCACCGACGACTGGGAGTGGGATGCGCACAAGCGGCTGGCCGAGTCGGTCCGCAAGGGCGGTCCCGTGCTGGAGACGACGGCGGACACACCGGACTTCGACTATTTCGGGGTGTGGGCCGAGCACAGCGCGGACTCGACGTTCAACACGGGAGCCGCCCAGCTGGTCGCCGACCGGCTCCTTCCCTGGCAGCCGCAGGCGGCGGCGGTGGACGTGCTGGACGTCGGCTGCGGTTCGGGCTGGTACGGCCTGGAGATCGTGCGGCGCGAGCCGCGGGCCCGGCTGTGGGCGCTGGACTGGTCGCCGCGGGCGTTGAAGGTGGCGGAGTCGAACGCCCGGCGGGCGGGGGTGGGCGAGAGGGTGACGCTGGTGCGGCAGGACGCCTTCGACGGTCCGCTGGGCGGCCCGTACGACCTGGTCACCATGGCGCATGTGCTGCATCACCGGTCCGCGGAGCAGGCGGCCGGGCTGCTGCGCCGGGTGTTCGAGGCGATGCGGCCGGGCGGGCGGATCGGGGTGGTCGGCCACACCTACGAGGACGGCGTGTCGCCGGCCGAGGATCCCAATCCGCATCTGTTCGCGCTGATCATGCTGATCCAGACCGCCACGGGTGAGCCTCACTCGGTGGCCGCCTACCGTCGGATGTTCGCCGAGGCCGGTTTCGTGAACGTCCAGTTCCACGCCAGTGCGAACTCCATGCACAAGGCGATCACCGCGGACCGTCCCTGAGCGGGCGGCGGTGCGGATTTTTTTGCCGAGACGTCGAGGGTGAGACGGTGACGAAGCAGACGGCGAACGAGAACGGCGCCCGCGGCGGGCGGGTGCGCATCGGTGTGCTGGGGTGCGCCGACATCGCCAGGCGGCGGATGCTGCCGGCGATGGCGGGCCGGCCCGAGATCGAGATCACGGCGGTGGCGAGCCGGGATGCGGCCAAGGCGGCGGCGTTCACCGCGCAGTTCGGCGGGCAGCCCGTCCAGGGGTATGCGCGGCTGCTGGAGCGTGAGGACGTGGACGCGGTGTACATTGCGCTGCCCACCGGCCTGCACGCGCAGTGGATCATGCGGGCGTTGGAGGCGGGCAAGCATGTGCTGTGCGAGAAGCCGCTGGCCGCCACGTACGCGCAGGCGGCCGAGGCGGTGTCGCTGGCGCGTGCGCGGGGGCTGCTGCTGATGGAGAGTTTCATGTTCCTGCGGCACTCGCTGCACCGCCGGGTGCTGGAGCTGGTGCGTGAGGGTGTGGTCGGGGAGCTGCGTGCCGTCACCGCCGACTTCGGTATCCCGCCGCTGCCGGCCGGTGACATCCGCTATGCGCCCGAGCTGGGCGGGGGTGCGCTTTTGGACGTCGGGGTGTACCCGGTGCGGGCGGCGCAGCTGTTCTTGGGCAACGACATCCAGGTGGCGGGGGCGTATCTGCACGTCGATCCGGGGTGCGGGGTGGATGTGGCGGGCGGTGCGCTGCTGTACGACGAGCGGGGGGTGAGCGCCCGGCTGGGTTTCGGGTTCGTCCACGCCTACCGTTCCGGGTATGCGCTGTGGGGCAGTGCGGGGCGGTTGTCGGTGGAGCGGGCCTTCACTCCGCCGAGCGGTTTTCAGCCGGTGGTGCGGCTGGAGCGGCCGGGTGGGTGCGAGGAGCGGGTGCTGCCGGCCGACGACCAGTTCGCGAACATCGCGGCGGAGTTCGCGCGGACGGTGGCCGACACTGCGGATCATGAGCGGCATGCGCGGATGATCCTGCGCCAGTCGGCGCTGGTGGAGGAGGTCCGCGGCCGGGCGGCGAAGGGCTGAGCGCGCGGCAGGGGCCCGGTCCGGGCGGCGTCGCCCGGGCCGGGCCTGTTCACGGCTGTGCGCGCTCCAGCGGTTTCCACCAGGCGGGGTTGTCGCGGTACCAGCGGACGGTGTCGGCGAGTCCTTCGTCGAAGGCGATGCGCGGGACGAAGCCGAGTTCCTTGCGGATGAGGGAGGCGTCGAGGGCGTAGCGGCGGTCGTGTCCGCGGCGGTCGCTGACGTAGCGGACCTGGGACCAGTCGGCGCCGCACAGCCGCAGGAGGCGTTCGGTGACCTCTTTGTTGCTCAGGGAGGTGTCGCCGCCGATGTTGTAGACGCTTCCTGCTTTTCCTTTGACGGTGACGAGGTGGACGGCGCGGCAGTGGTCGCTGACGTGCATCCATTCGCGGACGTTGCCGCCGTCGCCGTAGAGGGGGACGGGCCGGCCGCTGAGCAGGTTGGTCACGAAGTGCGGGATGAGTTTTTCGATGTGCTGGTAGGGGCCGTAGTTGTTGGAGCAGCGGGTGATGCGCACGTCGAGTCCGTGGGTGCGCCAGTAGGAGCGGGCCATGAGTTCCCCGGCGGCTTTGGACGCCGCGTAGGGGGAGTTGGGGGCCAGGGGGCAGGACTCGTCCCAGGTGCCTTCGGCGATGGATCCGTAGACCTCGTCGGTGGAGACGTAGACGAGGGGGGCAACGTTCGCCGCGGCGCACACGTCGGCCAGGCACTGGGTGCCGACGACGTTGGTGCACACGAACTGGGTGGCGCCGGTGATGGAGCGGTCCACGTGGGACTCGGCCGCGAAGTGGACCACCGCGTCGTGGCCGGGCACCAGGCGTTGCAGCAGGGCCCGGTCGGTGACGTCGCCGTGGACGAAGCGCAGCCGGGGGTGGCCGGTGGGGAGGTTGGCGAGGTTGCCGGCGTAGGTGAGCTTGTCCAGGACGGTGACTTCGGCGTGGTCGCTGTCGGGGTAGGCGCCGGCGAGCAGGCCGCGTGTGTAGTGGGCGCCGATGAATCCGGCGCCTCCGGTGACGAGTATCTTCATGCGGTGCGCACCTGGACGCTGGCCTGGTCGCCGAGGAGGAGGCGGTGTGTGCCGCTGGTGGTGCCGTGCACCCTGGCTCCTCGGCCGATGACCGAGTCGCGCATTCCCCATACCCCTTCGACGTGGACGTTGTCGAGCACGATCGACTCCTGTACGTGGGCGTTGTCGATCAGGCAGCCGCGTCCGACGGACGTGTGCGGGCCGATCCTGGAGTGGCGGACGGTGCTGCCCGCGCCGACGATGAGCGGCCCGTCCAGGCGTGAGGCGATCACGCTCGCGCCGGGTTCGACGACGACGGGGCCGTGCAGCTCGCAGGCCGCGTCGATGTGGCCGCGGACGTCGCGGTGGATGCTGTCGAGGAGCACCCGGTTGCATTCGAGCAGTCCGGGGACGCTGCCGGTGTCCTTCCAAAAGCCCTGGTAGATTTCGGCGCTGACCTGGCGGCCGCCGGTCACCAGGCGTTGCAGGGCGTCGGTGATCTCCAGTTCGCCGCGGGCGCTGGGTCGCAGGCCGCGTACCGCTTCGTGGATGGCGGGGGTGAAGAAGTACACGCCCATCATGGCGAGGTCGGAGCGGGGGTGGGCGGGTTTTTCGGCCAGGGAGACGACGTTGCCTGCGGCGTCGAGTTCGGCGACGCCGTAGTGCTGGGGGTCGTCGACCTTGGTGACGAGGATCTTGGCGTCGGGGCGGTGGCGGGTGAAGTCGCGGGCGGCGTCGGCCAGGGAGCCGACCAGCATGTTGTCGCCCAGGTACATCAGGAAGTCGTCGCCGTCGAGGTAGTCCTCGGCGACGCTGACGCAGTGGGCGAGTCCGAGGGGCTTGTCCTGGACGAGGTAGTCGATGCGCACGCCGAGGGCCGTGCCGTCGCCGAGGGCCTGTTCGACGGGTCCGTTGCGCTGGCCGACGATCATTCCGACGGAGGTGATGCCCACGTCGCGGATGTTGTGCAGGCAGTGGTGGAGCACGGGCCTGCCCGCGACCGGCATCAGCTGCTTGGGCAGGGAATAGGTGAACGGGCGGAGGCGGGTTCCTGTTCCCCCGGACAGCACCAGACTTTTCACCGGGGAACTCCTTCGATGAGTGGGGCTCGAAAGCTTCCGTCGGGAGGCTGGCCGAAGCGGCGGCGGTGTCAGCCGGTCACGTCCTCGATCCAGTCCGCCGACCGGGTGTGCCAGGCGGAGGCGTTGCGGTGCAGGTTGATGGAGTGCCCCGCGCCGGGGAGCACATAGGCGTCCAGCCGGTTGTCGCCGGTGAACAGGTACCGTTCGAAGGTGCGTATCTCCTCGGGTGAGGAGCAGGCCAGGTAGGGGCCCCCGCACACCAGGGCGTCGGCGGAGCCCAGGGCGATGAGCACGGGTGCTTTCTGCCGGGCGGCCAGGTCGGGGGCGTAGGGGTCGCTGAGGGAGTCGCGTTGGCCTGTCGTCATCGTGGACTTGGTCAGTTCGTCGCGGGTGATGGTGTCCGGTGCGGCGTCGGCGGGTGCGTAGAAGAGGTCGGCGCGGCTGCCCTGGCGGGTGGTCAGGTAGCCGTCGGGGGGGTCGGTGGGGGCGAGGACGGGGTCCTGGGCGGCGGGGATCATGGCGGGCAGGATGGCGTCGCCCTTGGGGCCGGCGGCGTGGGCGAAGCCGCTGAGGACGACGGCGGTGACGTCGTCGTGCAGGGAGGACTCGGCGAGGGCCTCGCCGGCTCCGTAGGAGTGGCCGACGAGGACGATGTGGGTGAAGGTGTGGCCGGCGAGCCCGGTGCGCAGCCGGGTGACGGTCTGGTGGACGGAGTCGACGTCGGTGGTGAAGGTGACCTGGTCGGCGGGGGGCCGGCTGCTTCGTCCGGTGCCCAGCCGGTCCAGGGTCAAGGTGGTGAAGCCGCGGGCGTGGGCGTCGGCGGTGTAGGACGGCTGCCCGGGGGCGGGGGGCTGCGTCCAGTAGCGGGAGTCGTAGGTGAGACCGCTGAGCAGGACCTGCACGGTGTCGTTGGCCTGGGGCGGGCGGCACAGTTCGCCGCGGACGACGGCGCCGTCGCCGGCGGGGTCGGCCAGCGGGACGGACACCTGGGTGCAGGTGACCGCCGCCGGCCGGGGGGGCTGTGCCGAGGCGGCCGCCGGTGCGGTGAGGGCGCACGCGGCGGCCAGGGCGGCGGCCGCGGCGCTGCGGTGCGCGGCTCGGGTGAGGAGGGTGGACACGGACACTACGCCGCTCCTCGCGCGGTGATGCCGGGAAAGCCGTCCATCTCGCGTTCGAGACGGCCCATGAAGTAGATGATCTCTTCGTGGTTGGTGGAGCCGACGAATCCGTCGACGCCGGCCTTGTAGTACAGCGAGGAGGTGAAGTCGCCCAGGGCGTGCTCGTAGGGTTCGGAGCGTTTGAGGGACTGCACCAGGGCGGGGACGTCGCAGTGGAAGCTGACGTCCTTGCGGACGTGGAAGCGTTCGCCGGCGACGTCGACGGTGGGCAGGCCGGGGTGGGCGAACTCCTCGTCCTGCTCGTCGCTGTCGGAGGTGTAGGCGGGCAGGGTCAGCAGGTCGTAGCGGAACACCTCGTCCAGGACGGCGCGGTGCTGTTCGGGCACGCGGGGCCGCACGGCGCTGTGCCACCATTTGCGGAACAGCTGCTTGGCCGCGGCGCGCCCGTAGACGAACTCGGTGGCCGGGCCCATCGCGTCGACGTCGGTGAAGTAGCGTTTGAGCTGGTGCTGCAGGACTTGGGCGTCGGGGTCGTCGGTGGCGGCGAACCAGTCGACCATGGAGCGGATCGCCTGGGACTGGGTGATGCCGCCGAGCAGCCGCAGCGCCGGCCACAGGTTGCGGAAGACGGGGTTCTCCGCGGTCAGCCGTGACCAGAACAGGAAGCGGTGGATCAGTTCGTTGTCCTGGGGGGTCATCGTCTTGTGCGACAGCAGGTACTCGAAGTCGTCCTTGTCGCCGCGGACGGTGACCAGGCCGTACTTCTCCTTGTTCTCGGAGTAGTCGGTGTTCGGCAGCAGCAGCATGGGGTAGGTGGCCACGCGGGTGACGTACTTGGCGAGGCGGTCGTAGCCTTCCATGAAGGACTCGACGGTCTCTCCGGGGGCTCCCCAGATGAGTTCGGCGTAGCATTCCATGCCCTCCTTGTTGAGCCATTCGGCGAGCTCTTCCCAGGAGTTCACTTTCATGTTGCGCCGGTTCATCAGGGTCAGCGCGTCCTTGTTGAGGGTCTGCAGGGCGAGCGTGAACGAGCTGTGCAGGCCTGCTTCCTTCATGATGCGGACGATGTCGTAGAACATTTTCGACTTGTTCTTCGCCCAGGACGTCTCGAGTGCTTTCGGGAAGCCGTAGGTGTTGCGGACCTCGATCATGTCCTCGACGAATTCCCGGTCGATGGGCAGCATCCCGAAGTTCGCGTCGCACAGCACGATGGTGTGGACCTTGTGCCGGGCGAACATCTCCAGTTCCTGCCGCAGGCGTTGGCGGGAGAAGGCTCTGACGCGCTGGCCGACGGCTCCTCCCCAGTAGCAGAAGGCGCATTTGTAGGGGCAGCCGCGGTTCGTCTCCAGCAGCGCCACGTCGTAGGGGAAGTTGCCGTCCTCGTCCTTCAGGCTGATCGCGCCGGTCAGGAAGGGCGAGGGGATGATGTCCAAATTCTCGATGCGGGGGCGTTCGGGGGTGGTGACGAGTGTGCCGGCGCCGTCGGTGAAGGAGATGCCGTCGATGTGGCCGAGCTCGTCGCGGCCGGCGCCGTCGAGGTGGGCGTGCAGCAGGTCGCGGAAGGTGAGTTCGCCTTCTCCGTTGACGACGACGTCGACGTCGGGGAACAGCCGGAAGGTCCGCGCCGCCTGGTTGGCGACGTGGGTGCCGCCGAACACCACCCAGCCGTGCGGGTTGAGCTGTTTGAACGTCTCCGCCAGGCAGCCGAAGGTGCGGAAGTTCCAGCCGAGGACCGAGAACGCGATGACGTCGGGGATCTGACCGCCGCCGAACAGTTCCTGCGCCATTCCGACGAGGGTGGCCCCTCCGTCGAAGTTGCGTATCTCGATGTCCATCTCTTCGCGTATCCGGCTGTCGGCCAGTGCGGTCGCCTTGAGGTAGCCGGAGGCGAGCGGCATCGACTCCAGCGACATCGCCCACACACCCTGCTGGATCAGCAGGACTTTCTTCTTCGGGCTGTTCTCCATGTGCGCAAACCTTTTCATTCCGGGGATGTCATGGGTTCCCGGGCGGGGTCCGCGGGCCGGAAAGCGGCGGCACGGTCACACGGCGGGCGCCGACAGCAGGTCCCAGCCGCCGTCCATGGTGATCACCTGGCCGGTCACCCAGGAACTGGCCGGTGCGGCCAGCTGTGTGATCCACACGGTGACGTCCTCGGGCCTGCCGTACCGGCCGAGCGGGAACGTGCGGCCCTTGCGGGCGCGGACCTGCTCGATCTTCTCCTCGCTCCAGCCGGCGGCCCGTGCCGTGGCGATCAGCGACTCGGTCTCCACGCTCCCCGGGGCGACCGCGTTGACGCGGATACGGCGCGGGGCCAGTTCACTCGCCCAGGACCGGGTGAGGCTGTCGAGGGCGGCCTTGCTCGCCGCGTAGACGCACTGCCCGGGCCCGGGCAGATGCCCCATCACGCTGGAGACGAGGACGACGGCGGATTGTTCGGCCAGGTAGGGCAGCAGCCGCGCGGTCAGCAGGATCGGCCCGGTGACGTTGGTGTCGAGGATCTCCTCGACGGCGGCCTCCTCGATCTGCTGCAGCGGCGTCGACCGCCACACGCCCGCGTTGTGGACGAGCACGTCGAGGTGTCCGGGGCCGCTGTCGACCGCGTGGGCGACGGCCTGCGCGCCGCCGCCGGTGCGGACGTCGGCGACCACCGGCCGGATCGCCGGATGCGCGGCGGCGACCTCGCGCAGCGGCTCGGCGCGCCGGCCCGTGACGATGACCGTCGCGGCGCCCTGTTCGGCCAGGGCCAGCGCCGTGGCGCGGCCCAGACCCGTGCCGCCGCCGGTGACGACGGCGTGCCGGCCTGCGAAGGGCAGAACTGTCATGTGTCGTTTTCCCCTTCCGCGTCTGGCAGCGCTTGCGCGGCTGTCAGCGCATCCGCGAGGGCCGGCGCGTCGAGCGGCTGCCGGCGCCTGGGCGGTCGTCAGCACCGGTGGCGAGGGCCGGCGTGTGGTCAGAAGATGAGGTTGCCGCCGGCGACGGGCAGGAACGCGCCCGTCACGTAGGACATGTCGTCGCTGACGATCGCGGCGACCGCCCGCGCGACCTCCTCCGGCTCGGCGATCCGGCGCATCGGGATCGCCCCGATGTAGGAGTCGAGCTGCGCGGCGACGTGTTCGAGTTTGATGGCCCGCTCGAAGTTCTCGCTGCGGGTGACGTCGGGGATGACGGTGTTGACGCGGACGTTGTGCGGTCCGAGTTCCACCGCGAGGTGTTTCATCGCGGTCTCCACCGACACCTTCGCCAGCGCGTGCCCGAGCCCGCCGGCCATGGTGCGGCGTGGATAGACGGCGGAGATGAACACGATGTTGCCGCCGCCCCGCTCGGCCATCTGCGGCGCCAGCGCGTACGCGGGGACCATCGCCGCCCGGAACTGCGCCGCGATCTCCTCCTCCAGCTCCTCGACCGTGTGGCTGAGCGCCGGACCGCGCAGCACGTCCTCGAAACCGGTGGCGTTCAAAACGAGGGTGTCCACCGCGCCGAGGTCCTTGTCGACGGCCGCGAGCATGTCACGGACCGCTTCCGCGTCGCGGACGTCGGCCTGGTAGGCGCCGGCCCGGCCGCCCGCGGACTCGATCGCCCGGACGACGTCGTGCGCGCCCTTGGCCGACTTCAGGTAGTTGACCGCGACGCCGGCCCCGCGCCGCGCCAATTCCGTCGCGATGACCGCGCCGATGTTCCGGCCCGCCCCGGTCACCAGGGCCACTCTTCCGCTCAGGCCTGTGCTTGTGGTCATGCACCGCATGCTAGGAAGAGCGGACAGAGGGCCGTTTGAGGCGTCTTCGAGACCCGGTCGGACCACGACACCGCAACGGCTTCGTGCGCCGGCCGACCGCACACGAGGGGAGCCGCACACGAGGGGACCGCAGGCGCCCGGCGGCGCCTGCGGTCCCCTCACCCCGCGCTCGGCTTCAGCTCGCCGCCTGGGCGGTGAACTCCTCCAGCAGCGAACCGATCAGCTTCTGCTCCTCCACCTCCGCGCGCAGCACCATCTGGTGGATGTGCTGCAGAACCGAGGACGGCTCCAGCCCCAGCTCCCGGTTCAGCAGACGGCGGGTGTTCTGATACGCCGTCAGCGCGTCCCCGCGGCGGCCGGCCATGTACAGCGCGATCATCAACTGCCCGTGGAACCACTCGTGGAAGGGGTACTCCCGCACGAGCGACCCCAGCTCGGGAATGATCTTCCGGTACCAGCCGAGCGTGATGTCCGCCTGGATCCGCAACTCCAGCGCGGTGACGTACAGCTCGTTGAGGTGCGTCACATAGTTCTCCAGCAGCGTGCCGTGGGCGACGTTGGTCAGCGCACGGTCACGCCACAGGGCCAGCGCGGCTCTCAGTTTCTGCGACGCCTGGAGGTGACAGCCCTCCTCCAGCAGCACCCGGCCCTCCTCCAGCACGCTCTTGAACACCTGGAAGTCCAGCTGCCGGTCGTCGATGCGGAACACATAACCGGGCGAGGTGGTGACGATCATCTTCTCGTGGGCCCGGTCACCGGTGTGCTGGGCGATGACCTTGCGCAGCTGGTACACGTACGTCTGCGTCGTGGTCATCGCGCTGTGCGGCGGGTGGTCGCCCCACAGCTCCTCGATGAGCGACTCCGTGCTCACCACCTGGTTCGCGCGCAGCAGCAGCAACGCCAGTACCTGACGCACCTTGGGGGCATGCGGGGTGCAGATCTGACCGTTGTGGGTCACTTCCAGGGGGCCCAGCACCTTGAATCGCACGAAGCTCTCCCATCGTGTCCTGCTGGAGTGGGGGGTCGGGGCGGCTACCTCGTGATGTGATCGGAAGTAAGCCACAGCCGACGCAGGCATCTCAACGGGGTACATCGAAGGAGGCACGCCAACCCTCCCGGAAGGTACACCCCCCCCTTTGCCCGGGCCCCGGGACTCCGGCCCGCCCGACAGTGGGCCCGGAGGGTGCGCCCCCACCCGGCCTGGGTCTGCGCTCCGCCGGGCGGGTCGGCCTCTGCGCCTGCAGCGCGGCCGGGGCCGGGAGGGGTGCGCCCCCACGCGGTCTGGGTCTTGCGCTCCGCCCGGAGAACAGCCGACCCCCCGGAGAGCGGCCGGGGCCGGGGGCCGGGAAGGTGCATCCCCCGCCCGATCTGGGTCTGCGGCCCCGCCTGGCGGATCGGCCGACCACCCAGAGCGCGACCGGGGCCGGGGGCCGGGAGGGTGCACCCCCGGCCGGGCCCGGGTGTTCGGTTCTCCCGGCGGGTCGGGCCTCTCCGCCTGGGCAACGGTCGAGACCGGGAGCCTGGAAGGTGCACCCCCTACGCGGTCTGCGTCTGCGCTCCGCCTGGAGAACGGCCGACCACCCGGAGAGCGGCCGGGCCGGGCCGGGAAGGTGCGTCCCCCGCCCGGCCTGGGTCTGCGCTCCGCCCTGCGGGCCAACCGGCCACCCGGAGAGCGGGCCGGGGCCGGGGGCCGGGTGTCCGGTTCGTCCTCTCCGCCCGGAGTGCGGCCGAGACCGGGAGCCGGGAGGGTGCGCCCCCGCCCGGACCCGGAATTCCGGCTCGCCCGACAGGTCAGCCTTCCCCCCGGCGAAGCGGCCGGGGCCGGAGGCCGGGAAGGTGCATCCCCCGCCCGGCCTGGGTCTGCGCCCCGCCCGACGGGTCAATCTCTCCACCCGCAGAGCGGCCGGGGCCGCGGGCCGGAAAGGCGCATCCCCCGCCCGATCTGGGTCTGCGGCCCCGCCTGGCGGATCGGCCTCTCCGCCCGCAGAGGCCGGGGCCGGGTGTCCGGTTCGTCTCCTCCGCCCGGAGTGCGGCCGAGACCGGGAGCCGGGAGGGTGCGCCCCCGCCCGGACCCGGAATTCCGGCTCGCCCGACAGGTCAGCCTTCCCCCCGGCGAAGCGGCCGGGGCCGGAGGCCGGGAAGGTGCATCCCCCGCCCGGTCCGGGTCTGCGCCCCGCCCGACGGGTCAATCTCTCCACCCGCAGAGCGGCCGGGGCCGCGGGCCGGAAAGGCGCATCCCCCGCCCGATCTGGGTCTGCGGCCCCGCCTGGCGGATCGGCCTCTCCGCCCGGGGTGCGGCCGGGGCCGGAGGCCGGGAAGGGGCATCCCCCGCCCGGTCCGGGTCTGCGCTCCGCCTGGCGGTCGGCCGGCTACCCGGAGTGCGGCCGGGGCCGGGAGGGTGCGCCCCGGCCGGGTCCGGCCTTTCGGTTCGCCCGGCGGGTCAGTCGGATGTCGGGGTGTGACCGAACCGCATCCGGTGCAGCGGCAGCCCGGTCAGGCCCATTTCACGTACCGCCGCCGAGCGGTTGAGCAGCGGGTAGAGGTGGCCGCGCAGCAGGCCGCGCCCGCGGGGCGGCAGGAGGTCGCCGACCTCGGCCACGTTGGGGATGGCCCGCAGCCGTTTCTTCTCGGCGGCGTCGATGGCCCACGGCATGGGCGGGCTCTGGTATCCCCCGCTCGTCGTCATCTTCCCCGCCAGGGTGCGCTGGCTGAACCACGGCGGCACCCCGTCGAACACCAACGTGGCGCCCGGGAAACGCCGCGCCAGCGTCGCGATCAGCTCGTGCACCTCACCGGGCTGGAAGTACATCAGCAGGCCCTGCGCCGTCAGCAGCAGCCCGTGTGCGGGATCGACCTGCTCCATCCACTCCTGCGACAGCGCCGAACACCCCAGCGACCGCTGACGCGGCGCCTGGTCGGGAAGGATCTGCCCACGCAGCTGGACGATGTCCGGCACGTCGACACCGAGCCAGCGCACCCGGCCGTTGTCGACCCGCCAGAACTGCGTCTCCAGCCCCTCACCGAGCGCCACGACCTGCCCGTCGGGATGGTCGGCGAGGAAGGAGGCGACCTCCTGGTCGAACCGCAGAACCCGCAGCGCCTGCCACTGGCCGAGCCCGCCCTTGCCGAACTTCTCCTCGAAGGGATAGTCGATGCTCTCCACGAGCTCCACCGCCTTGGGATCCCGCAGAACGGCGTCGGGGCGCCTGGCCTCGGCCGCTCGCTGGTACAGGTTCCACAGCAGCGACTCGGAAACGCCCGAGAGGTCGACCTTTAAACGAGGAGGCTCGGTCATGGAAAACTCCTGTGCGGTGTGCTGGTGAGGGCGGCGGTCCCGGCCCGGTACGGAAAGACGTCGCGGGCGGCGGCCGCCGTCGGCACAGGCCCGCACTGGCGTCAAGGCCGTGTGGAATCTAGACCATTCACCTGGTGCGGGCAACCCGCTCCCCGACCACCGCGATCAGCTCGGCCGGCGTCCTCACCTGCGACACCACGTCATCGGGCAGCTGGACATCGAACTCCCGCTCGATCACGCTCGTCGACTCCAGCAACGCCAGCGAGTCGTAGCCCAGATCCTGGAACGGCACATCGAGGATGTCACCGTCCAACAGAGCCGGGTCGTTCTCCCCCGCACACTGCCGCATGATGCGGCGCAGGTCGTCGATCGAGAACACGAACCCTCCCCCTTATTTGTCGTTGCGGCCGCGGGGCGGCAGCGCGGCCACGGCACCACCCCTGCGATGGAGCCGCCAGCGTAGAAGCCGGCCCTACAGCAGCAGTGGGGAGAGGGTCGAGACCCGCTTCGAGTCGTGGACGATCCGGACTCGAAGCCCGCCTTCCACCCTCGTCGGCGAACACCCGCGCGCACACCACCCGCACACCCACCCGGGCACCGGCCCAGGCCGCACACGAAGAAACGGGGGCGACGTCATGCGCCACACACGGCTCGGCGAACACGGCCCGCTCGTCTCCGCACTCGGCCTGGGCTGCCTCGCCCTTGCCACCGCACCCGACCCGACCGCCCTCGTCCACAGCGCCCTCGACGCCGGCGTGACCCTGTTCGACACAGCCGACTACTACGGACAGGGCGCCAGCGAAACCACCCTGGGCAAAGCCCTGGCCCGGCGACGCGAACAAGCCGTGATCGCCACCAAGACCGGCATCGTGCACCGCCCGGCAGGCCCACCCACCGTGGACGCCCACCCCACCGCCATCCGCACCGCCTGCGAACAGTCCCTGCGCCGACTCGGCACCGACCACCTCGACCTCTACCTGCTCGCACGGATCGACCCGCGCATCCCCGTCGAGGAATCCGTCGGCGCCCTCGCCGACCTCGTCCACGCCGGCAAAACCCGCCACATCGGACTGTGCGAGGCAGCACCCGCCACCCTGCGCCGCGCCCACACCGTCCACCCCCTGACCGTCGTGCAAAGCGAATACGCGCTCTGGGAACGCCACGTGGAAAACGGCATCCTCACCACCTGCACCGACCTGGGCGCCGCCTTCACCGCCTGCCGGCCCCTCGGGCTGGGACTGCTCACCGACACCGACCCCGAACCCGCCACCCTGCCCCCCGACGACTGGCGCCACCGCGACCCCCGCTTCACCCCCGCCCACCTCCCCCACAACCGCACCCTGGCCCACCGGCTGCGCCGCCTCGCCGCAGCCAGATCCCTCACCGCCGCGCAACTCGCCCTGGCCTGGCTCACCGCACAAGGCACCGTCCCCATCGTCGGCACACGACGGATCGAACACCTCGAAGAAAACATCACCGCAGCCGACATCCACCTCACCGAGGAAGAACACCACCACATCGCCACCCACTTCCCCCCCGGAAGCGCCCACGGACCCCGCTACCCACCCCCCCTGCTCCGCATGATCGACACCTGAATCCAGCCCCCCGGCCCACCACCACCCGACACCACCCACACCGCCACGAGCCCCCCCCCACCACCACGACCCGAGCCACCCACCCCCACCACGGCCCGACGACACGTACACCCGCCGATCCGACAACACCCCAACCCGCCGCGGCCGAAGGCACCCACAACCCTCGCGACCGAAGAGCCCCCCACCGCGCCCCGGGAGAGACCCACCCGCCCCAAGCCGCACGCCGCAGACTCCCGCACCCGCCACGATCCGAAGACACCCCAACCCGCCGCGGCCCGAAGGCAGCACCTAAACCCGCCACAGCACGAAGCCACCCGCACCCCGCCCTACCCGAAGGCAGCACCCCAACCCGTCACGGCCCGAAGCCACCCGCACCCCGCCCTACCCGAAGGCAGCACCCCAACCCGCCGCGGCCCCGGGGGCGGTGGACGGAGGGCGGAGGGAGGAAACCGGATTCGGACCCGGGGCCCGGGCCCGGGCCCGGGACGCGGACAGCACCGGGGACGCACCGCAGCACCGGACGACACAGCACGGGGAGAACAACCGTCATGCACGCGGCAGTCAGTTCACTCCCGGCAGCCCTGCTGGAAAGGACCACGCCATGACACGCCGAGTGGTGATCACCGGCATCGCCGTCATCGCTCCCGGAACACCGGGCACCAAACCCTTCTGGGAACGCGTGATCGCAGGCACGCCACCGACACGGACCATCACCCGGTTCGACCCCTCCCCCTTCCGCTCCCGCATCGCCGCCGAATGCGACTTCGACCCCAAAGAAGCAGGACTCACCCCCCAAGAGATCCGCCGCATGGACCGCGCCGCGCAGTTCGCGGTGGTCACCGCCCGCGAAGCCCTCACCGACAGCGGCCTGGACACCCACGGCATCCCCCACGAACGCACCGGCGTCAGCATCGGCACCGCCGTCGGCTGCACCACCAAACTCGACGAGGAATACAACGTCCTCAGCAACGGCGGCAGCACCTGGGTCGTCGACCCCCACTACGCCCCACCCCACATGTTCGACTACTTCATCCCCAGCTCCATCGCCGCCGAAGTCGCCCGCACCACCCAAGCCGCCGGCCCCGCCGCCGTCATCTCCGCCGGCTGCACCTCCGGCCTGGACTCCATCGGCCACGCCTGCGACCTCATCCGCGAAGGCACCACCGACATCATGATCAGCGGCGGCACCGAAGCACCCCTGTCCCCCATCACCCTGGCCTGCTTCGACGCCATCAAAGCCACCTCCAACCGCAACGACGACCCCGAACACGCCATGCGGCCCTTCGACCGCACCCGCAACGGATTCGTCCTCGGCGAAGGCGCCGCCACCCTCATCCTCGAAGAACGCACCCACGCACTACGACGCGGCGCCCGCATCTACGCCGAAATCCTCGCCCACGCCACCCGCAGCAACGCCCACCACATGACCGGCCTGCGCCCCGACGGAGCAGAAATGGCCGACGCCATCACCGCCGTCCTCACCGAAGCCCGCCTACACCCCGCCGACATCGACTGGGTCAACGCCCACGGCACCGGCACCCGCCAGAACGACCGCCACGAAACCGCCGCCCTCAAACGCGCCCTCGGCCCCCACGCCTACCACACCCCCGTCAGCTCCATCAAACCCGTCACCGGCCACTCCCTCGGCGCCATCGGCTCCATCGAGATCGCCGCCTGCGCCCTCGCCCTCACCCACCACACCATCCCCCCCACCGCCAACCTCACCGAACCCGACCCCGAACTCGACCTCGACTACGTCCCCCACCACGCCCGCACCCACCCCCTCCACACCGTGCTCAGCCTCGGCAGCGGATTCGGCGGCTTCCAAAGCGCCGTCCTCCTCGCCGGCACCGGAGAGAACACACCATGACCGCAGTCATCACCGGCATCGGCATCACCGCACCCACCGGCATCGGCGCCCACCAGCACTGGCAAGCCACCCTCGCCGGCCACAACGCCATCACCCCCATCACCCACTACGACACCACCCACTACCCCACCCGCCTCGCCGGCCAGATCACCGACTACAACCCCGCCGACCACCTCCCCGGCCGACTCCTGCCCCAGACCGACCGCATGACCCAACTCGCCCTCACCGCCGCCGACCTCGCCCTCACCGACGCCGGCCTCACCCCCGACGACCTCGACCCCCACACCACCGCCGTCGTCACCGCCGCCGCCGCCGGCGGCTTCGAATTCGGCCAACGCGAACTCCAAGCCCTCTGGAGCAAAGGCCCCCAACACGTCAGCGCCTACCAATCCTTCGCCTGGTTCTACGCCGTCAACACCGGCCAACTCTCCATCCGCCACAACACCCGCGGACCCAGCAACGTCATCGTCACCGAACAAGCCGGCGGCCTCGACGCCCTCGCCATCGCCCGCCGACACATCAAACGCGGCATCAAAACCGTCATCACCGGAGGCACCGACGCCCCCCTCTCCCCCTGGGCCCTAGCCGCCCAAACCCCCAACGGCCGCCTCACCCCCACAACCGACCCCCACCACGCCTACCGCCCCTACCACCCCCACGCCAACGGCTACGTCCCCGGCGAAGGCGGCGCCATCCTCATCATCGAAGACGAACACACCGCCCGCCGACGCAACGCCCACATCTACGCCCACATCACCGGCCACCACGCCACCTTCGACGCCCACCCCCACCACCCCCACCAACTCACCACCGCCATCCAAGGCGCCCTCCACGACGCCCACCTCACCCCCCACGACATCGACGTCATCTTCACCGACGCCGCCGCCACCCCCACCCTCGACCAACAAGAAACCCAAGCCATCACCCACATCTTCGGCCCCCACACCACCCCCGTCACCGCCCCCAAAACCATGACCGGCCGCCTCTACTCCGGCGGCGCCACCCTCGACACCGCCACCGCCCTCCTCACCCTCCACCACCACACCATCCCCCCCACCATCAACACCCACCCCGCCCCCCACCACCCCATCGACCTCGTCACCACCCCCCGCCCCCACCCCACCCACCACGCCCTCATCCTCGCCCGCGGCCACCACGGCTTCAACACCGCCCTCATCCTCACCCACCCCCACCACAACCCCCACTAACAACAGCACCCGCGGACCCGCCGGTCAGCGGGGCGTGCCGACAGACCCGACGGCGCCGCCACTCACGCCGGGTCGTGTCCGCTGAGCAGCTCCACGCCCCGGAGCAACGCGGAGTGATCGAGGCCCGCATCGCCACGCGCCACCGCAGAAGCCATGAGCTGCGCGGCGACACTGCCCAGAGGAATCACCGCGCCGAGCTCGCGGGCGGTGTCGGTGACGATCCCCATGTCCTTGTGATGCAGACCCAACGTGAAACTGGGCCGATAGTCACGGCGAAGAAAACCCGCCCGCTTACGGGTCAGGACGCGGGATCCGGCGAGGCCGCCGTCCAGCACATCCAGCGCGGCCTCCACATCCACGCCCGCCTTCTCCAGGAAGACCACCGCCTCGGCACACGCCTGCAAATTGATCGCCAGAACCAGCTGGTTGGCGGCCTTCACCACCTGACCGACGCCATGCGCGCCACAATGCGTGACAGTCCTGCCCAACGCCTCGAACACCGGCTTCGCCGCCTCGACGTCGGCGGCTTCCCCACCGACCATGATGGACAAGGTGCCCTCGACCGCCCCGGTCTCGCCGCCCGCGACCGGGGCGTCCAGCACCCGGACACCCCGTGCGGCGGCCTCACGGGCCAGCCGCACCGAACTGCGGGGAGCGATGGTGGACATGTCGATCAGCAGCGTTCCGGGCCGGGCATGGGCCAGGACGCCCTCATCGCCGTAGGCGACCTCCTCGACCTGCGGCGCATCCGGAAGCATGGTGATCACCATGTCGGCGGCACCAACCGCTTCAGCGATCGACGCGGCAGGCCGTCCCCCCGCCGCCTCCAGCGCGCCCGTCCTGCCCTCGCTGCGGTTCCAGCCGTACACGATGTGTCCGGCCTTGCAGAGATTGACGGCCATCGGGCTGCCCATGGTGCCGAGGCCCAGGAAAGCGATCGTGTTCAACACAGCATCCCTTCGAGACGAAAAGTGGCGCAGGACATGCACGGCAGACAAGCCCCTCCGCACCCGCGGAGGCGTCCGGAGACCGACAGGGCAGCACCCCGCCCGGCCCCCAGCGGCACCTGCGCGGGCATCCGGGAGCGGCGGCAGGCGGGGCAGGGGAAGACACCCCGGCACAGGACGGGGACGGTGACGGGCCGGCATGCTCGACCCGGGCCGGACAGGGTGCGGCCGGCTGTCCCGTGCGCACACCGACACCGGGCGCCACCGGGACACCGGCCGGTGAAGCGGTAAGCCCGTCGGCAGGGCCCGCGCTCGACACACCCCCGACAGGCGACCGCCTCACGGACACGCACGAACCCCGGCGGGGACAGCCCGCCGGGGCCCGGCGCCGCTGAGGGGCGCCGCTGTCCCTGTGAAGGGGACGGAGCACGGCTCAGAAGCTGAGATCCAGCGCCGTGACCTTGTCCCGCTCGCGGTCCGGGTGGCTGTCCGGGAAGACGAAGCAGCGGGTGTTCTTCAGCCTGTCGTTCTCGACCTTGGCGGTGGAGAAGATGACCACCGGGACCCGCTCGCCCTGGTTGAGGAAGTCCGCACGGAAGTCGATGATCGGCGCGTCCTCGCCCCAGCGGCCCAGGAAGTCCTCGACGACGTCCTGGTCGGCGTAGATGCGCCGGATGTGGTGGCCGACATAGGTGTCCGGCTGCGCGCTCGCCCCGACGATGGCGATGTCCTTCCAGTTGGCGTGGGCGACCGTGCCGTCCTCCTCGATGAGGTGGATGGCGACCGGGCAGCGGTCGTAGTACGCCTGGAGGAACGGGATCGCGTCCGCGCCGGCCGGCGTGTACGACGCGTCGGCCCGGTCGACCTGGCTGATCCACGCCTGCGCGGTGGAGGGGCCCTCACCCGGCGCCGGGGACGGCGTGGGATGGGTGGTGACCGGGCGCAGCGCCCAGAAGCCGTAGGTGCCGCCGTCGACCTCGCCGAAGCCGATGTTGGCGTACCCGGACGGGAAGTCGGGGTGGGCGAAGGCCGCCCGGCGGTTCTCCACCGGCGTCCCGGCGGCCAGCAGTGCGGCGTAGTCGCCGATGCCGAGCGCCTCGGGAAGCCGGGCACCGGCCGTGGCGGCGTCCTTCAGCAGTTCGAAGGCGGCCTTGTTGGCCAGCACCACGGCGCCCTCGGCGTCGGTGACGAGCATGGCCGGGGAAGCCCAGTTGAAGAGGTCGAGGAGCTGCTCGGAGGAGGGGTAGCGGGACATGGGCGATCTACCTGCCTTTCTGGTGGTCACAGGACCTTGCGGCTGTAGTTGAAGACCTGTCCGGTGGGGCCGTTCGACGGGAACTCGGCGATGGTCACGATCCACTCCGCCACCGTGCGGGGGGACTTGAGCCAGTCCGTGCCGAACCCCGCGTTGATGGCGCGGATGATCTGTTCGTCGACCTCGCCGTCCAGCCCGGCCATCGTCATGGCGGTGGCCACGGGGCCGGGACGCACCTCGTTGGCCACCACGCCGTCGTCGGCGAACTCGACCGAACACGCGCGCATCAGGGTCGTCATCGCGGCCTTGCTGGCGGCGTACGTCCAGCGTTCGGGCCGGTAGCCGTTGGCCAGACTGGCCCCGACGAAGGTCAGCGAGCCGCCGCCGTTGCGTCGCAGCAGCGCGGCCGTCGCCTGGACGAGGTTCAGCGCGGTGCGGACGTTGGTCTCGTAGGTGTCCGCCACCGTGCGCCAGTCGACCTTGACCAGGTCGACCGGGTCCGGTGAGGCGCCGGCGTTGAGCACGACCGCGTCGACCCCGTCGGCGGTGGCGCCGGCCGCCGAGGTGAGCGCGGCCTGTACGGCCTCGCCGTCCCGCACGTCCGCGAGGTGGTCGTGGTAGCCGGGATGCTCGGCGAGGTCCGGGTTGCCGCGCCGGGAGAGGCCGACGACGGTGTAGTCGCGACGCAGGAACTCCGCGGCCACGGCCGCGCCGATCCCGGAGGAGGTTCCGGAGACGACCGCCACCCGAGGGGTGCCGGCCGGCATCAGACGGCCTGGAAGACGGCCGTGTCGATGGCCTTGAGCGTGCGCATCGACTCGATGGTGATCACGCCCGGGTCCAGCTTCCGCCCGTGCAGGCGCTCGATCTCGATCACCATCTGCACGAACTGGAGACTGGTCACGGCGCCCGACTGGATGAGGTCGGTGTCGTCCTGCAGGTCGAGCGGCTTGTCGTGCAGGCCGTCGAGCCATGCACGCAGCGACGCTATCTTGCTTTCCACTGGGCCCTCTTTCCCTTACCTGGTTCTGAACTCGACGGAGAAGTCGGTGGGGTGGGAGAACGACTGGCTCTCCATGGCGAGGCGGTCGCGGGTGACGACCACTTCGGAGCAGCGGTGGACGAGCTCCTCGACGAGCAGGGAGAACTCCGTCTTGGCGAGCATGGCGCCCGGGCAGGAGTGCGCTCCGACCGCGAACGGGATCGAGCCCTTCGTACTTCTGCCGATGTCGAACCGGTCAGGGTGCTCGAAGAGCCTCGGGTCGCGGTTGGCTCCGGCGACCGAGACCAGGACCGCCGAGTGCCGCGGCACGGTCACGCCCTGGACGGTCAGATCGTCGCCGGCGAACCGGACGATCGTCTGGACCGGCGGGTACAGCCGCAGGACCTCTTCGATCCAGGCGTCGCGGACCGCCTCGTCCCGCAGCTCCCCCAGGTCGAAGACGCCGCGTCCCATGCAGTACACCAGCGAGGTGATGAAGGCGCTGCTGGTCTCGGTGCCGGCCAGGAAGAACAGGAGCGCCGTGGACCGCACTTCACTGTCCGTCAGGGAGATGCCCTTGCGGTCCCGGGTCCACTCGATCCTCTCCAGCAGGGACTGCGCGCCCGCGGCCTCGGACCTCCGCTGCTCCTCGATCAGCCGCAGCAGCTCGGTGACGTTGGCGTGGGTCTCGTCGGTCTCCTGGGTGGGGTAGTCCAGGAGCCGCGCCAGCGGGCGGGTCAGCCGGTGGAAACGATTCTCCAGGGAGGCGTCGATGCCGAGGATGGTGCACACGATGCCGTAGGGCACCCGGTGCGCGTAGGCGTCGTGGAAGCGGTCGGTCTCGACGCCCGCGATGCTGTCGACCAGACCGCGGACGAGCCCGGGTATCAGCGCCCGCTTGTACTCAGCGATCCGCCCGGCGGACAGGACCGGCGCCAGCAGGGCGCGGAACGCCCGGTGACCGGGCCCGTCGGCGTCAAGCACGTTCGGGCCGAAGGCGCGTGCGCTGGCCTTGAGCGGGTGGTCGGCCACGATCAGGGGGTGGGCGAGCGCTTCCTGGACGGCCGCGTTGCCCGTCACGGCGAAGAGGCCCCGGTCCAGCCGGTGCACGTCCGTGTCAGCCGGCAGGCACCGGTACCAGTACGGCTGTGACAGCAGGCTCGTCGGCGAGTGGGCGCTCGCTACTGCGGCCATGTCACCAGCCCCCCGACGCCCAGGGCGCTGATGCCGGCCAGCAGCCGCATCGCCGCGAGCCACTCGGGGCCGGTCAGCCCCATGGATCCGGGTGCCGTGTAGGAGGCGGTGATCGACCCGCTGCTTCCGTCAGGACCCTGTAATTTGCAGTGGAAAACGGTCTCTCCGGGCGGTCGGTTCTCCGCCTCGCCGGCGCCCAGCGCAAGGTCGCCGTATTCGATGACTATGTGGGGGGTGAGGTTTCGCCGGATCAATTCGTAGGTCAGTCCCAGGCGTTCCGCTGGATCGGTCCGCGTGGAATACCGGTCGAGGAGGGCGTTTGCCGCCTCCAGAACCCGCTCGATCCGGCGTTTGCCTTGGATGGATTCGAGAGCGACGGAGAATTGCGCTTCCGCCTGGGTGTGCGTGCTCACGTGTCGATTCCTTCGGTTGCGGAATGCGGAGGCGCGCTCAGGAGGTGTAACCGAAACGTGCCGAGAGCTCTCGCCTGTCGATTTTCGTGTTGTCCAGCAGTGGCATCGAGGAGACGAAATGCACTGTGGAGGGCACCATGTAGGCCGGCAGGGTCTCCCGGAGGCGGCCCAGCATCTCCTGTTCCGTCATCGCCTTTCGGGGCTGTTCGGCGAACAGGATGATGCGCGGTGTCCCACTGCGGTCGGTGATCGGCATGACGACCGAGCGACGGCTTCCCAGCGTGCGGGCGGCGGACTCGATCTCGGCCGGTTCGATGCGGTGGCCGGATATTTTGAGCTGGGCGTCCCTCCGCCCGCTGAGACGAAGCACGCCGGAGTCGTCCATCCAGCCGTGGTCGCCGGTGAGATAGACCGGGACGCGTCGTCCGTCGGCCGTGGTGTGCCGGAAGACGGCCGCCGTCTGGTCGGGCGCGTCCAGGTAGCCGAGGGCGAGCCCCGTCCCTCCGATCGCGACCTCGCCCGTCGCGCCGCGGGGCGCCGGCGCCCCGTCGCGCAGGATGTGCACGTCCGTGCCGGGGACGGGGAGGCCCGCCGGGACGCCGGCCGGGTCCCTGGTGTCCTCCTCGGTGATGCGGCGGACCGTGGCGAAGACACAGGACTCGACGGGACCGTAGCCGTTGTACAGCTCGATGTCCGGATAGGTGCGCAGGAGTGTGCGGCAGTTCGCCGGGGACGGCTTGTCGCCGCCCAGCAGGACGGCGCGCAGACCGGCCAGGCAGGTGATGTCGCCGCCCGCGATCACGTCGAACAGCGAGGGGGTCAGGAAGAGGTGGGTGGCGCCGGCGTCCTGGACGTAGCCGCGGATCGCGTGCGGCAGGAGGAGGTCGTCCTCGTGCACCACGGCGGTTCCGCCGGTGAGCAGCATCCCCCACAGTTCCAGGCTGAAGGCGTCCCAGGCGACCGCCGCCGCGTGGATCATCACGGGCCGTTCGCCGAAGTCCATGAACGCGTCCGGGACGAACAGCCTGGTCGTCGCCCGGTGGGGGGACAGCACGGCCTTGGGGCTGCCGGTGCTCCCCGAGGTCCAGAACAGGGCCGCGCAGGCGTCCGGCCGGACCCGCGGCAGCCCGGCCGGGGACGGTCCGCCCGACGGGTCTGCGCCCTGCAGGTCCGGGAACGCGAGGTGACCGACGCCCGCCTCGGCGAGCCGGGCGGATCCCGCGGTGTCCGCCAGGACCACCGCGGGCCGCATGCTGTGCAGCAACCGCCTGAAACGGGGCGGCGGCCACCTCACGTCCAGGACGCCGTACGCCCCGCCGGCCATCAGGACTCCGAGGAGCACCGCGGCCAGCTCCGGTGAGCGGCGGGCCGCCACCGGGACGACGCTGCCGGGCCCTACGCCCAGGTCGACGAGCCGGTGGGCCACACCACGGGCCGCGGCCGCGAGTTCCGCGTAGGTCACCGCACGCCCGGCGGCGACCAGCGCGTTTCTTTCCGGGTATTCCTGTGCGACGCGCTCGAATACTTCGTGGATGGTTGTCTCTGTATTACTCCTGCCGTACACACTGCTTCGCACGGTCGATCCCTCGTCTGCTGATGGGAGAAGGCGGCGAGCGTTTCCGGTGGAGATCAGTCGAACGTCATCGACGAGGGGATGATCGAGCCGGGGGCGAGGTCGAGCCGCGGCGGAGCGGAGAATTCCATGAGAACGGCCCCTTCGGGGCCCACGTAGGTGGCCGTGTGCCGCCGGCGGGCCGGTATGTAGGCCACGTCGCCGGCGTTCAGTTCGTACTCGGTCTCGTCGCAGACGAAGCGGATGGACCCCTCGGTGACCACGACCCACTGCTCGTTCTCATGCCAGTGCGGCGGGAGGTCGAGATCCCCCGCCTGGTCGGCGACCACCTTGAGGCAGGACATCTCCTGACCGAAAGCGAAACGCCGCGACATCGCGATCCCTTCCGCCTTGAGCTCCTCGTGGGCATCCCAGTCGATCTTCACGCATTTCTCCTCGCTGAAGTACGGCTTTGAAGGATCTCGGCGGAACGCTTTCCGATGCGCTTCACACGGTACGGAGTGGAGAACTCTCCTTCAACGGCTATCTCATATACTGGGCCGTGCACCCGCGAGCAAAGGGGTATTCGAGATTGCGAATTGGCTGAGATGGTCATTGTGCGCCCGTGTCCGCCGTCTCGGCGGGGACCGGCGACCGGAGGCCGGGCACCGGCAGAACCCGGTCGCGCAGGCGCACCGCGAGGGCGGCGGGGACGACGAACACGACGATGAGCGCATAGAAGGCGGACGGCAGACCACTGGAATCAGCCAGCCACCCGAACGCGGGGGAACACAGTCCGCCCGCCGCCATGGCCAGTCCGAGGGTCAGTCCGCTCGCCGTACCGGGCCGGTTGGGCAGGTAGTCCTGCGCGAGGGTGACCTGGGCGGCGAACGGCAGGAACATGGCGGCCCCGAACAGGGCGGCGCACACCACCAGGAGCGGGAACCAGGGCGACCACGCGATGCCGGCCAGGGCCGGGAGCGCCGTCAGGTAGCCCACGCGCACCGAGGTCATCCTGCCGTACCGGTCCCCGACCCAGCCGCCCAGCAGGGTGCCCACGGCCCCGGCGGCGGTGTAGGAGGTGAGGACGACGGCGCCCGCCGCTTCGGACTGACCGAGGTCGCGCTGTGCGTGCAGGGACACCAGCGAGGTGACGGTGACGTAAGGGACGGACCAGCCGATGACGACGGCCACCAGGCGGCCGAACGCACGCCAGTCGTCGGTGCGTTCCGCCGCGTCCGGGGCCGGTTTCCCGGCCGCTCCCGTCGTCAGCGGCGGCGCCTCCGTGTGGCCCCGCCACCGCATCCACGGCCCCTTGAGCATCCACAGGGCGAGCATGACCAGGGCGGGGACCGCCAGCAGATAGCTCGCGTCGAAGCCCGACCCCCCGATGACGAGGGTCACCAGCGAGGGCGCCACGGCTCCGCCGACGGTCCCGCCGACGGAGAAGATGCTCATCGCCTTCTGGGAGGAGCCGCCCGCGGCGCGGGCCTGGCTGGTCGCGGGCGGGTGGTACGCCGCGATGCCGATCCCGGCCAGCGCGACGCAGACCCAGGTGAGCAGATAGGTGCCGGACAGGCCGGCCGCGACCACGCCCAGGGCGGCGGTGACGGCTCCGGCCGGGACCAGCCAGCTGCGCGGCTTGCGGTCGGAGAGGAGGCCGAACAGCGGCTGGAACAGGCTGGAGACGCCGCTCGCCGCGAACGCCAGACCGGAGACGGCGGCGTAGCCGTAGTGACGCTCGGACATCAGGAACGGCAGCATCGCGGGGATCGCGCCCTGGTAGAGGTCGTTGACCGCGTGAGTGCCGGTCAGGAAGCCGAGTTGCCCTTTTTTCATGGAGAAGTCTGTCCTGTTCGTCTCGTACAGAAGCGGAACCACTCAGGTGCTCAGGTCCTCTGAGGTGTTACCTTAACGACTGCCGCGGAGCGCGGAAAGCCCATGTCCGCCAGGGGCGTTGACCCCGCACACTCTCATCGCGCGCCCTTCGCACCCGCTGCCCCGACGCTGGCGGCAGAGCGTCCCGCTGGATCGACCACTCACGCTGAGGAGCTGGGGATGAGCATCACGACCGGTGTCCGGGTGTCAGAAGGACTCGCCGCGCTCGAGGAGGCGCCGACCCGTCTCGCGGAGACGCTGGACCGCGTCTGCGCCCGATGGGCGGAGGCGTCCGGTGCGGTCGCGCTGACCGTGCCGCCGCTGCTCCCGGTCGCCGATCTGGCCGGCCTCGACGTCTACCGCAACTTCCCGCAACTGGCCCTCGTCGCCTCTCGCCTGGACGTCACCACGGCCGGGGCGGAGAAGATCGGCGAGGAGGCCGACTCCGGCGGGTTCGGCCCCGGCTCACTGCACGCGGCGGGCCTCGCCCTGCCCTCCAGCGCCTGCTACGGCGTGTACCTGCACCACCGAAGCGGACGGGTGCCCGCGGACGGGAAGCTGGTGACCCTGCTGGGGCAGTGCTTCCGCAACGAGGACCGCTTCGACGGACTCCGCCGCCTCAAGGCCTTCCGGATGCGCGAGGTCGTGGCGTTGGGCACGCCCGAACAGGTCACGGCGCACCTGGACCGCTCGGCGCGCTTCCTCGACGCCCTGGCCGGCCGGATCGGTCTGCCGCTGGAGCGCCGCGCGGCGTCCGACCCCTTCTACGACCAGGCCGGGGAGCGTGCCGTGTTCCAGCAGATCGTCCCCGTCAAGCACGAGTACGTCTACCAGGACATGGCGATCGCCTCGGTGAACGTGCATCACACGTTCTTCGGCGAGCGCTGCTCCATCTCGCTGCCCGGCGGCGGCCCGGTCTCCACCGGGTGCGTGGGCTTCGGCATCGAGCGCTGGCTGCACGCTCTGTCCGACCATTTCGGCGGGGACTGGGACCGGGCCCGGGCGGCCGTCGAGAAGGCCGGCGAGGCGTCGGCCTGACGGCCGGTCGAGGGCCGTCTCGCCCTTGCGGGGCAGCAGGCCCTGCATGACCGCCGTGACGAGGGTGTCCGCGGCCTTGGGGTGGACCTGCC
>NZ_JBEXTB010000027.1:0-92219 GCF_040613915.1 Streptomyces sp. NPDC006193
GGCCCGTTCCGCCTCGGCACGTGCCTGCTCCGCCTCCGCACGGGCCTGCTCGGCCTGGCCCCTGGAGAGCCAGGGGCCGCCCTTCGCGCCGTGGCCGCCGGTCACCTGCCCCGGCGCGGGGCCGGCGGCAGGGCCGCCGGGACGTAGGTCGTCACCGTCTCCTGCGGCCGGCTGAGCGTGCCGACCCGCTGCCACTGCGGCTGCGGCTGCGGCTGCGACTGCTGCCGGGCGCTGTAGGCCCCCGCGCTGTAGGCGCTGTACGAGCTGCTGAACGATCCCGCCCGGTGGACCGCGTGGACCTCGTGGACGCCGTACGCGCCCCGACCGTCCGGGAAGTCGCCGAAGGCGCAGAACCCCAGCTCCTCCTCACCGCTGCGGTCACCCGGCAGCGTGCGGAAGCTCCTGACCCACTCCGCGTAGAGCGCGTCGTAGATCGGCGTGGCCGACGGCCCGCCGGACGGCTCGTGCGCCGCCCTGGCGGACGGCACGGAGGAGAAGGACCGGCGGGGAGGAGTGTCGTATGCGTGCACGTATGTCCAAACGACCGGGCGTGCAAGAGGATGCGGTCGAACGGACGCCCCCCGAACGCGGGTCCCCGGCGGGCGCGCGGCCGCCGCCGCGCGCGGCGCGGGACCACGCGCGGCGCGTGGCCGCGAGACGGGGTGCGCCCCCCGTCGGCGGCGGGCTCAGGTGCCGGCGAGAGGCAGCGCCGCGGCGACCAGCTTCCCGTTGGCGGCCGCCTTGTCCAGCGCGTCGCGCAGCAGGTCCTCCCGGGGCTGACGCCCGATCGACCCCACCGGCGCCGCGAACAGGAGCACCTGCTGCTGCTTGTTCGCGG
This sequence comes from Streptomyces sp. NPDC006193, assembly GCF_040613915.1. Lineage (NCBI taxonomy): Bacteria > Bacillati > Actinomycetota > Actinomycetes > Kitasatosporales > Streptomycetaceae > Streptomyces > Streptomyces sp. NPDC006193. Next base: position 839 of record NZ_JBEXTB010000027.1, read on the forward strand.
CGGCGCGCCAGCCGTCGGTCACCTGCAGCGGCTGGTGCGCCTGCCACCAGGCCACCGGTTGCCCGCCGCCCACCGCGGGCTGCAGCACCGCGTGCAGCTGGCCCGCGGCCAGCAGCACGGACCAGCCGTGCAGCACCGGCGGCACGGCCGCGAGCCGGGTCACCGGCATGAAGCCCTGCTCGATGAGCAGGGGGAGGAAGTCGTCACCGGCCCCGGTGGCGCCCGGCCGGACGATCGGCGAGGTCGGCTCCACGACGAGCGCGGGGTGCAACTCGTCGCTGATCAGGACCAGTCCGCTGGTCACGCCGAGCACGGCCTGCTCGGCCGCGGCGGCGTGCGGCTCACCGCCGGCGGCGCCGATGGAGCGGACGGCGCCCTGGAGCTGCTCCTCGGTGACCTGGACGACCTGCGAGGGCAGGCAGCCGGCGTGGGCGAAGGCGAGGACGGCGGTCTCGTCGCCGACGAACAGAACGGTGCTGGTGCGCTCCTGCTCGGAGTCGCCCGGGGTGCGGCAGGACGTGCAGTCGTAACTGCCCGGGGCGTTCTCTCCGGCGAGCAGCCGGTCGGCTTCTTCGTCGCCGATCTCGGCGCGTACGGCGTCGCTGACGTCGAGCATGCGCGGCACGGTGGCTCCCTCGGGATGCGGGTGCTGGGGTCGGCCGGGTGGCTCCCGGCCGCTGAGCCCCGGGGGTTCCGGGCTCATGAAGAAGACAACGGACGTCCTGTGGTGGGGGTCACGCCCCGGGACGGACCGGTTCGGACCTTCCGCTGCGCAGGGTCACGTTCGGTGCGGAATGCGGCACTCACCGTCAAGGGCGGTCCTCGTCAAGGAACTTGTACGGGTGATGTGGGTCACAGATCGCCGTGGCCGATGGTCGAAAAATCATGACATCAGCCCATGAAGTGGGTGTCCGGAAATCGCCGATACCGTGGGTAACGTTCAACTGGCCTGCCAGGACGGCGAGTTGGTTGAAACCGCCGCCGGCTCTCCCTACATTCCTCCGCCGTGTGCAACGAGCACCGCTCGGGTACGTCCGCCGGCCGGCACGGCAGAGCACGATCACCGCACCGGTGACGGCGGACGGGGCGGGCGCGAGGAACCGCGGCCAAGCGCGGGGACCCGCGCTCCGCCCGGGGGAGCCCGGGTTCGTGGAGAGGGAACCACATGTCCGAATGTGCCGATACCACCCGCAGCACCCGCCCCGACGCCGCCCGCAAGGGCCGCACGACGGCCGCCCTGGCCGGAGCCGCCCTGCTGGCCCCGCTGGGGCTGCTGACCGCGACCGACGCCGCCGCGGCGGACAACGGCGTGTGGGACCGCATCGCCCGGTGCGAGAGCGGCGGCAACTGGCACATCAACACCGGCAACGGCTACTACGGCGGGCTCCAGTTCTCCGCCTCCACCTGGCGGGCCTACGGCGGCACCGCCTACGCCCCGAGGGCCGACCAGGCCTCCAGAAGCGCGCAGATCGCCGTCGCCGCCAAGGTCCAGCGGGCCCAGGGCTGGGGCGCCTGGCCGGTCTGCTCGGCCCGCGCCGGGGCCTTCGGCGCCGCCCCGGCGACCGCCTCGGGCACGGCCCCGCAGAAGTCGGGCAGCGCCCTGCGGAAGCCGGGCCCGGCCCCCCGGAGGAGCGCGGCGGCGAAGACCGCCCCGGCCGGGACGCCGCGGCAGCCTGCCGCCCGCACCGGCCGCAGCGCCACCCGCGGCGACTACACGGTCCGCGAGGGCGACACCCTGAGCACCGTCGCGGCCCGGCACAAGACCACCTGGCAGCGGATATACGCCGCCAACGAGACCGTCATCGGCCCCGACCCCGACCTGATCGTGCCCGGCCAGCGCCTCGTGCTCTGACCCCCGGCCGCCCCGGGGGCAGCCGCTGTCTCGACGAGGACAGCGGCTGTCCGCGACCGCTGGCAGACTCGGCCCCATGTTGGAGACCTCGGCACGTCTGCTGCGCCTGCTCTCGCTGCTCCAGGCCCACCGCGAATGGTCCGGCGCCGAACTCGCCGGCCGGCTGGGCGTCACCCCGCGCACCGTCCGCCGGGACGTGGAGCGGCTGCGCGAGCTCGGCTACCCGGTCAACGCCAGCCCCGGCACCGGCGGCGGCTACCAGCTGGGCGCGGGCGCCGAACTCCCGCCGCTGCTGCTGGACGACGACGAGGCCGTGGCGGTGGCCGTCGGCCTGCGCACGGCCGCCGGGCAGGGCATCGAGGGCATCGGGGAGAGCTCCGTGCGCGCCCTCGCCAAGCTGGAGCAGGTGCTGCCGCACCGGCTGCGCCGCCGGGTGAGCGCCCTCAACGCCTACACCGTGCCGATGACCCGGACCGCCCCGCCGGCGTCCCCGGTCGACCCGGCCCTGCTCACCGAGCTGGCCCACCTGTGCCGGGACGCCGAGCGGCTGCGGTTCGCCTACCGCGGCCACGACGGCGCCGTGAGCCGCCGGACCGTCGAACCGCACCGGCTGGTGTGCAGCGACCGGCGCTGGTACCTGGTCGCCTGGGACGTCGACCGGGCCGACTGGCGGACCTTCCGTGCCGACCGCATCACGCCCAGGCCGCCGCACGGACCGCGGTTCACCCCGCGGACACCGCCCGCCGAGGACCTGGCCGCCTACGTCTCCCAGGGCGTCTCCACCCGCGCGTACGCCACGCACGCCACCGTCCGGCTGCTGGCGCCGGTGGAGGAGGTCGCCGAGCGGACCACGCCGTTCGCCGGCACCCTCGAACCCGACGGGACGGACGCGTGCATCCTGCGCACCGGGGCCGCGAGCCTGGACACGATGGTCGTGCACGTGATGATGCTGGGCTTCGACTTCGAGGTGCTGGAGCCCGCCGGGCTGACCGACGCCGTCAGGAGGATCAGGAACCGGCTTGATGCCGCTCTGGCTCGGGCTGCGGAGCCTGGCCCGCGTACTCCGGGTGGTGCAGGTCGAACGCGGGGGACTCCGAGCGGATCCGGGGCAGGGTGACGAAGTTGTGCCGGGGCGGCGGGCAGGAGGTCGCCCACTCCAGGGACCGGCCGTACCCCCAGGGGTCGTCGGCCGTCACCTTCTCGCCGTGCCTGGCGGTCTTCCAGACGTTGTAGACGAACGGCAGCGTCGACAGGCCGAGCAGGAAGGCGCCGATCGTCGACACCGTGTTGAGCGCGGTGAAGCCGTCGGTGGCCAGGTAGTCGGCGTACCGGCGGGGCATGCCCTCGGCGCCCAGCCAGTGCTGCACCAGGAAGGTGGTGTGGAAACCGGTGAACAGGGTCCAGAACTGGATCTTGCCGAGGCGCTCGTCCAGCATCTTGCCGGTGAACTTCGGCCACCAGAAGTGGAAGCCGCCGAACACGGCGAAGACGACGGTGCCGAAGACCACGTAGTGGAAGTGGGCCACCACGAAGTACGAGTCCGTGACGTGGAAGTCCATCGGCGGCGACGCCAGGACGACCCCGGTCAGCCCGCCGAACAGGAACGTCACCAGGAAGCCCATCGCCCAGAGCATCGGCGTCTCGAAGGAGAGCGAGCCCTTGATCATCGTGCCGGTCCAGTTGAAGAACTTCACCCCTGTCGGCACCGCGATCAGGAACGACATGAAGGAGAAGAACGGCAGCAGCACCGCCCCGGTGGCGAACATGTGGTGCGCCCACACCACGACCGACAGCCCGGTGATGGTCATGGTCGCGCCGACCAGCGTCAGGTACCCGAAGATCGGCTTGCGGCTGAACACCGGGATGATCTCCGTGATGATGCCGAAGAACGGCAGCGCGATGATGTACACCTCGGGGTGGCCGAAGAACCAGAACAGGTGCTGCCACAGCAGCGACCCGCCGTTGGCCGCCTCGAAGACCTGCGAGCCGAACCGCCGGTCCGCCTCCAGCACCAGCAGCGCCGCGGCCAGCACCGGGAACGCCAGCAGGACGAGGATCGACGTGAACAGGATGTTCCAGGTGAAGATCGGCATCCGGAACATCGTCATGCCCGGTGCGCGCATCCCGATGATCGTGGTGATGAAGTTGACCGCGCCGAGGATCGTCCCGAAGCCGGACAGCGCCAGCCCCATGATCCACAGGTCCGGGCCGAGGCCGGGGGAGTGCGCGGAGTTGTTGAGCGGCGCGTAGGCGAACCAGCCGAAGTCGGCCGCCCCGTCCGGCACCAGCAGCGAGCCGAGCACGATGAGCCCGCCGAACGCGAAGAGCCAGTACGACAGCATGTTCAGCCGGGGGAAGGCCACGTCCGGCGCGCCGATCTGCAGCGGCATCAGCTCGTTGGCGAAGCCGGCGAAGCTGGGGGTGGCGAACAGCAGCAGCATGATCGTGCCGTGCAGCGTGAACAGCTGGTTGTACTGCTCGTTGCTCATGATCTGCAGCCCCGGCCGGGCGAGCTCGGCGCGCATCATCAGTGCCATGACCCCGCCGGCCAGGAAGAACCCGAACGCCGTGATCAGGTACAGGTGGCCGATCTTCTTGTGGTCGGTGGTGGTGAGCCAGTCCACGACCACCCGGCCGCGCCCGTCGGTGCGCTTCGGGTGTGCCGCCGCCCGCACGGTCTCGGTCCCCATCGCTCGCCCCTTCGCATCGTCGCGCCCGGGTTCGCCGCGGCCCGCGGCACGCGTACCCGTGGGCCACCGCCATGATGCTCCCGGGGACCTGCGGTCCGACAGGGGCTGCGGCGGTCGTGTGCTGAAATCGTGAAATTCCTATGCGCCGTCAGGCGCGGCGGCGTCGCACGGCATTGCCGGGGAATGGCGCCCCGGGCCGCCCCGATCCCCACTGCGGCACTTTCCGCCGGTCAATTCGAGGCGGTCGTCCGACACGCTTGAATTCCGTTCGATTACCCCGGTGGGCGGAACGGAAACCCCCGTTCGTGTGATGCGTCCGGGGGAAACGCCGGTCGGGAAGCTGTGACGGAAGTGTGACCGGAGTCGGATACGGCCCGTACCCGGCGGTGCCCGGCTTCCGTCGCCGCCGGATGCCGCCTAGCGTGGCGGCATGGCACCGAATCCCACTCCGTCAGCGGAGCCCCAGGACAGTCCGGACGGGTACGTCGGCCTCGACGCCCGAGGCGCCGAGCGGCTCGCGCGGGAGCGCGGGTGGCGGGCGGTGCGCTCGCTGCCGCCGGGCGCGATCATCACGATGGAGTACCGCGCGGGACGCCTGAACTTCGAGGTGCGGGACGGCCGGGTGACCCGCGCCTGGAAAGGCTGATCCGCGCTCCGGGCGTCCGCGGTCGTGGGCGTCCGTGGCCCCGGGCGTCCGTGGCCCCGGGCGTCCGTACGGCGAAGGCCCCGCTCCTCGGACGAGGAGCGGGGCCTTCGCCGCGGCGCGGGGGTGGTGTGCGTACCGGGCCCCGCTGCCCTCCGGCCGTCAGCCGCCCGTCAGCGGGCGGGCCGGCGTGGTCGCGCCGCGCGGGCGGTCGGTGTGCGGGACGCGGTCGGCGTGCGGCGGGCGGCGACTGCCCGCCGGGGTGACCGGGGTGCGCTCCGAACGCGCGGTGTGCGGGCCCGGGGACAGGTGCACCGGTCCCCGCGAGGCCCGGGTCGAGGCGACCGGTTCGCGGGCCGGCGCGTGCTCCACCGGTGCGCTGCGCGGCTTGAGCACCACCGGCGCGACCGGGACGGGCCGGGGCGCGGGCGCGCCGCGGCGGCTGCGCCAGCGGTCGCGCAGTGCGAGGAGCCACACCTCCGCCCTGGCGATCAGCGGCTCGAACCAGGGCAGCGCGAGCAGGATCAGCAGGCCCGCGGCCCACCCCAGCAGCACGTCGCTCAGCCAGTGCGTACCCAGGTAGACGGTGGTGAGGCCGACGCCGAGCGAGGTCACCGCGGAGAGGGCCGACAGCCACCGGCGCGCTCTCGGCGTGGAGGCCAGGTACGCCAGGATTCCCCAGGTCACGACCGCGTTGGCGGTGTGGCCACTGGGGAATATGTCGCCGCCCAGGCCCATCTCGTTCGAGCCGATCACGGTCGCGTAGTGCGGACCGAGCCGCCCCATGCCGATCTTGGCGGCGCCGACCGTGACGTTCAGCAGCAGCAGCGAGGCGGCCAGGGTCAGCAGCGGGCGGAGGGTGTGCTGCCGCCAGGAGCGCCAGCCGAGCCAGGACGCGACCATCACCGCGGTGGGGCCGCGCTGGCCGAGCACCACGTAGTAGTCGAGGAACGCGTGGATCTCCGGCCACTGCTGGTACGGCCGGAAGAACATGACCTGCCAGTCCAGCCGGACCAGCCAGGAGGTGGTGACCACGGCCCACACGATCGCCAGGTAGAAGGCCAGGGTCGCGGAGAACAGAACGACCCGGTGCCGGCTCATCCTCGGCATGTCGATGTGGGCCGGTCGTTCCGGCTCGCGGTCCAGTCTGGCGAACACCCGGTCCAGACGCCGGGTGAGGTTTCGTTCGGTACGCACCCAATCGACGTTACAGCGAGTGAGCGACGGTCCCGGCCGAAACAGCGGCTTTGTGATGACGATGTGATGTGGGAAACGTCTCAAGGGCGGCCCCGATTAAGGGGTTTCCGCAATCCGATGACGTCGATCACGCCAATTCCCTTTGATCATGCCGGGTGTTGTTTATATGGCGCTTATGAATGCGTTAACCGGGACCTGGTGCGGAATTCCCCCGGGCGTCATCGGGCGCCGGAGCCGGTCACGGCGGACCGGAGCCGTTCAGCCAGAACGCGCCGTAGGCCGCCGCCGTGACCGCCAGCCCCGCCGTGACCAGGGCGGACCGCGACGGCCGCAGCCGGGCCAGGGCGCGGGCGAGCGGCAGCAGCACCGGGAAGGCGGGCATCAGCAGCCGGGGCTTGGAGCCGAAGTAGCCGGACGCGCACAGGGCGAGGGCGAGGACGACGCCCGTGTACACCAGCACTTCGGCCGGCTGGCGTGCGCGTACGCAGGCTGCGTACAACCGGATCAGCAGGGCGACGCCGGCGATCAGGCCGAGGCCGGCGAGAGCCGACGGGAACGACGTGAACTTGTCGGCGGTGAAGCGGGCGAAGGCGTAGCCGCCGTCGAAGCCGTTGCGCCACCCGGCCTGGACGTCCAGGTACCCGAGCGGTCCCTTCCCGGTGCGCTGCCCGACCCAGAGGACGTGACCGGCGGCGCCGAGCGGAGCGAGCAGCATGCCGAGCACCCGGCGCCGGGCGGGGGCGTCCGGGGGTGTGGCCGCCGGGGCTTGCGGGATGTGCGCGACCGACGATGCGTCAGGGGCCGGTGGGTTCGCCGCAGTGGGGGCGTGCGGCAGAGGCCGTGCGCCGGGAGCTTGCGGCACCCTGGCGGTGCCCGGCGTGCGCGCGGGAGCTCGCGGAAGAGATGATGCGCCGGGGGCGTGCGCACTGTCGGGTGCGCCGCGTCGCGCTGCGAAGGCGTGTTCCGAGCGCTGCGCGCCCGGCGTGCGCTTCGTGCTGCGCTCTCGCACGAACGAGACCACGCCCGCCGTCCACACCGCGGCCACCACCGCCAGTCCCACCGGCCGGGTCAGCCCGGCCAGCGCGGCCAGCGCACCGGCGCTCAGCCACCGCCCGGTCAGCACCGCGTACAGCGACCATGCGGCCAGCGCCGTGAACAGGGACTCGCTGTACGCCATCGACTGCACCACCCCGACCGGCAGCGCCGCCCACAGCAGCACGGCGAGGACGCCGGTCCGAGGGCCGTGCAGCCGGTCGGCGACCGCGAAGATCCCGCAGGCCGCGGCGAGCGAGGCGAGCACGCTCACGAGGAAGCCGGCGTCCGCGTACGACAGCGGGGCGAGGGCGTGCAGCAGCCGCTCCAGCCACGGCAGCAGCGGGAAGAACGCCAGGTCGGAGTGGACGTCGCCGTTCGGCAGCCGCACCTCGTAGCCGTAGCCCAGCTCGGCGATCCGCGCGTACCACAGCGCGTCCCAGCGTGCGGTGAGCAGGGTGTACGCGTCCTTGCCGCGCGCGGCGCTCCACACCGCCAGCACCGCGAGCCCCAGCGCGCGGATCGCCGCGTAGCCCAGGAGGGCCGCAGCGGCCCGGCGCAGGAGGGGGGCGTGGGGCGGCGCCACGCGCGTCGCACGATCGGTCACGGGCTCGATTATCGACGGCGCGGGGAACCCGACCGCCCGCCGGGTCGCGGCCGGGAGCGGGCGACGTGCTGTACGCCACACACCCCGTCCGGGGCGGGTGAGAGGTCCGCCACGTGTCCTCGCGGTGAACTCGCGTACGCTGGCGAGTCACCCGCAGGGGTTCGCGCGGGCCGGGAACACCGCTCCTTCCCGGCCGTACGGCAGGGAGTCCCCGTCCCGTCGGCCCGCCCCACGCGAGGGATCATCTGGGAGGTACGTACATGTCCGGGACGACCACGGCTGCCGTACGGCCGCGCCGTCGGACGCCCGGAGCGGGTGCCGACCGCTGGGTCGTCCTCGTCGTCCTCTGTGTCAGCCTGCTGCTCGTCGCCCTCGACGCCACCGTGCTGCACGTGGCGGTCCCCGCCGTCACCGAGGACCTCAGGCCCGGCGCCGTGGAACTGCTCTGGATCGTCGACGTCTATCCGCTGGTCTGCGCCTCGCTGCTGATCCTCTTCGGCACCCTCGGCGACCGGGTCGGACGCAGACGCGTCCTGCTGCTCGGCTACGGCATCTTCGGCGTCGCCTCCGCGGTGGCCGCGTTCGCGCGGAGCGCGGAGACGCTCATCGCGGCCCGCGCGCTGCTCGGCGTCGGCGGCGCCATGATCATGCCGGCGACCCTGTCGATCCTCCGCCAGGTCTTCCCCGACCGGCGCGAGCGCGCCCTCGCCATCGGCGTCTGGAGCGCGGTCGCCGCGGTGGGGGCCGCGGTCGGGCCGCTGCTCGGCGGCTTCCTGCTGGAGCACTTCCGGTGGGGCTCGGTCTTCCTGGTCAACATCCCGCTGATGCTGGTCAGCCTGCCGGTGGGCCGCATCCTGCTGCCCGAGTCGCGGGGCGAGGGCGACGGCCCGTGGGACGTGGCCGGCGCGCTGATGGCGGCGGCCGGGCTCTTCGGCGCCGTCCTCGGCGTCAAGCGGCTCGGCGGCGGCGAAGGGGCGGCGAGCCCCTTCACCGTGCTGCCGCTGCTGACCGGCGCGGCCCTCCTCCTTCTCTTCGCACGGCGCCAGCGACGGCTCCCGCATCCCCTGGTGGACCTGCGGACGTTCCGCCGGCCCGCGTTCAGCACCTCGGTGGGCTGCATCGTGCTGGCCATGCTCGCGCTGGTCGGCCTGGAGCTGATCGCCGCCCAGTACCTGCAGCTCGTGCTCGGCCTGTCCCCGCTGGAGACCGGCCTGAGGCTGCTGCCCCTGACGGTCGCCGCGATGGCGGCCGGGCTGGTGGGCGCCCGCATGCTGCGCCGCTTCGGGCCGCGCCGGATGGTGTGCGCCGGCTTCTGCCTGACGGCGGCCGCGGTGCTGTCCCTGACGGCGATGGGCGGCGCCGACGCCCCGTCGATGCTGCTGGCCGGCTTCGTCCTGCTGGGCTTCGGCCTGGAGACGACGCTGTTCGGCGCGTACGAGTCGATGCTCAACGAGGCCCCGGCCGGCCGGGCCGGCGGCGCGGCGGCGATCGGCGAGACGTCGTACCAGCTCGGGGCCGGCATCGGCATCGCGCTGCTGGGCAGCGTGATGAACGCCGCCTACGCCCCGGGGCTGCGCGCGGTGCCGGGTGTGCCGCGCAGCGCGTCGGACGCGGCGGGCCACTCGCTCGGCGAGGCCTACGAGGTCGCCGGACGCCTCGGCGGGGCCGGCGGGGCCGCGCTGCGCCGGGCCGCCCGGGACTCGTTCGTGCACGGGCTGCATGTGACCTTGCTGGTGAGCGCGGGTCTGCTGCTGCTGGGCGCGGTGATGGCGCTGCGGCTGCCGCGGACCATGCAGTGCGGCGAGGAGCCGGGCGGGGGCGGGGTGGACCTGCCGGCGCCGCGGGAGCCGGGGCCCGCCTCCGGCAAGCCGCGGGTCTCCGCCTGACCTGCTCCTCACCTGCTCCGGATGTGCTCACCGCCTGCTCCGGGCCTGCTCTGGACGTGCGCGGCACCGCGCCGTAACGTCTGCCGGAGAGCCGCGACTAGCGCTGCTAGTTTTGCTGAGGACCGCGTCCCGGAGGGTGTCCCATGTCCGCGTCCGCGAAGCTGCCCCCGTTCGACGCCGCCGATCCGCTCGGGATCGACGACCTGCTGGAGCCGGAGGACCTGGCCGTCCGGGACACCGTCCGCGCCTGGGCGGCCGACCGCGTGCTGCCGTACGTCGCCGACTGGTACGAGAAGGGCGAGCTGCCCGGCATCCGGGAGCTCGCGCGCGAACTGGGCTCGATCGGCGCGCTCGGCATGCCGCTCACCGGGTACGGCTGCGCGGGCGCGACGGCCGTGCAGTACGGGCTGGCCTGTCTGGAGCTGGAGGCGGCCGACTCGGGCATCCGGTCCCTGGTCTCCGTGCAGGGTTCCCTGGCCATGTACGCCATCCACCGCTTCGGCAGCGAGGAGCAGAAGCGTCAGTGGCTGCCCCGCATGGCCGCCGGCGAGGTGATCGGCTGCTTCGGGCTGACCGAGCCCGACCACGGCTCCGACCCCGCCTCCCTGCGCACCCGCGCCGAGCGCGACGGCGGCGACTGGGTCCTGAGCGGCCGGAAGATGTGGATCACCAACGGCTCCGTCGCCGGGGTGGCGGTCGTCTGGGCGCGGACCGAGGAGGGCATCCGCGGGTTCGTCGTGCCCACCGACAGCCCTGGGTTCTCGGCTCCGGAGATCAAGCACAAGTGGTCCCTGCGCGCCTCCGTGACCAGCGAACTCGTCCTCGACGACGTACGGCTGCCCGCCACGGCGGTGCTGCCGGAGGTCACCGGGCTGCGCGGGCCGCTCAGCTGCCTGTCGCACGCCCGCTACGGCATCGTGTGGGGCGCGATGGGCGCCGCGCGCAGCAGTTTCGAGGCGGCCCTCGACTACGCGAGGTCGCGGGAGCAGTTCGGGCGGCCCATCGGCGGCTTCCAGCTCACCCAGGCCAAGCTGGCCGACATGGCGGTCGAACTGCACAAGGGGATTCTGCTCGCCCATCATCTGGGGCGGCGGATGGACGCCGGCCGCCTGCGTCCCGAGCAGATCAGCTTCGGCAAGCTCAACAACGTCCGCGAGGCCATCGGGATCTGCCGTGAGGCGCGGACCGTCCTCGGCGCCAACGGGATCTCCCTCGAGTACCCCGTGATGCGGCATGCGACCAATCTGGAATCGGTGCTCACCTACGAGGGCACTGTCGAGATGCACCAGCTCGTGCTGGGCAAGGCGCTCACCGGGCTGGACGCCTTCCGGTGAGCCCCGTGGGGGCGGGGCCGGTGAGCGGCCCTGCCTCAGCTCTGGTTGAAGAAGCCGTCCGAGCGGTGTGCCGAGGCGTCACCGCTGATGATCTCCGTGTCGGCCGGGGTGAGCAGGAACACGCGGTTGGAGACGCGGTCGATGGAGCCGCGCAGCCCGAAGATGAGCCCCGCGGCGAAGTCCACGACCCGCTTGGCGTCACCGGGCTCCATGTTGGTGAGGTTCATGATCACCGGGACGCCGTCCCGGAACAGCTCGCCGATGGCGCGGGCGTCCCGGAAGCTGTCCGGGGTGACCGTGCCGATCCGGCGGCCCTTCTCCTCGGCCGTGTCCGTGGCCACCTTCACCCGCGGGTCGGTGACCCAGGCGTCCCCGGACTCGGTGCCCTCGGAGTAGTCGTCGTCGTAGTAGCGCTCGTCATCGTTGTCGTCGACGAGGCCGAGCCACGCACTCGCCTTGCGTACCGATCCCATGGACGCCTCCTCTCACAGCGGTCTTTCTTGCTTTCCGCATCCCTATGGTCATCCATGATGCGGACGGCGCGCCAAGTGGATAGACGCCGCGCGGGGGGTTTGTGACGGTACTGGTGCACAGCAGATCCGTCGAGAGTCCTTGTGCCCCAAGGGGCGCGACTCATACGGCTGCTGACTGTGAGTGAAATATGATTGTTCCCGGCGGACGGGTGATGCCGGGTGCGTACGGGTGAACTCGAACGCCGTGGACAGTACGGGGGATGTCGTGTTCGGAATGGTCAGACCGTGCTCGCACCGGCTCGGTGAGGTGCTGAGAGCCGAGTGGACGGCGCACTTGTGCGGGCTCTGCCTCGCCCTGCGCCGCGATCACGGACAGTTCGCACGGCTGGTGACGAACTACGACGGACTTCTCCTATCGGTCCTGACAGAGGCTCAGACCGGACCGGTCGGCGGCGCCCGCCGTACCGCCGGGCCCTGCGCGCTGCGCGGCATGCGGACGGCGTCCGTGGCCCAGGGGGAGGGAGCGCGCCTCGCCGCCGCCGTCTCCCTGGTGCTCGCCTCCGCGAAGGTGCGCGACCACGTCGCCGACCGGGACGGACTGCTGGCCCGCGGACCGGTCGCGGCCGCCGCGCGCCGGGTCGCCGCGAGCTGGGGCCGGGCCGGTGAGCACGGCGGTGCGGCGGTGGGCTTCGACACCGCCGTACTGGTCGACGCCGTCGACCGGCAGCTCGGCGTGGAGACCCTCGCCGGGCCCGGCACACCGGTCCTGACGGTCACCGAGCCGACCGAGACCGCGACCGCCGCGGCCTTCGCGCACACCGCCGTGCTGGCCGGACGGCCGGGCAACGCCGCGCCCCTGGCGGAGGCGGGGCGGCTCTTCGGGCGGCTCGCGCATCTGCTGGACGCCGTGGAGGACCGGCAGGCAGACGCGGTGACGGGCGCCTGGAACCCGCTCACCGCCACCGGCACCTCGCTCACCGAGGCCCGCCGGCTCGCCGACGACGCCCTGCACGGCATCCGGCTCGCCCTGCGCGAGACCGAGTTCCGCGACGGCCGGCTCGCCCACCTCCTGCTCGTCCACGAACTGCGGCGCTCGGTGGACCGGGCGTTCGGCACGGCGCCGGTGTGCGCCGCCCATCGGCCGGGTGCGCCGCAGGGGCCGTACGGCGGCGCCCCCGCCCACGGCGCCGGCGCACCCTACGCGGGCGGGAATCCCTACGCGGGCGGGAACCCGTACGCGGGCGGCGGCGGATCCGCCGGCGGGAGCGGCGGGGGCGGCGGGGGGTTCGGGGGCGGTTCCGTGCCCGGACCCGCCAAGGGAAGGCGCGGGTTCTGGGCGGGCTGCGGGGCGTTCTTCGCGGTGTTCTGCACCTGCAGGATGTGCTGCGCCGAGGAATACGAGGGCCCGTGGTCCCGGAAGAAACGCAGCGGCTGCTGTCATCAGTGCGACTGTTCCTGTCCGAACTGCGACGGCTGCGAATGCTGCTGTCCGTGCGACGGCTGCTGACCGCCGCTAGTTCTTCAGCTCCGGCGGGTTGATCCGGGACTCGTGGATCGCCGAACCCGTCGTGCCCCACTTCTTGAGAATTCTGTCGTAGGTGCCGTCCTTGATGAGCCTGTTCACCGCGGCCTGGAAGGCGGGGGCCAGCCGGGTGCCCTTCTTGAAGGCGAAACCGACGTCCAGGCGGTGGTATTCGTTGAGGAATTTCAGCCCCCGCTGGTGGGCGACGGCGTAACGCAGGCCGTTGATGGTGGACATCACGATGTCGCTGCGGCCCTGCTGCAGGGAGGACCAGATCGCGCTCGGCTCGCTGTACGTCTGCACCCGGTACGCCTTCCTGCCCGCGTCGGCGCAGACATGCCGGTGCGCCTCCAGCGTCGCCTCGAAGGTGGTGCCGGCGGCGGTGGCGACGTTCAGGCCGCACAGCTGCCTCAGATCGGTGATCTTCGACAGTCCGCTGTCCTTGCGGGCGGCGAAGCCCTGGCCGTCGTTGATGTAGGTGACGAAGTCGATGGTCCGGCGGCGTTCGTCCGTGACGCCGAAGTTGCTCGCCCCGACGTCGTACTTGCCGCTGTCCAGGGCGGGCAGGATCGCCTCGAAGCTCGCCTGCTCCACCTTCAGGCGGAGGCCGAGGACCCGCGCGACCGCCTTGGTGAAGTCGACGTCCTGGCCGGTCAGGGTCGTGCCGTCGGAGAGGTAGGCGGTGCCGGGCGGGGTGCCGCCGACGCTCACCGCGACGGTGAGTCCGGTGGTGCCCGCGGGCAGCAGCCGCGCCGCGGCGCCGTCCTTCCGTTCGGCCGAGACCACGTCCTCGGTGGGCACCGCGGCGGCCTCGGCCGCCACTCCGGCGGCGTCCGTGCCGCCCGTTCCGCCGTCCCCCGCACCGCAGGCGGTGAGCAGCAGAGCGGCCGAAGTGATGGCGACGAAGGGGATGAAATGGTGATGAACGGGCGTGCGCATCGGACAGCGGTCTCCTGGAACGAAGGGCGAAGGCAGACGCGAGGGGAGGGGCGCGCGTGTGAAGGCGGAGAACGGCGGAGAAACGCGACTGCGCCGGCCCGGGGGGCAGGCGCGCAGGGGGTCAGCTCAACAGGAGGAGGACCACACGCGACCGAAGTCGATGTGGGAGCGGGTGACCAGCCACTGCTGTGGATGCATGGGCCAAGTGGAACAGGCATTCGGTTCCGCGTCAACCGAGTTGAGATGTACTGCTCACAGTCCGGACAGCCTTGACAGCGGAGGGAAACGCCGCCGTACTCTCGGGGCACGGCCCTGCTGAGGGGCTCGGCCGTGCCGCGCCGCATGGCGCGCCCGTGTGAAGGCACCACCCCGTTTCGACGACTCTCCCCCGCTCCGGCCCGTCCCGGCGGGGGACCCCAAGCGTCACGGAGCCTTCGCATGTCATCCGACACCCTCGCCAAAGTCCCCGCCGTCTCGGACCCGTCCGACCCCGGCGACGCCCCGCGGATCGTGCCGCAGCGCCGGTACGGGCAGTGGGCGGCGGCCGCCGTCGTCCTCGTGCTGCTCGGGGCGGCCGTCGACTCGGTCGTGCGCAACGAGGCGTTCCGGTGGGACGTCGTCGCCGACTCCTTCACCTCCGACTCCATCCTGCGCGGGCTGTGGCTCACCCTGTGGCTGACCGCGGTGGTGATGGTCCTCGGCTTCGCCCTCGGCACGCTGCTGGCCGCGTTCCGGCTGTCCGCCAACCCCGTCCTGCGGGCGGTCGGCTGGGGGTACGTGTGGCTGTTCCGGTCGATCCCGATCCTGGTGCAGCTGCTGCTGTGGTTCAACATCGGGGCGCTGTACCCGCGCGTGTTCGGCGTGCGGACCGTGGACCTGCTCGGCCCGGTCGCCGTCGCCGTCATCGGTCTCACCCTGCACGAGGCCGCCTACGCCGCCGAGGTCGTACGCGGCGGCATCCTCTCCGTCGAGCGCGGGCAGATCGAGGCCGCCCAGGCGCTCGGCCTCGGCCGCCGCCGGCGCTGGTGGCGGATCGTGCTGCCGCAGGCGATGCGCGCCATCGTGCCGCCCGCCGGCAACCTGCTCATCGGCACGCTCAAGGGCACCTCGATCGTCAGCGTCATCGCCGTCAACGACCTGCTCTTCTCCGCCCAGCTGATCTACCACCGCACCTATCAGGTGATCCCGCTGCTGATGGTCGCCACCCTCTGGTACGCCATCATCACCTCGCTGCTCGGCATCGGCCAGCACTACGTCGAGAAGCGCTACGCGCGCGGCACGGAGAACGCCCGGTGAGGCCGCAGCTGGTCATCGTCGGAGCCGGCCCGCGGGGGACCGGCGTCCTGGAGCGCATCGCCGCCAACGCGCCCGAGCTGTACCCCGCATCCGGTCTCGACATCCACCTCGTCGATCCCCATCCGCCGGGCGGCGGACGCATCTGGCGGCAGGAGCAGTCGCCGCTGCTGTGGATGAACTCGCACGCCGAGGACGTCACCATGTTCACCGACGAGACGGTGGCGATGGACGGACCGGTGCGCGAAGGCCCCACCCTGCACGAGTGGGCCCACCTCGAGGGCCGCACCTTCGCCGGCCGGCAGCTCCAGGGCCGCTATCTGCGCTGGTTCCACGAACAGGTCCTCGCCGCGCTCCCCCCGGACGTCGCCGTCCACCACCACCCCCGGCGGGCCCTCAGGATCAGCGGGCCGCGCGAGGGCCGCCAGCAGGTGTGGCTGGAGGGCCGCGCGCGCCCCCTCCCGGCCGACCTGGTGATCCTCGCCCTCGGCCATCTCGACACCGAACTCGACCCGGAGCAGCGGCAGCTCGCCGACTACGCGCGCGCCCACGGCCTGGTGCACCTGCCGCCCGACTACACCGCCGACAGCGACCTCTCGCCGCTCGAACCCGGCGCCCCCGTCCTCGTGCGCGGCTTCGGGCTCGCCTTCGTCGACCTGATGGTGCTGGTGACCGAGGGACGCGGCGGCCGGTACGAGGGGGAGACGTACCGCCCTTCCGGGCGGGAGCCGGTGCTGTACGTCGGTTCGCGGCGCGGAGTGCCGTACCACTCGAAGATCGGCTACGACTGGACCGGCGACCGGCCCCCGCTGCCCCGCTTCCTCGGTCCCGCGGAGGTGGACGGGCTGCTGGCCCGGCCCGGGGGCTTCGACTTCCGGCGCGATGTGTGGCCGCTGGTGGAGAAGGAACTGGGCTTCGCCCACTACCACCGGCTGTTCACCGCCCACCCCGGCCGCACGGCCATGGCCTGGACCGACTTCGAGGAGAAGTACGCGGCGGCCGCCGGCCCCGCCGAGATCCGGGCGCTGGCCGCGGCCGCCGTGCCGGACCCGGCCGACCGGCTCGACCTCACCGCGCTCGACCGCCCGCTGGAGGGCGTGCGGTACGCCTCCCACGAGGACTTCCAGGCGGGGCTCCGGCGTTACATCGAGGCGGATCTGAACCGCCGTCATGACCCCTCGCACAGCGCTGACCTGGCCGTGTTCCTCGGGCTGCTCTCCGTCTACGGGCAGCTCGTGCGGCTCGGGGACATCGGGTCCTGGTGGCACGGCTTCTTCAGCCACCTGGCGTCCGGGCCGCCCGGACCGCGGCTGCGGCAGATGCTCGCGCTCTCCCGGGCCGGCCTGCTCCGGTTCGTCGGGGCCGGCATGACCGTCACGACCGGGAACGGGCTGTTCCGCGCCACCGGCACCACCGTGCCGGGCTTCGCCGTCGAGGCGCGGACGCTGGTCGAGGCCCGGCTGCCCGAGCCCACGCTCGGGCGGGCCCGCGACAGCCTGCTGCGCGCGCTGCACGCCGACGGCGCCGCCGCCACGCCGGGCGGCCTGCTCCGGGTCGATCCCGGGGACGGCCGGATCCTCGACGGCGCCGGTCGCCCGCACCCCCGGCGCTTCGCGCTCGGCCCGTACACCGACTCCCGCACCGCCGGCGCCTTCACCCGCCCGCGCACCGGAGGCCCCGCGTTCCGGCAGAACGACGCCACCGCCCGGGCGGCGCTCGCTTTCCTGCGCCACCTGGCCGGCCGTGCCGCCGCCTGAACTCCCCGACGATCCCATGACCCCACGACCGACGACCTCACGACCGACGACCCCACGCCCCCCTGACTCCGCGACCGGCGACTCCACGACCGGCGACTCCGCGACCGGCGACTCCGCGACCGGCGCCCCGACGAACACGACGCGAAGGAATACGCCTGCCATGACCGTCATGGTCGACATCAGGTCCGTGCACAAGAGCTTCGGCCCGCTGAAGGTGCTCAAGGGCATCGACCTCCAGGTACGCGCCGGCGAGGTCACCGTCGTGCTGGGCCCCTCGGGATCCGGCAAGTCCACGCTGCTGCGCACCATCAACCACCTGGAGAAGGTGGACCGGGGCGAGATCAGCGTGGACGGCGCGCTGATCGGCTACCGGCGCGCGGGGGACAAGCTGTACGAGCTGCCCGAGCGCCAGGTGCTCAGGCAGCGCACCCGGATCGGGTTCGTGTTCCAGAACTTCAACCTCTTCCCGCACCTCACGGTCCTGGACAACGTCCTGGAGGCGCCGGTGTCCGTGCTGAAGCGCCCCCGGAAGGAGGCGGCGCGCAGCGCACACCGGCTGCTGGAGCGGGTGGGACTCGCGGACAAGGCCGGCGCCTATCCACGGCAGCTGTCCGGCGGGCAGCAGCAGCGGGTCGCCATCGCACGGGCGCTGGCGCTGGAGCCCCGGCTGCTGCTCTTCGACGAGCCGACGTCGGCGCTCGACCCCGAACTGGTGGGCGAGGTGCTCGACGTCATCCGGGACCTGGCCGCGCAGGGCACGACGATGATCGTCGTCACGCACGAGATGGCGTTCGCCCGCGAGGTCGCCGACACGGTGGTGTTCATGGCCGACGGGCGGATCGTCGAGCAGGGGCCGCCGGAGGAGGTGCTCGGCGCGCCGCGGGAGGAGCGGACCCGGGCGTTCCTGGCGAAGGTGCTGTGAGCGTGGGGACCGGGGCCGCCGGACGCGGCGGATCGGGCGCCCGCGCCACCGCGCGCAGGACGGGGGCGGAGGCGCGGGCACGCCGCGGATGCGCGCCGTCGTGGCGGCGAGACCCGCGCAGGCGCCGGGCATGAGCGGTCTGCTGCACCTCGCCGCCGCCGTGGACCGGCCGGGCCGCTTCGACGACGGCTCCCACCTCGCGCTGGCCCGGCTCGCCGAACGCGGTGGGCTGGACTTCGTGACGCTGGACGATCCCGCCGGGCCCTTGGGCCCCGACGCGCTGGGGGCCCTGTCCCGGGTGGCGCCGGGGACCCGGCGGATCGGGCTGGTGCCGACGGTCGGCACAGGTCACGCCGACGCGCTGCGGGCGCAGGCGGCTTTGGCCGTGCTGGACCGGGTCAGCGGGGGGCGGGCCGGCTGGCGGACCGGCGTCAGCGCCGCCGAGGAGGAGGCACGGCTGTCCGGCCACCGGGACGCGGCCCCCGCCGGGGAACTGCCGCGGGAGGCGGGCGGGGCCGCCGGGTGGTGGCAGGAGGCCACCGGCCGGTCGCCCGGCCCGGACCGGCCGCACCCCGCCGGCCGCACCGGCGCCGCCGTCCCGCTCCGGGCCCCCTCGGCCCTGCCCCCGCCGCCGCACGGCCGTCCGGTCCGCGTGGTCGACGCCGCCGACGGCCCCGCCCGCACGGTCGCCGCCCGGTACGCGGACGTGGCCCTGGTGCACGCCACCACGCCGGCCCGGGCCGCCGCCGTACGGGACGGGCTCAGGCAGGAGGCGCGCGCGGCCGGGCGGCACCCGGACGCGTTGCGGGTGCTGGTGAGCCTGCGGGTGGACCTCGGCGGCGGCGAGCACACGGCCGGACCGGGACGGGGCCCCGCCCGGTTCGGGCGGAGCCGCGAACTCGGGGAGGGCGGAGGCGGCCCGCGGACGGCTGTGCAGGGCCCGCTGTACCGGGGCGGTCCGGTGGACCTCGCGGAGCTGGTGGCCGCCTGGCACGCCGACGGCGTCGCCGACGGCTTCCACTTCGTCCCCGTGGAGCCGCACCGCGATCTGGAGCGGCTGGTCAACGGCACGGTGGCGGTGCTCCAGCACCGCGGCAGGTTCCGCACCTTCTACCCGGGCGGCACCCTGCGCGAGCACCTGGGCCTGACCCGGCCCGCGCACCGCCACGCCCCGGCCGGGGCGCCGGCCGTGACCGGGGACGGGCCGTGACCGCACGGCGCCGCGAAGGCGTCGGCGCGGACGCCGCACGGGCCGCTCGCGCCGGCCGCGGCCCACGGGACCGGGGGCCATATGGAGGGTCTAATTCCGGACATTCCCGGGGCCTGGGTGGCCGAAGAGGGCGGGGTGGTGCCGACCGCGGCCGGCGCCGGCGGGCCGGCCCTGGACGGCCGGCCCTTCCCGGGGCGGGGTCCCGCCGGCCGCCGAGCCCGGCCCGGGCGCCGGGGCGCGGGTCGCGCTCGGCGCGAAGCGGCTCGTCGTGCCGGTCCGCGGGGGCGTCCGCGGAGTACGGGTCCGCGGCCCCGGGGCCGCGGACCGCCGCCTCCAGGCGCGTCGAGGCCGGCCCGTACGAGCCGCGCCGGACGGCACCGGGGTGCCGCACGCCGTACGACGGCGGGCGCACCGTCCGGACCGGCGCCGCGGACGGCCGCGCACGCGGCTTCGAGCTCGCCGGCGAACCCGCCTCCCCGCCGCCGGACGCACGCGGGGCACGGTGATCGGGGCGGTGGGGGCGCCGGCTCGCTCGACGGCGGGTCAGCCGCCGCCGGAGGCGAAGCCGTTGGTGCCTTCGGGTGGTTGCGGGCCGACGGCCGAAAGGCACCCTTGTGCCGACCGGCCGTTCGGCCGAATACTCCCCCTCAGCGCTTGTCAGGGGCATGCGTATTCGAATCCGGTCGGTCCCCTGGCTGCGCCTCACGGGCCCCGACCCCACGCGGGCCCCCGACTTCCCTTGGAGGGAACGACACGTGAGGAAGAAGCGCACCACTCCCCGCGGCGGCACGGCGAGACGGACCCGGCTGACCGCCGTGGCCACCGGCTTCCTGGCCGCAGCCGCGTTCGCCGCCCCCACTGCGAACGCCAGCGACAGCGACACCTTCAGCGCCACCCAGCTGAGCAAGGCGAGCGACTCCGTCCTCAGGGCCGACATCCCCGGGACGGCCTGGGCGGTGGACGGCAAGAGCAACCGCGTCGTCGTCACCGTCGACAGCACGGTCTCCCAGGCCGAGATCGCCAAGATCAAGGAGCAGGCCGGCGGAACCGCGGACGCTTTGGTCATCAAGCACACGCCGGGCAGGTTCACCAAGCTGATCTCGGGCGGCGACGCCATCTACGCGAGCAGCTGGCGCTGCTCGCTCGGCTTCAACGTCCAGGACTCCAGCGGCAACTACTACTTCCTGACCGCCGGGCACTGCACGGACGGCGCGGGCACCTGGTGGTCGAACTCCTCGCACACGACCACGCTCGGCACCACCGCCGGCTCCAGCTTCCCCGGCAACGACTACGGCCTCGTGCGCTACACCAACAGCTCGGTGACCAAGTCGGGCGCCGTGGGCAGCCAGGACATCACCAGCGCGGCCACCCCCTCCGTGGGCACGACCGTGTACCGCCGCGGATCCACGACCGGTACGCACAGCGGCCGTGTCACCGCGCTCAACGCGACGGTCAACTACGGCGGCGGCGACGTCGTCTCCGGTCTGATCCAGACCACCGTCTGCGCCGAGCCCGGCGACTCCGGCGGTCCGCTGTACGGCGGCACCACGGCCTACGGTCTGACCTCCGGCGGCAGCGGCGACTGCACCTCCGGCGGTACGACGTTCTTCCAGCCGGTCACCGAGGCGCTGAGCGCCTACGGGGTCCACGTCTTCTGACGGACCCGGCGCCCCGCGTCCTCCTGACGGGACGCGCGGCCGGTGACGGCAGCGAGCCCCCGCACGCCCACCGCGTGCGGGGGCTCCGCCTTGGGCGGGCGGTGTCTCCGGTGTTCGCGCAGGTGGGAGGCGGTGGAGCCGGTGTCGTACAGGTGTTCGGGAATGGAGGTATGGTGGGGAGAGAGATAGGGAACTGATGTTCGAAAGCCGTTCGGGGTCCGAGTGCGGGAGGTGCGTGTGCCGGGCTTCGCGCATCTGCGCACCGTCTCCGGGTTCTCGCTGAGGTACGGGGCGTCCCACCCGGAGCGGCTGGCCGAGCGCGCCTCGGAGCGGGGCATGGACGCCCTCGCCCTGACCGACCGCGACACCCTCGCCGGCGCGGTGCGCTTCGCCAAGGCCTGCGCCGGGGCGGGCGTCCGTCCGCTGTTCGGCGTCGACCTGGCGGTGGAGGCGGCGCAGGCCGTGCGGAGCGAGCGGCGGCGGACCCCGGTGCGCGGCGGAGCCTTCGTGGACGAGTCGGCCCCCCGGGTGACCTTCCTCGCCCGGGACGGCGCCCGGGGGTGGGCCGGCCTGTGCCGGCTCGTCACGGCGGCGCACGCGGGCGGGGGCGCTCCGCTGCTGCCCTGGGCCGGCAACCAGGGCGACGGCCTCGTGGTGCTGCTCGGTCCGGGATCGGACGTGGGGCGCGCGCTGGCCGCCGGGCGGCCCGACCGGGCGGCGGCGCTGCTGGCCCCGTGGCGCGAGGTCTACGGCGACGCGCTGCGGCTGGAGGCCGTCTGGCACGGGCGTGCCGGCACGGGCGCCGGTTCCCTGCGGCTCGCCGCCCGTACCGTCGGCTTCGCCGCCGAGCAGGGGGTCCGCCCGGTGCTCAGCAACGCCGTCCGGTACGCCGATCCCGGCCAGGGACCGGTCGCCGACGTGCTGGACGCCGCGCGCCGCCTGGTGCCGATCGACCCGCGCGGGGAGCTGGACTCCGGTGAGGCCTGGCTGAAGGACGCGCGGAGCATGCTGCGGGTCGCCGAGCGGATCGTGGAGGCCGCCGGATACCGGCGCGACACCGCGCACCGGCTCCTGGAGCAGACCCGGGCCACGGCCGCCGAGTGCCGGGTAGACCCCGAGGAGGACCTCGGCATCGGCACCGTCCACTTTCCCGAGCCGCACCTCGTCGGCGCCGGCCGGCGCACCGCCCAGCGGACCCTCGCCTCGCAGGCGACGGCGGGGATGCTGCGGCTCGGCTACGGCGGCCGGCGCGCCTACTGGGAGCGGATGCACCACGAGCTGGACATCATCGCCCACCACGGCTTCGCCTCCTACTTCCTGACGGTCGCCCAGGTGGTCGACGACGTCCGGCGGATGGGGATCCGGGTGGCGGCGCGGGGCTCCGGGGCCGGGTCCCTCGTCAACCATCTGCTCGGGATCGCGCACGCCGACCCCGTGGAGCACGGGCTGCTGATGGAGCGCTTCCTGTCCAAGGAGCGCGTCGTGCTGCCGGACATCGACATCGACGTGGAGTCCGCGCGGCGGCTGGAGGTCTACCGCGCGATCATCGGCCGGTTCGGCGCGGAACGGGTCGCCACCGTCTCCATGCCGGAGACCTACCGCGTCCGGCACGCGATCCGGGACGTGGGCGCCGCGCTGTCCATGGACCCGGCCGAGATCGACCGTGTCGCCAAGTCCTTCCCGCACATCCGGGCGCGCGACGCCCGGGCCGCCCTGGCGGAGCTGCCCGAGCTGAGGCGGCTCGCGGGGGAGAAGGAGAAGTACGGCAGGCTGTGGGAGCTGGTCGAGGCGCTCGACGGCCTGCCGCGCGGGGTCGCCATGCATCCGTGCGGGGTGCTGCTGTCCGACGCCTCCCTGCTCGCCCGTACCCCGGTGGTGCCGAGCAGCGGCGAGCAGCTTCCCATGTCGCAGTTCGACAAGGAGGACGTGGAGGATCTCGGGCTGCTCAAGCTGGACGTGCTGGGCGTGCGGATGCAGTCGGCGATGGCGCACGCGGTCGCCGAGGTGGAGCGGGCGACCGGGAAGCGGATCGATCTGGACGCGGTGCCGCCCGACGACCCGGCCACCTACCGGCTCATCCGCTCGACGGAGACGCTCGGCTGCTTCCAGATCGAGTCGCCGGGCCAGCGGGACCTGGTGGGGCGGCTGCAGCCGAGCACCTTCCACGACCTGGTCGTGGACATCTCGCTGTTCCGGCCCGGGCCGGTCGCCGCCGACATGGTGCGGCCGTTCATCGAGGCGCGGCACGGGCGGGCGCCGGTGCGCTGCCCGCACCCGGACCTGGAGGAGCCGCTGAAGGGGACGTACGGGGTCGTCGTCTTCCACGAACAGGTCATCGACATCGTCGCCACGCTGACCGGGTGCGGCCGGGGCGAGGCCGACCGGGTGCGGCGCGGGCTGTCCGACCCGGAGACGCAGGCGCGGATCAAGGTGTGGTTCGCGCAGCGGGCGGCGGCCAGGGGATACACCGAAGAAACGATTCAGCGCACCTGGGGGATCGTCGAGGCCTTCGGGTCGTACGGCTTCTGCAAGGCGCACGCCGTCGCCTTCGCCGTGCCCACCTACCAGTCGGCGTGGCTGAAGGCCCATCACCCCGCCGCCTTCTACGCCGGACTGCTCACGCACGACCCCGGGATGTACCCGAAGCGGCTGCTGCTGGCGGACGCGCGGCGGCGGGGGGTGCCGATCCTGCCGCTCGACGTGAACGTGTCCGGGGTGGCCCACCGGATCGAACCGGTGTCCAGGTCGCCGGAGGTGTGGGGACTGCGGCTCGCCCTCGGTGATGTGCACGGCATCACCGAGGACGAGGCGCAGCGGATCGAGGACGGACAGCCGTACGCCTCCCTGCTGGACTTCTGGGAGCGGGCCCGGCCCAGCCGGCCGCTGGCCGGGCGGCTCGCCCAGGTGGGCGCGCTGGACGCGTTCGGCGCCAACCGGCGCGACCTGCAACTGCACCTGACCGAGCTGCACCGGGGCGCCCGGGGCGGCGGCGGGGACCAGCTCCCCCTCGCCGGCGGCCGGAAGACCGCACCGGCCGGCCTGCCGGACCTGACGCCGGCGGAGCGGCTCAGCGCCGAGCTGGGCGTGCTGTCCATGGACGCCTCGCACAACCTGATGGACGACCACCGGGAGTTCCTCGAGGAGCTGGGCGTGGTCTGCGCGCGCCGGCTGCGCGAGGCCCGGCACGGCGAGACCGTGCTGGTCGCGGGCGCCAAGGCGGCCACCCAGACCCCGCCGATCCGCTCCGGCAAGCGGGTCATCTTCTCCACGCTGGACGACGGCACGGGACTGGTCGACCTCGCGTTCTTCGACGACTCCCACGACGCCTGCGCCCACACCGTCTTCCACTCCTGGCTGCTGCTGGTGCGCGGAGTGGTGCAGCGGCGCGGCTCGCGCAGCCTGAGCGTGGTCGGCTCCGCGGCCTGGAACCTCGCCGAACTGGTGGAGGTGCGGCGCGAGGAGGGGCTCGACGGGGTCGCGGCCCGGCTGGCCGCACCGTCCGGCACGGCCGGGGACGGATCCGCGCCGGACGACGGCGACGGCCCGTTCCGGGCCCGGGTCGCCGGCTCCGACGGGCTGCCCGCGCCGGCCGGCTCCGCGGCCGGCGACCCGATGGCGGGCCGGACGATCCGCCTGCCCACGGGGTACCGGATGCACCCGTGGGCCGATCTGCGCCCCGCGGGCCAGGACGCCGCGCAAGGACCCGCGGCGATACGGAAGCTGTGGCACCGAAGTCCGGGGAGCGCGGGGTGACCGCCTGCGCGCGTGGCCTTTCCGCCCGCCGCCGGCGCGCGGTGACCCGGGCGCGCGCCCCGGGCGACCGGCGCCGGGCCGGGCGGCGGCGCCGGTCACCGCCGCAAGTTTTTGCCGGCGCGCAGCTTCCCACGGGGGCTACCCGCCCGTAACTTGACGAGTGAACAGCATCCCGTGATCCGGATCACAGGGTAAGGCCGTGCCCCTCCCGTGAGCCGCAAGGAGATCACACGATGCTGCCCTGGATACGAGTGCTCAGACCCCTCGCCGCGCTGCTCCTGACCGCCGCCGTCGCCGTCGTGCCCGCCGCCACCGCCCGCGCCGCCGGCGCCGCCCCCTCCTCGGGCTGGAACGACTACTCCTGCCGGCCCTCCGCCGCCCACCCGCGCCCCGTCGTCCTCGTCCACGGCACCCTGGGCAACTCGGTCGACAACTGGCTCTCCCTGGCCCCCTACCTCGGCGGCCGCGGATACTGCGTCTACTCCCTCGACTACGGGCAGCTCCCCGGCGTCCCCTTCTTCCACGGGCTCGGCCCCCTCGACCGGTCGGCGCAGCAGCTGTCCGCCTTCGTCGACACGGTCCTCGCCGCGACCGGGGCCGCCGAGGCCGACCTGGTCGGTCACTCCCAGGGCGGCATGATGCCGCGCCACTACCTGAAGTTCCTCGGCGGAGCCGCCAAGGTGCACGCCCTCGTCGGCATCGCCCCCGACAACCACGGCACCGACCTGGCCGGCCTGACCGGCCTGCTGCCGTACTTCCCCGGCGCCGAGGACCTGATCAAGGCCACCACCCCGGGCCTCGCCGACCAGATCAGCGGCTCGGCGTTCCTCACCCGGCTCAACGCGGGCGGCGACACCGTCCCCGGAGTGCGCTACACCGTCATCGCCACCCGGTACGACGAGGTGGTCACCCCCTGGCGCAGCCAGTACCTGAGCGGCCCGGACGTCCACAACGTCCTGCTCCAGGACCTGTGCCCGCCGGACCTCTCCGAGCACGTCGCGATCGGCCTGTACGACCGGATCGCCTTCCACGAGGTGGCCAACGCGCTCGACCCGGCCCACGCCACCCCCACGACCTGCGCGTCCGCCGTCGGCTGACGTCCGCCGGGGCCTGTCCGGCCTGAGCCGCCGGACAGGCCCCGGACCGCCTCACCGGCGGTGGCCGCCACCCGCCGCGCGCCGCCGCACCGACAGGAACAGCGCCGCGGAGCCGAGCGCCAGCGCCGCCGCGCCGCCGACCGCCAGGTATCCGGTGCTGCCCGACGCGCCCGTCTCGGCGAGGTCCGCCGGGGCCCCCGCCGCCTTGGGACGGTTGGCCGGGGCGGCCGGCTCCGCCGGGGCGCCGGCGCCGGCGCGCTCCGGGGCGGTCGCGGACCGCGGCGGTGCGGCGGCGGGCTCCGCCGAGGTGCTCGCGTCGTCGTCCCCGTGCCCGTGGTGCTCCACGGTGGACCGGCCGGCGCCGGCCGCGATCTGCCGGTCGGAGGGTGCGGAGGCGGTCGGGGCCGGGGCCGGGGCGGCCCCGGCCCCGCCGTCGCCCGCGGCGTGGGTGCCGGCGGGGGCGACGCCGCTGCCGCTGCCGCCGAAGTCCACGTCCGAGCAGGAGTAGAACGCCTCCGGGCTGTCCGAGCGCTGCCAGACCGCGTACAGCAGCTGCCTGCCGGAGCGCTCCGGCAGGGTGCCGGAGAAGGTGTAGAAGCCGTCCGAGGCGGCCGGGTCGGTGGCCGTCGCCACCGGGTGCTCCAGGTCCAGGTCGGCCCAGCCGAGAGGCTCGGCCGGGTCGTAGCCGGGCTTGGTGAGGTAGACGGTGAAGGTCCCCTTGTGCGGGGCGGTCACCCGGTACCGGAAGGTGCGCGGCCCCCGCTCCACGCGGGTCGCCGGCCAGTCGGCGCGGGCCAGGTCCAGGCCCTTGAACTCCTCGTTGTTCGCGCTGCACAGCTTGCCGTCCGGGATCAGCTCCCGGTGCCGGCCGGCCGCGTCGCCGATCCGGATGCCGTTCCAGTCGTACAGCGCCTGGGTGCCGCCGGCTGCCACGGCCGCCTTGCACGCGGCCGAGTCCGGGCTCTCGGGACCCTCCGCGAAGCACTGCGAGACGCGGCTGACCGGGTCGCCCATCGAGCCGTGCGCGGACGCGGGGGCGGCGGCGAGCGCGGTCAGGGCGAGCGGCGCGAGGCCGAGGGCGGTGACGGCGGACGCCTTGGCCTTACGGCGAGCAGGCATGCGGAACTCCTCCGAACGGTCCGTGGGGGCGGGCTGCATCCCGTGGGGTGATCAGAAGCTAGCCCCGGAGAACCGCGAGAACGCCCGCCGAGGGCCGGTCGGGGAGATCTTTATGGTGCGCTTAAGGAGGTGCTCAGACTGCGCTCAGGTAGACACCGCGCGCACGGGCGCACGCCCGGCGCGGGCGGTGCGCAGACCGCGGGCGGCGGGGCGGCGCACCGCGGCCGTCAGCCGTCGGGCCACCAGGTCCGGGCGATGTCCTTGCGCACCTCCGGGCGTCCCGCGGGGCGTTCCTCCGCCTCCTCGCGGATCCGGCGGCTGTCCGTTCTCTTCAGGGGCTTGTGCACGGTCGCACGGCGCATGGCTGCCTCCTTCGGCGCCTACCGCGATCCGCTGGGGCGCGGAGACAGACGCTCGTGGGGGAGAGTCCCTCATCGGTACGGCGGTGTCAGTGACGTGTGTCACTCTCCGGGGACGACGAGCAGGACGAGCACATGGTTGCGGCTGCCCCGGAAGCGGAGGGGGATGCACGGGACGCCGTCTGCATCGACGAGCCGGACCACGGTGACAGGGCGCCGGCCGCGGGCGGCACGGAGTCCCTCACGGGCCGCCGGAACCGCTGAGCCGGGATCCGCGGCGGCAGCGGCGGTCCGGGCCCGTCAGGCCAGCAGCTCCGCGAAGCCGCCCGCGCGGACCGCCAGCGCCGCCAGCGCGTCGAGGGCGGTCAGGGCGGCGGACGCGGCCTCCGGGTCCGTCCGCGCGAGCCCGCTCGCGGCGAACTCGTCCTCGTCCAGCCGCCGCACGTCCCGGCCGTCGGCGGAGCGCCACAGGTCCAGGTCGAGGTCCTCCACGACCAGTGCCGAGCCGGAGCGGACCGCGGGGCGGGTGACGTCGCAGTACCAGCCCTTGACGGAGCCGTCCGCGGCGCGGACCTCCTTCACCGAGTACCACCGGTCACGCCAGTAGTGCTCGGTGAACACGTCACCCGGTTCGAAGCGCACGAACCCGAAGTCCCGGACCCCGGCGCCCGCCCACGGCGCGCGGACGACGATCCGGGTGCCGTCGTCCCGCAGCAGCTCCGCCGGGTAGCGGATCTTGGTACGGCCCCCCTTGACCAGGACCACCTCCAGCGTGCCCTGCGGCTCGGCCCGGTTCGCGGACACGGCCCACCTCCGTCCGACACCTCATGTGTCCCAGCCACTCGCGGCCGGCCTTCACCGGCGCTGCCCGTGCGAAGCCCGCGGCCCCCTCCGGTCCGACGGGGCGGTCGGTCGTGCAGGAGCACGGGCACGGGCAGGAACCGTACGGCACGGTTGACGGGGCCGCCTCCCGTTTTCCGGCGGGTGCGGGAGAATCGTGGCGTGAGCCTGAAGATCCGCATCGATGACAGCGCGCCGCCGTACGAGCAGGTGCGGGCGCAGATCTCCCAGCAGGCGCGGTCCGGCGCGCTCCCCGTGGGCTACCGGCTGCCGACCGTGCGGGGGCTCGCCGAGTCCCTGGGGCTGGCGGTGAACACGGTGGCCAAGGCGTACCGGGCGCTGGAGGGCGACGGCGTGATCGAGACGCGGGGACGCAACGGCACGTTCGTGGCCGCCGCCGGCTCGGCCGCGCAGCGGGAGGCGTCCGCGGCCGCCCAGGCGTACGCGGAGCGGGTGCGGCGGCTGGGCCTGGGGGAGGAGGAGGCGGCCGCCGCGGTGCGGGACGCCCTGCGGGCCGCCTACGGGGAGGACTGAGTCACGCCCCGCCCCACCGGGCCCCGCATCACCGGGCCCCCACCGGGCCCCGCCCCGCGCCGGGTCACCGGAGGGTCAGCGGCTCGGGTACGCGTGTCACCGGCAGGCCCGCCTTCGCCGCCGCCCGGGCGAACGCCACCGCGTCCGCCACCGCCGCGCCCCCGGGATCGTTGTTGAAGTACACGAACACGTCCTCCCCGTCCGGCCAGGCCGCCGCGACGCGCTCCGCCCAGGTCTGCAGGGAACGGCGGCCGTAGCGCGGCCACGGCCGGGCGCGGCCCTGGTGGAAGCGGACGTAGCCCCAGCCGGTGGTGCGCCACAGCGGGGTGACCGGGCGGGCCAGCACGTCCGCCCAGCACAGGGCCGCGCCCCGGTCCCGGAGGACGTGCCGCACCTCGGGCGTCCACCACGAGTCGTGGCGCGGCTCCACCGCGACCCGCGTCCCGGCCGGGAAGCACGCCAGGCAGGCGTCCAGCAGGGACGGGTCGGCCCGCAGGGTGGGCGGGAGCTGCAGCAGGACCGGACCCAGGCGGTCGCCGAGACCGGCCGCGTGACCCATCAGGCGCTGCACCGGCTCCTCGGGGTCCTTCAGCCGCTTGATGTGGGTGAGATAGCGGCTCGCCTTCACCGCGGCCACGAAGTCCGCCGGCACCCGGTCCCGCCAGGAGGCGAAGGTGCCGTACGCCGGCAGCCGGTAGAACGCGTTGTTGACCTCCACCGTCGCGAAGAGCCGGGTGTACTCCTCCAGCCACAGCCGCGCCGGCACCCCGGCCGGGTAGACGAGGTCCCGCCAGTCCTTGTACTGCCACCCCGACGTGCCGACGAACACGGTCATGCCCTCATGGAAGCACTACAGGTACAGACCCGCGTCCGCTCCCTCGCGCGCCCCCGGCACCGACGTCGGAGCCGTGCCCCGGCGCAGCGCGTACAGCTCGGCCAGGGTGGCGCCCTCGCGGCCGACGGCCTCCTGACCGGGGGCCTCGCCGCCGAGCCAGCGCAGCGCCTCCGGGCGGGTCAGCGGTCCGACCTCGATGCGGGCCAGGCAGCGGCCGGGGCGGACCACGGCCGGATGCAGGCGTTCCAGGTCCTCGTTGGTGGTGACGCCGACCAGCACGTTGCGGCCCTGGCCGAGCAGGCCGTCGGTGAGGTTCAGCAGCCGGGACAGGGCCTGGCCCGCCGTGTGCCGGGCCTCGCCGCGGATCAGCTCGTCGCAGTCCTCCAGCAGCAGGAGCCGCCAGCGGCCCTTGCCCGCGCCGTCGTCCTCGCCGATCGCGATGTCCATCAGGTAGCCGACGTCGGAGAAGAGGCGCTCGGGGTCCAGCACGCAGTCCACCTGGCACCAGTCGCGCCAGGACCGGGCCAGGGTGCGCAGCGCCGACGTCTTGCCGGTGCCGGGCGGGCCGTGGAGCAGCAGCAGCCGGCCCGCGATGTCCTCGGGGGTGGTCTTCATCAGGCGGTCCATCGCGTCCGCCACCGGCGCCGTGTAGTTGGGCCGGACCTCCTCCCAGGTGCCCGCCGAGATCTGACGGGTGGTGCGGTGCGGGCCGCGCCGCGGGGAGACGTACCAGAACCCCATCGTCACGTCCTCCGGCTGCGGTTCCGGCTCGTCGGCCGCGCCGTCCGTGGCCTGGTCCAGGATCCGCTTCGCCAGCTCGGCGCCGGTCGCGGTGACCGTGACGTCCGCGCCCCGGCTCCAGCGGGAGACCAGCAGGGTCCAGCCCTCCCCCTCGGCGAGGGTCGCGCTGCGGTCGTCGTCGCGGGCCACCCGCAGCACCCGTGCGCCCTCCGGCAGCAGCGTCGCGCCCGGCCGGACCCGGTCGATGTTCACCGCGTGCGAGTACGGCTGCTCACCCGTCGCGAAACGGCCGAGGAACAGCGCGTCGACGACGTCGGACGGCGAATCGGAGTCGTCGACGTGCAGCCGGATCGGCAGGGAGTCGTGCGGGTTGGCAGCCATGCCGCCATGATCCGGCACCGGCGCCTCCCGCGCACGGCATTTGCGCCGCCGGACCGCTCCGCCGGCGCAGCGGTCCCGGCGGCGACCCGGCCCGCCCGGCGCTGCCGCGCCCGGCGGCAGACCGCCGTTCCGCGCGCGGGCGGGTGTGCGCAACACCGGCTCCCCGCCCGGCTCCGGCCGTTACTGTTGTCCCCGATGACACGTCCTGGGTGGAATGCGGGCGACCGGCGGTGGCGGCTCACCGCCCTGCTCGCAGTGGGCGCGGTCGTGCTGGCCCTGGTGGCGACCCTGGTCGGCACGCGGTCCGAAGGCCCCGGCACCGCCGGCACCACCCGCGACGGCGACGCCGTGCACGGCACCCCGGCCCCGGCGCGCGAGCCGCGGCCGTACGTCGGCTGGGGCTTCACGCACACCCAGTACAGCGCCGACCAGGGCCCGGCGGCCGCCACCGCGCGGGTCGCGCGGATCCTCGGCCGGGGCGGCGGGCTGCCGCAGAACCAGCACATCATGGGCTGGGGCGCCGACAACCCCGAACCGGTCGAGGGGCACTACGACTTCGGGGCGCTGGACCGCCGCATCGACTTCGTCCGCGCCTCCGGCGGCACCCCGGTGATCACCCTGTGCTGCTCCCCGGACTGGATGAAGGGCGGCCGGGCCGGGGCCGGGGGCACCGACTGGAGCCGGACCGCGCTGGAGACCCCGCCCACCCCCGGCCACTACCAGGACTTCGCCGACCTCGCCGCGACCGTCGCCCGGCGCTACCCGGACGTGCGGCACTTCATCGTCTGGAACGAGTTCAAGGGGTTCTGGAACGACGCGGCGGCCCGCTGGGACTACGAGGGCTACACCCGGATGTACAACCTCGTGTACCGGGCGCTGAAGAAGGTCGACGAGGACATCATGGTCGGCGGCCCGTACCTGGTGATGGACAGCGTCGACCCGCGCGACCCGAACGCCTCCACCGCGCTCCGAGGCCCCTGGGGCGCCATGGACCAGCGCGTCCTGGACGCCTTCGGCTATTGGAACGCGCACAAGGCCGGAGCCGACTTCGCCGTGGTGGACGGCGCCAGCTACACCCGCGACGACGAACTGCTCCCGGACGAGTTCGCCGCCACCCGTAAGTTCACCGCCGTCGGCCAGTGGGTGCGGCGGCAGACCCACGGCCTGCCCCTGTGGTGGGCGGAGTACTACGTCGAACCCGGTGACGGCGACGGCGAGCGCACCGGCTGGTCCGAACCGCACCGCGTCGCCGTCCAGGCCACCGGCATGATCGCCATGGCGGAGGGCGGCGCCGGCTCCGGCTTCTACTGGAATCCGCAGAAGCGGACGGGCGACTGCGCCGGCTGCCTGTGGACGCCGACCGGCGCCGCCGGCGGGGGACGGACCCTGCCCATGTACGGCCTGCTGTCCCGGTTCGCCGGGGCGTTCCCGCCGGGCACCCGGTACACGACCGTGTCCGTCGCCCCCGACGACGTGCCCAACGTCCGCGTCCTGGCCACGCGCAGGACCGTCCTCGTCGTCAACACCCTGGCCCGGACGATCAGCGCGCGGATCGACGGCAAGCGGTTCGACCTGCGGGCCTACGAGGTGAGGTGGCTCGACCGCTGAGCCGCGCCACCCGCCCTCATCTCATCGTCCAGAACCGCTGCACCAGCGAGGCCAGCACCACCGCCAGCAGCGGCAGCGAGAACCAGAATCCGCCCTGAATCAGCCGCAGCCGGCGCACGCCCGGCCGGACCGCGACCCGGACCAGCTCGCGGACGGCCAGCAATAGGAGCAGGGGCACGGCGGCCAGCGCACCGACCACCGACCACGGCGTCCACGTCACGTGCGGCCCGGCCGGCCCCGGGTGCGGCTCCGGCGCCGGACCCGCCGGCGGCGCGCGCAGCGCGTACACCGTGGCGTCCTCGTTCACCAGGACCCTCGTCAGCTCCGGCCGGCCGTCCAGGTGCGCGGTCAGCCGGCGCCCCCAGGCCGCCGGATAGCCCGCGTCCAGCTGCAGGTACGTCACCTGACTCCGGCTCACCACCAGGTACGCGTTCGGGCCGGCGTCCTTCAGCGCCTTCACCAGCCCCGACACCAGCACCGGGTCGGCCGGCGCGAGCGTCGGCACGTAGGTCACCCGCTCCATGTCCCGCGCCCCCCAGGGCAGCGCCGGGGTCACGTCGTCGACCGGGTCCTGGCTCAGCCACAGCAGCCGCGCCGTCGGCCGGTCGTGGGCGTACACCCAGTCCATGGCGGCGACCTCGCCGGGCCGGGTGCGCTCGAAGGGCTCGTTGCCCCAGCGGGCCACCAGGAAGCCGCCCGTCAGCAGGAGTCCCACGAGCAGCGCGGCCACCGGGGCCAGACGCGCCCGGCGCTCCTGCGCGGCGGCGCCGGCCCGCGGGAAGAGCGCGAGCCCGCCGAGCAGGGCCGCGCCCGGCACCGCGAACATGAAGACGCGCAGCGCCATCTCACCGCCGTACGACTGCATGCCGAAGCCGAGGAACGGTACGCACATCAGGACGGGAAGGGACCGTTCGCGGTACCGGTGCAGACGGCGCCGCCACCAGCCCCAGCAGGCCAGGCCCAGTACCGAGCCGGCCAGCAGCACCCGCGTGTACAGCACCAGCTTGTGGGTCGGGTTCCCGCCCTGGATGCGGCCGGAGACGGAGGAGGAGACGTTGCCGCCGACCCCGCCGACCCCGCCGAACAGGTCGTCGAAGTGCCCGGACCAGTACGGCTCGGCCAGGAACCCGACCCAGACCGCGACCAGCACCGCGCACAGCAGCGGCAGACCGCGCAACTCGCACCGGCCGAGCAGGACGAGGGCCGCGAGCACCCCCAGCATCACGAACGGGGTCAGCTGGTGCGCGGGCACGGTCGCCGCGTACAGGCCGATCAGCAGCGCGAGCAGCACCGCCCGCTGCCGCCGGCCGGCCGGTTCCACCTCCCTCTCGCCGGGCCGGAACCGGCCCCCCAGCACACGCGGCGGCCGGAACCAGACCAGCAGGACCGCCACGAACACCAGGTACAGCAGATAGGTGAAGCCCTGCGGGGAGAAGTAGTCCTGGCCGACCCAGCCGCTCAGCGCGAAGATCCAGACACCGGCCCACTTCGCCCGCCAGCCCGCCCGCAGCGAACGCGTGAGCAGCAGGACAGGGACCAGGTAGGCGAGTTGGATCGCCGTGGGCCACCAGCGGACGACCTCGGTGAAGTCCGTGATCCCGCACGCCCGGCCGGCGAACGCGGCCAGCGCGAAGAAGCCCGGCCAGCTCCAGCGGGCGTCCAGGTCCGGTACGGCGGTGCCGGTCCGGTCGATGTGGTCGAGGAACCCCAGATGCTGCCAGGCCGTCGGGAACCGCGGCTCGGCCTCGATCACCGCGGGCAGCGCGTGCAGGGACACCACGGTCGCCAGCAGGGTGACCAGCAGCAGCACCCGGTGTTCGCGGCGCTGCCGGAGCAGTGCGGCGAACACGCAGACCAGCAGGCCCGCACCGGCCAGCGTCGGCGGCGGCAGCACCGACACCAGCCCGAGCCCGCCCATCCGGTCCAGGTCGGCCTCGCCGAGCCGCAGCACCGGCGCCCAGTACAGCGCCAGCGCGGCCGGCAGCAGACAGCCGAGGACGATCCCGGTCCGGGCCGGCAGAGCGCGGCGGCGGCCGGGCGGCGGCTCCTGGGGCACGCCGTCCTGCGCAACCGCTTCCTCAGGTGCGGCGTCCCGCGGCACGGCGTCCCGCGGTGAGGCGTTCCGCGGTGAGGCGTTCCGCGGTGCCGCGTCATCGGGCCCGGGCTCCGGCTCCGGCTGCCGCGCCGGCGGCGGCGCCGGTGTGCCCGCGGGCGGTGTGCCGGGGCCCGGGCGGACGTCCGGCCGGCGCTCCACGTGGTCCAAGTCGATGCGGAGGCCGAAGGCCGGGGTGTCGGAGTCCAGCGCCCAGGCCGGGCGCCGCCGCGCCGGGGACGAGGCCGCTTCGGCGCGGGCGCCCCCGCCCCGGCGGAACCGGGGGCGGGGGAGCGGCCCCAGGTCGGCGAGATCGCCGTCCGGCGCCGTCGCGTCCGGCACGGCGACGGGCGCGGACCGGACCGTCCGCCACAGCTTCGGCGCGGCGATCGCCACGATCACCGCGAGGCTGGAGATCTCGGCGACGCCCGCGCCGGTCAGCCCCATCCGCGGCAGGAGCAGCAGGGTCAGGCCCAGCACCAGCACGCACAGCAGGCCCTGCAGCACGGCGAGCCCGGCCGTGCGGTTCTGCGCGCGCAGGACCGCGAAGTGGGTCTCCGTCACGGTCCGCAGCACCGCGCCGACCGCGAACCACCGCAGCAGCGGCGTCGCCGCCTCCGCGTAGCCGTCGCCGAACACGCCGAGGATCCAGGGCGCGCCGGCGAACAGCGCCCCCGCGACCGGCAGCATGATCCGCGCCATCCGCCGCAGCGCGGCGCGGGTGTGGGCGGCCAGCCGCGCCGGGTCGTGCGAGCCCTCGACGGTGAGGGAGGCGCCCATGTTGACCGCCAGCAGGTTGGTCGTGCCGCCGATGGTGGTCGTGATGTAGAAGTACGCGTTCTCCGCGGACCCGACCTGCGCGGCGATGATCACCGGGACGAGGTGGACCACGGCCAGCGAGAACAGGGAGCCGGTGTAGTCGCCGGCCAGGAAGCGCCCGATCTCCTTCGGCGTCGGCGGGCGGGCCCGGCCCCCGGTCGCCTCCAGGTGCCGGGGGATCAGCCGCCGGAACACCAGCCAGCCCAGCGGCAGTACCGAGGTGGCGATCGCGGCCACCCAGGACACGAAGACGCCGCTGGTCGGAAGGGCGACCGCGAACGCGGCCAGCAGGGCCAGCTTCACCGCGGAGAACACGGTGTTGCCGACCGGCACCCAGGGGGCGCTGCGCAGCCCGGTGAGCACCCCGTCCTGCAGGGTGAGCACGTTCCAGGCGGCGACGGCGGCGATGAAGCCGAGCCCGTTGAGGGTGCCGTGCAGGAAGCGGTACGACGGCCCCCACGCGTCCAGGGTCAGCAGGAAGGCCCCGGCGGCCAGCGCCACGATCAGCGAACTGCCCGCGTAGGTGCGCAGGACGAGCCGGCCGGTGCGGTCGCCGGCGACCGGGATGAAGCGGGCCAGGGCGCCGGTCAGGGTCACCGCGGTCAGCCCGGCGAGCAGCTTCATGGCGGCGATGGCGGCCGACCCCTGGCCGACCGCCGACTCGGAGTAGTACCGTGCCGCGGCCAGCCAGAAGCCGAGCCCGAGGACGGCGGAGACGCCGGTGTTCAGCATCAGCGCGTAGGCGTTGCGGAACAGCGGGCTGCCGCCGGCGGACCGGCCGGTGCCGGGCAGCCGCAGCCTGCGCCCGTCCTTCCCGGGCGCCGTGGCGCCGGGCGTCCCGGATCCGGCTGCGGTCGTGGTGGTCGTGTCAGGCACGGGAACGGGTGACCTCCCGGCGGACCTGGCGGGCTCTTCGCACGAGCGCGTACCCCTGGGTGAGGGCCCGGTCCGCGGCGAAGGCGCGGGCCACCGCACGGCCCTGGAGCAGCCGCGCGAACGCGGCGGCGCCCGTGCTGCGGCGGACGGTGACCCGCCGCAGCGCGTACGGGCCCTGCCGGCGGCGGGCGAGGGCGTTGCCGACGGCGAGCGCCTGGCCGTACCCGGCCGCGCGCACCGCCTGGCGGACCCGGCGGCTCGCATAGCCGTAGGGGTAGGCGAACGACACCGGAGGGCGACCGAGTTCGCCGGCGAGGATCTCCGTGCACCGGGTGAGCTCCGTGCGCAGTTCGCCGTCGGGGAGCTGGTCGAGCTGGGGGTGCGTGTGACTGTGCCCCCCGATCTCGACGCCCGCCGAGGCCAGTTCGCGCACCTGCGCCCAGTCGAGCATGGTGTCCAGGCCGCCGCCGGTGTCGTACGCGCCCCTGAGCCAGCCGGTGGCGACGAACAGCGTGGCCGGGAAGCCGTGCCGGGCGAGCACGGGCAGGGCGTGCCGGTGCACCCCCTCGTAGCCGTCGTCGAAGGTGACCAGCACCGGCCGGGCGGGCAGCGGGCGGCCGGAGCGCCAGCGGGCCGCGAGGCCGGCGGCGGTCAGCGGGGTCAGGCCCAGCTCGCCGACGAGCGCCATCTGCTCCGCGAACGCCTCCGGTGCGACCGACAGGGCACGGGTGGCGTCGTTGGGCGCGGCGGTGACGGAGTGGTACATGAGGATGGGCACGGCATCGTCACTCATGAGCACTCCCCGCATCCGGCGCCGGCACAGGGGTGCGGGGCTGTTCGGGGGGTCCGCCGGGGCACCGGTCCGGGAGCGGCGTGCGGATGGGGGCTGCCGGGAACGCCGTGCCGCGCCGCCGGGCTCGCAGGGCGCCCACCGCGTAACCGCCGGCCGCGCCGAGCAGCCCGGCGACGATCGCGCCCGCGCGGCCGGCTCCGCCCGGCCGGCCCAGCAGCGCGTCCCGGACGCCTCGCGCGACCCCGGCCGGCAGCACGCGGGTCGCGTAGCGGCGTTCGGACTCCAGCCCTTTGTCCGCGCCGACGCTGCGCGCCACCAGCGCCTTGGACAGGCCCTCGGCGTAGGTGCGGGTGCGGAAGTAGGCGAACCGCTCACGCGGTGCGGGCACCCGGTGGTGGATCACCGCGCGGTCGTCGACGATCAGGACGGCACCGGGGAGGGCGCGGGCGAGGCGGATGCACAGTTCCGTCTCCTCGCAGCCGAGCGGCCGGCGGTCGCCGTCGCGGCCGATGCCGGTGGCGAAGCCGCCCGCCGCCTCGAACGCCGTGCGCCGGAAGGAGGCGTTGCCGCCGAGGACGTTGCGGACCCGGACCCGGCCGGGCGGCAGCCCGCGGTAGGTGCAGCCCACCACCCAGTCGAACTCCTCCGGGAACCAGGCCGGCCGCCGGCCGGACGCCCAGACCGGCTCGGTGCGTCCGCCGACCGCCACCACGCGCGGGTCGGCGTACCCCTCGGCGAAGCGGCGCAGCCAGTCCCGTTCGGCCACGGCGTCGTCGTCCAGGAAGGCGATCACTTCGCCCCGGGCCGCGGCGATGCCGGTGTTGCGGCCCGCGGACAGCCCGCGGGGTCCGGCGTTGGGCAGGACGCGGACGCCGTCGGTCCGCTCGTACTCGCGGGCCAGCCGGTCCGTCAGGGCCGGGTTGTGGTCCACGACCAGGAGTGTCTCCAGCGCCGGGTACGACTGCGCGCGCACCGAGGAGACCGCCGCGAGGACGTCCTCCCAGCGTTCCTCGGTGTAGGCGCAGATCACGACGGAGATGCCGGGATCCGTCAAGAGACCTCTCCCCGCACCGTGTCGAGCAGCGGGGAGCGGCGTTCCTGGCGGCGCAGTTCCCGCCGGTTGGAGCGCTCCTTCAGGATGACCCTGAGCACGCGCAGTCCGTCGCGCACGGCCCGCAGATTGCTCGTGCCGTGGATGCGCAGGTACTCGTGGCTGGGGATCTCCTGCACCTTCAGGCCCGCCTTGACCACTCTGATGTTCATCAGCGTCTCCACCTCGAAGCCGGTGCAGTCGAGGTCGATCTTGTCGAGGCAGTGCCGCCAGAACGCGTTGTATCCGTAGCACAGATCGGTGTAGCGGGCGCCGAACTTGCGGTTGACGACGGTGCACAAGGCCCAGTTGCCGAGCCTGCGGACGAGGGTCATGTCGTCCGTGCCGCCGCCGTTGGCGAAGCGGGAGCCCTTGGCGAAGTCGGCGCCGGAGACCAGGGCGGACACGTACGACACGATCTCCCCGCCGTCGGCGGAGCCGTCCGCGTCGACCATGACGATGATGTCGCCGGTGCAGGCCTCGAACCCGGTGATCAGGGCGTCGCCCTTGCCTCTGCCCTGCTGCGCGACGACCTTGACGCCGGGCCGGAGGGAACGGGCCACGTCGACGGTGCCGTCCGTGGAGTTGCCGTCCACCAGGACCACCTCGTGTATCCAGTCCGGGAGGCTCTTGAAGACGTAGGGCAGGTTCTCCGCCTCGTTCATGGCGGGTATCACCACGCTCACCGGCGGAGTGATCGCCAGATGGGAGGAGATGGGCCGGTAGCGGGCGGCGAGCAGCGGGTCCTGGCCCGAACTCGGCGGGCGCAGTACGGAACTCATGAGCGTTTTCCCTC
Source organism: Streptomyces sp. NPDC006193 (assembly GCF_040613915.1). Classification (NCBI taxonomy): domain Bacteria; kingdom Bacillati; phylum Actinomycetota; class Actinomycetes; order Kitasatosporales; family Streptomycetaceae; genus Streptomyces; species Streptomyces sp. NPDC006193. The sequence continues at coordinate 39,587 of NZ_JBEXTB010000027.1, forward strand.
TCGTCCGGTGGACCGCCCGCCCCCGGGCGGTCCGGCTCTGTTTCCGGTTCGAAAGGGGGGTTCTCGTCTTCGGCACGGTGAGCCGGTCTTCGGACCGGGGTCCGAAGCGGTCCGCCGCTCCGCGGACGAGCTGGCAAAGCTGGCCGGTCCGCCGGAACACGACGGCAGCCGGTCGCGCGGCACGACTCGGTCACGACTGCGGTCACCGAGCACGGCACCCCCCTACCGCGCCCCGCGCCGGAAACGCCGTGGCCCTGAGCCCTCCCCTGGAGCCGCGTGCCGACGAGCCGGTGCGGGTGAGATCTCTGACGGTGTCAACGGCTGGACCCGAGAGACAAGACCCGGATGGCTGCCTCACATTTCTGCTGGTTCGGCCGTAACACAACCTTGGCCCATCTCATTCACTTTTGGGTGCGTTTTCCGGAAATTAGTTCCCCGAGCAGCACCAGGAGGAGAAGCAGCAGGCTCAGCACGGTCACCGCGGCCACCCCGCCACGGGCCGACCAGCGGTGCACGGCCAGCATGCCCTGGGCCACCAGCATGTTCACCACGACGGCGCCCGCAAGAGCGGCCAGCGTCCGGGCGAAGCGATCCAGCCCGCGCAGCGCCGCGGCGATCGGCGCGGCCGGCGCCGCGAGCAGGAAGAACAGGGTGCACGGGGCGCGCAGAGGTGAGGCGGAGCCGGTGAGCGCGAGCAGTGCGCCGGCCGTCGCGACGGCGGTCGCGGCACCGGCGAGCAGCGGCGACAGGTTCCTCCCCGCCCCCGGCCGCGCCCGCTCGGGGCCCGCCTCGGCGCCGTCCGGCGAAGGTGTCCTGATGCGTGACGTCTGCATTTGACGACTTCGCCCCCCGACGCGCCGGATGCCGGGCTTCAATGTGGCGCAGACCTGGGCGGCCGTCAAGAACACACCCGTGCGGCCGCCTCCGGGGGTGACGTGCCGTCACCACGAATGACATGTACACGCAATACATGAGCGGTGAACGTCTCGGGTCGATCCTGTTGAGATCACAAAAGTTTTGGCATGAACACTTCCCGTCAACACGCGTAGTTGCTACGACAGTTGCGGCAGAGATGCTGCTAAAGGGAGGTTCCATGAGACGTTCCCGACTTACCGGATTCGTGACCTCGCTCCTCCTCGCCGCCGGCCTCGGTCTCACCGGGGCCGCTTCGGCGCAGGCGTCGACGACGGCGGCCGGCGGCTATGTTGCGCTCGGCGACTCCTACTCCTCCGGAGTGGGCGCCGGCAGCTACATCAGCTCCAGCGGCAGCTGCAACCGCAGCACGAAGGCCTACCCCTACCTGTGGAGCGCCGCCCACAGCCCCTCCTCGTTCGCCTTCAACGCCTGCTCGGGCGCGAAGACGGACGACGTGCTCTCGGGCCAGCTCGGCTCGCTCAACTCCTCCACCTCGCTGGTGTCCATCACCATCGGCGGCAACGACGCCGGATTCGCCGACGTCATGACGACCTGTGTGATCCAGTCCGACAGCGGCTGCCTCTCGAAGATCGACACGGCGAGGGCGTACGTCGCCAACACGCTCCCCGGCAAGCTGGACGCCGTCTACAACGCCATCAGCGCCAAAGCCCCCGCCGCCCGGGTGGTCGTCATCGGCTACCCCCGCTTCTACCTGCTCGGCCAGAGCTGCCTCGGCCTCTCCGAGACCAAGCGGTCCGCGATCAACGACGCGGCCGACTACCTCAACACCACCGTCAGGGCCCGCGCCGCCGCCCACAACTTCGTCTTCGGCGACGTCCGCACCACGTTCTCCGGCCACGAGATCTGCTCCGGCAACTCCTGGCTGCACAGCGTCAACTGGCTGAACATCGGCGAGTCGTACCACCCGACCGCGGCCGGCCAGTCCGGCGGCTACCTGCCGGTGCTCACGAACGCGGCCTGACCCGTACGGGCTCACCCGCCAGGGTGAAGCTGTCGGGGCCGTTCCGCCGGGCGGGCCCGGCGGAGAGACGGAGGTCCCGCCCCCGGGGCCTCCGTCGCCGTCGTCCAGGCGACCGGACGCCGTACAGGCGACCGGGGGGGCGCACCCGTTCCCGGGGGCCCGTCCTCCGCGTGCGCCCGCGCCGGGCCCGCGCTCCCCGCGGCGGCGCTCAGCCGAGCGCGGACGCGGCGCCCTGCAGCACCAACCCGGCGCCCAGCGCCACCACGACCAGTGCGGAGACGAGCGGCAGGGCACGGCGCGCCAGGGCGGCCAGCGGGTGGGCGGACCAGCGCGGGCGGCGCTCCAGCAGCCGGGCCGCGCCCGAACCCAGCCGCACGACCGCGAACCCGGCCGCGGTGAGGGTCAGCGCGAGACCCGCGCCGTAGGCCACGACCAGCAGCAGCCCGAACCACGCCTTGCCGAGCGCGGCCGCGCCCACCAGCACGACGACGGCGGACGGGCTGGGCACCAGTCCGCCGGCGAACCCGAGCAGGATCGTGCCGCGGAGGGTGGGCGCGAGGGCGTGCGTGTGCGTGTGACCGCCGTGCGTGTGGGTGTGGGTGCGGCCTCCGTGGGTGTGGGCCTCGTGCGTGTGGGCGAAGCCTTCGTGGGTGTGGGCGGGGCCTTCGTAAGTGTGGTCCTCGTGGGTGTGGGCGCTGCTTCCATGGGTGTGTTCCACACCGTCGTGGTGGTGATGGTGGGGCACGGCCCCACCACCGGTGCCCACGGCCGCCAACTCCCGCCGGCTCACCGGTTCGAGGGGCCTCGCGGGGGCGGCGGCGTGCACGCGATGGCGCCAGGCCCGGCGCACGAGCGTCACACCCGCCGCGAGCACCAGGGCGCCGCTGGCGACGCCCAGCCAGGAGAGCACCGCGGGCGCGGCGGCGGAACCGGCCGTGACCAGCAGGCCCAGGGCGACCACGCCGAGGGTGTGGGTCACGGTGACCGAGGCGGCCAGCGGCAGCACGTCCCGCGGCCGGGCCCGGCCGCCGCGCGCCGCCGCCGACGCGGCCATCAGCGTCTTGCCGTGGCCCGGCGCGAGCGCGTGCATCGCCCCCAGGGCGACCGCGACGAGCAGCGCCAGCGCCGCGAACCCGACGGTCAGATCCTGCCGGGCCACCAGGCCGTCCAGGGCCCGGGTCCAGCGGTCGGCGCCGCGGGGCAGCACACCGGCGCCCGGGGCGTCCCGCCGCGACGCGTCCCCGGCGAGCGCCGGGCCGCCGGGCCGCACCCGCACCGAGGCCGTGGAGGTGTCGGCCGGAGAGGACAGCAGGTCGCGGGGGTAGACCGTCAGTTCACGGGAGACCGACGTCCTCGGCACGTCCGTCGCCAGCAGCCGCATACGGTCGCCCCGCGCGGTGATCTCCCGCCAGCCGGGCCCGCCGGCGGCGCCCGCGCTGCGGAAGCCGAGGGCGACGGCGCCGGTGCGGGGCAGCGCGGCGGTCAGCCGGCACTCCACCCGCAGCGTGTCCAGCCCGGCCTGGCCGGGGCGCGGGCGCGCGGTGGCGCGGCCTGCCGTCAGAGCGACGGCACGGCCGTTCACGGTGAGCCTGCTGCCCGCGGCGGCCCGCGCGCAGCGCTGCCGGGCCCACGCGCGCAGACCCAGCCGTTCGACCTCCGGTCCGGCCTGGGTCGCCGGGATCTCGGCGAGGTCCTCCACGTGGTCGACGCGGAGCTGCCCCGGAGCGGCGACCAGGCCGTCGTACCGGTTGACGGTGAAGTTGCCCAGGGGGTGCGCGCTCGCGGCGCCGGCGGGAAGGAGCACGAGCGCCCCGACCGCGAGCAGCAGCAGGCACAGCGGACGCGGCTTCACTCGGCTCCCTCCAGTGCCGTGCGGGCCCGGGCGGCGCCCAGCGGGGAGAAACCGGGGTTCAGCTCCAGGGCCGCGGTCAGCGAGGCACGGCCGGCCGCCCGGTGGCCCGTGGCCCGTTCGATCACACCCCGGTGGTAGAGGAAGGCCGCGTTGCGGTAGCCGGTGGCGGTGGCCCGGCGGGCGTACGGCAGGGCCTCGGCGTCACGGCCGTTGACGTGCAGCGCCCAGGCGAGGGCGTCCGCGGTGTGCACGGTGTGCCGGCGGGCCCACTCGGCTTGGGCCGCGCGCAGGGCGGCCGCCTTGTCGCCGTGGTCGGCGGCGGCCAGGGCGGTGTCCAGGTCGGCGTCGACGCCGTTGGCGCGGGCCAGTGCGGTCCAGGCGTCGACCAGCGCGTACTGCCGCCGGGCGCGCGCCCGGTCGCCGGCGCCGCCGCGGGCCTCGTACAGCTCGCCCAGCAGGACGAGCGGGCCGGGCAGCGGGCACCGCGCGACGACCAGCTCCATCCCCTTGATCGCCGCGGCGCGGTCACCGCTCGCCGCCTGCGCGCGGGCCCGGCCCTCCAGCGCCGGGAGGTAGCCGTCGTCGGCGGCGAGGGCGCGGGCGTAGAACGCGAGGGCCGAGCGGTGGTCCCCGCTGCTGAAGGCGAGTTGGCCGAGCTGGGCGGCCACGTACGCGGTGTCCCCCGGCGACGTGGCGGTGGCCAGGGCCTGTTCCAGGACCCGGCGCGCCGTTCTGACGTCGCCGCGCAGCTCGTGCACGTACGCGTACCGGGTGAAGACGGGCACGCTCGGCTTGCGCGTGTCGGCGGTCTTGGCCGCCTCGGACGCCTCGGCGTAGCGGCCGAGTTCGACCAGGGCGTCGATGCGGGAGGACAGGGCGCGCTCGTTGTACGGGTTGCGCCGCAGGGCCGCGTCGGCGAAGGACAGGGCGTGCGGGAAGTCGTGCCGGGCGGCGGCGAGGGCGGCGCGGCCGGCCAGGGCCTGGTCGCTGTCCGGGGTCAGCGACAGGGACCGCCGCAGCGCCTGCTCCGCCTGCGGGTAGCGGGACGGATCGCCCTTCGTCCGGGCCTGCTCGACGTAGGCCAGGCCGAGGGCGGCCCAGCTCGCGGAGTCCTTCGGCTGGGACCGCAGGTGCGCCTGGAGCGCGGTGACGCCCGCGTCCAGGTTCCCGCCGCCCAGGATGCCGGGATCGACGGCGCCGGAGGCGTCGGCGGCGACCGGCACGGACGCCGGCTCCCGGCCCGCGCCGAGGGCGATCGCACCGCCGGTCAGGGCGACGGCCAGCAGGACGGCGCCGCCGGCGAGCCGGCCGGCATGCCACCGCCGCCCGAGGGCGCCGGCCCGGCGAACGGCGACGACCCGCTCATCGGCCCCGCCCGCACCCGAGCCGGCACCGGCGCCGGTACCCGAGCCGGTGCCGGTGCCGGTCCTCTGCTCGCCGGTGCGCACGTCCCCGGTACCCGCCCCGGTCCCCGCCCCGGTCGCCGCCGCGCCCGCTGCCCGAGGGGCAGGCGGGGGCGGGGGCGCGTGGCCGGCCGTCGGCGCCCTCCGCCCGTCCTTCTCGTCGTCCTGCGTGCGCGGGCCCATGCCTCGTCCTCCGTGGTTCGTGTGGGAGGCGCGGCCCGTCGTGGGGGGAGGGGGAACACGGGCCGCGCCGGTCTGGGGGTGCGGGGGTCAGTACGCGCGCTGCATGCGCCGGCGCCACCACGCGAACGCCGTGCCGATCAGCAGGATCCCGGCCGCGCCGGAGGCCGCGGAGGCGGCGATCAGCATCGTGTCGCCGGACCCGGCGGCGGAGGAGCCGGCCGGCTGGAGGGCGTCCCCGAGCTGGCTGCGGACGTCCGTCCCCGCGGTCGTGCCCTTGGCGAGCCGGCCGCGCGAGCCGGCCGTGGGCTCGGCGACGTACGGGAAGGACTTCTCGAACTTCCGGTCGTTCTCGTCGACCGCGTCACCCAGATCGTTCTTGGAGCCGACCAGTTCGCCCTCCACGACCTGCAGCGAAGCGTCGATCACGTCGTCGGTGAGCCGGCGGCCGTTCGGGAAGCCCGCGTTGTCGCCGTCCAGGACGCCCAGCCGCTTGGGGTGCATGCTCGGCTTGACGGAGGTGTTCAGCCGCAGCTCCTCCGAGGCCCGCACGTTCGGGGGCTGGTTGAGGCCCTTGACGCCCTTGAGGAAGACGTCGACCAGGTCGTTGCGCGGTCCGGCCGGCGCCTTGATCTTGTAGATGGACTCGATGAGCTTCGGCAGTTCGGGGTCGGTCACGTTCTTCAGGAACTGGGCGTCGTGGGCGGGCTGCGACGCGTTGAACCTGTCCTTGTCCTTCTGCGGGTTGACGACCTCGTTGACCAGCGGGTTGCCCAGGCGGGAGACCTGGCTGTAGTAACCGCGGGCGTTGCGGCGCTGGGTCGTGGACCAGATGCCGACGACCGGCTGGTGCTCGGACTCGCGGATCAGATCGTTCGGCACCTGGAGGGCGATGCTGTTGACGTTGTAGCCCTTGAGGGTGTCCCGGCCGACCTCGCTGAGGTTGCCGCCGTACAGCAGGTCGAAGACGCGCAGATCCAGGAAGAACGGGTCGTCGGCCTGCCCGGCGAAGGTCGCGGCGCCGCCCGCGGTCCGGTACACGGCCTGCGCGCGCAGCTTGCCGTAGTCCGGCATGGAGGCCTTGCCGACGTTCGACGGGGCCACCGGCACATCGTCGGCGACCTTCGTCCTCGACATCACGTGCTCGTTCTTGAGCCGGATGAGCTCGATGTCGTACGTCTGCGTGACGTTCAGGTCCGGGTCGTCCAGGCTGGTGACCGGACCGGTGTTGTACAGGAACGTGTTGCCGTTCCTGGTGCGGGTCTTGAAGGTGTAGCGGAACACCAGGTCGCCCCGCGCGTCACCGTTGTTGTCGATGTGCAGGTCGTACTGCGCGTCGTCCGCGAACGTGTAGAAGTTGGGCCCTCCCGCCGGGTCCTCGAACGGGATCCAGTCGGCCACGATCGTCGTCGTGTCCGGCTTGTCCGGGCTGACGAACGCGTACAGGTCGGTGTTGTCGTACTGCGGGGTGCCCGAGATCAGCGGGGCCTCCCGGTGGGAGGAGGCGGAGGCCGCCCCGGGTTCCAGTGCGGCGGCGCCGGCGGCTGCGAGCCCTCCGGCTGCCAGCGCGCCGCAGATGAGCGTGACCAGGCCCGTGCGTCCTGTGCCGCTCCTGGAGAAGAGAGGTGTCATGCCGTCCGTCCTCAGTGCCTGCTTGCCTTTGTCGGACGGGTATACGGAGCGGGCGCGCCGTTCGGATCGGTCCGCGGGGAAAAAACTTTTCGCCGCCCGGAGACCCGCGTTTTCGGCCCGCCGATCCGTAAGTCCTCCGGGAGGTGTGTCTCGGTGCGGATGCGCGGTGCGCGGGGAAGGGCCGGCTGCGGCCACGGAGAGGGGGCCGGCATGCAGGCGGACGAGCTGCTGGTGCTCGTGGCCCGCGGCGACCAGCGGGCGTTCGAGGACTTGTACGGGCTGGTGTCCGGGCCGGTGTACGGGCTCGTGCGGCGGGTGGTGCGCGACCCCGCGCAGTCCGAGGAGGTCGCCCAGGAGGTGCTGCTCGAACTGTGGCGCTCCGCCGCCCGGTTCGACCCCGGCCGGGGCAGTGCCCTGTCCTGGGTGCTCACCCTCGCCCACCGCCGGGCCGTGGACCGGGTGCGCAGCGCCCGCGCGGCCGGGGAGCGCGAGCAGCGCGAGGCCCTGCGTGCCGGCGACGTCGCCTTCGACCACGTCTTCGAGGAGGTCGAGGCCGGCCTGGAACGCGAGTGGGTGCGCCGCTGCCTGGACCGGCTCACCGCGCTGCAGCGCCAGTCGGTCACCCTGGCCTACTACGACGGCTACACCTACCGCGAGGTGGCCGAGCGGCTCTCGCTGCCGCTCGGCACGGTCAAGACGCGGATGCGCGACGGACTCTCCCGGCTGCGCGAGTGCCTGGGAGGCGCCGCATGAGCATCCTCGGCAAGCTGCTGCGCCGCGGGGACCTGCATTCCCTCGCCGCGCCCTACGCGCTCGACGCCCTGGAACCCGGGGAGCGGCGCCGCTTCGAGAAGCACCTGGCGTCCTGCGACCGCTGCGCCGCCGAGGTGCGGGACCTGGCCGAGGACGCGGTGCGGCTCGCCTGGTCCGCGGCGGCCCCGGCGCCCGCCGCCCTGCGCGAGCGGGTGCTGGCCGCCGTCCGCACCACCCCGCAGGAGCGGACGCCCGCCCGGGAGCGCGCCGCCCAGCTGCCGCCGCACGTGTGGGGTGCGCAGCCGCCGCCGCGCCGGGCCCGCACCGCACGGCGGCGGCCCCTCCTCGTCCCGTTCGCCACCGCCACGGCCGCCGCCGCGCTCGTCGTGGCCTCCCTGTTCGCGGTGCAGGCACACCGGACGGAGGGCCGGCTCGCCGCCGAGCGGGACCGGGCACGTGAGATCGCCCACGTTCTGGCCGCTCCCGACGCCCGCGCGGCGAGCAGCGAGGACGCGCGGGGCCGCAGTATCGGAGTGATCGCTTCCGCCTCTGGCCGGGAGGCCGTGGTCACCCTCGGCGGGTACGGCGCCCCGCCCCGCGGGCGCGTGCACCAGCTCTGGCTCATGCGTCCCCGGGCGCAGCCGCGTTCCCTCGGGCTCCTCGCGGCCGACACGCCCCTGGTCGCCAGAGGCCTCGATCCCGCCTCGACGTCACTCGCCGTGACTGTCGAACCTGACGGTGGGTCAGCTCGGCCCACCGGGCAGCCGATTGTCCAACTCACCCTGAAATCGCTCGGATTCGGAGAGTAGTCGGCGAGGGATGGTCAACCCCCTTAAGGGGAAGGTGATTCCTGTGGCCGAGATGCACGCGTGCCGCACCGGGACGATAGGGTTACCCTGCCCGGGCCGGGTGGACTCGTACGGGTGGGGAGTGACATGGAGCAGATAACAGTGCGCAGCAGGGCCAGGGTTCCTGCGATCACCTGCGGGAGCAGCGCGACCAGCAGGCGTCTCGACCGTCATCTGTCGGTGCTGGCGGGTCCCGCCGTACCGCAGCGGGAGACGGTGGAGGCGATCTCGCTGATGCGTGAACTGACGGCGCGTGACTCCGTGCACCAGCGCAGCGACCGGGGCGCGCGGGTCAGCCGCGTCTCCCTCTTCGCGCCGCTGCGCCGGCTGCGCCGCTCCCTGTTCGGCGGCCACTGACCGGCTGCCGGACCGCCACCGAGCGATCCTGGACCGGCCGCCGCAGGGCGCCCGCGCTCAGGCCGCCACACCGTCCCGGCGCAGCGCTGCGATCTCGTCGTCCGTCATCCCCACGGCACGCAGCAGCGCCCCGGTGTGCTGTCCTAGTGCGGGCACGTCGCCCATCCGCGCCTCCTCACCGCCCGGCAGCGTGAGCGGAGGCAGCAGCGCCTTCAGCGGCCCGGCCGGCGACCCCACCCGGCGCCACCGGTCCCGGGCCGCCAGCTGCGGATGCTCCGCTAGTCCGCGCACGTCCCGCAGCCGCGCGCAGGCGATGCCCGCCGCCTCCAGCCGGGCCAGGGCCTCGTCGCTCCCCAGCGCCTCCAGCGCCCCCGCGACCAGCGCGTCGGTGCGCTCCCGGTGCGCCACCCGGGCGGCATTCGTGGCGAACGCCGGGTCCGCGGCCAGGTCCGGGCGGCCCATGACCTGCCCGGCCAGCCGCTGCCACTCCCGGTCGTTCTGCACCGACAGCAGCACCCGCCCGCCGTCCGCCGTCGGATAGGCGTCGTACGGCGCGATCACGGCGTGCGCCAGCCCGGTGCGCGCCGGCGGCTCGCCGCCGTGCAGCGCGTGGTGCAGGGGATGCCCCATCCACTCGGCGAGCGCCTCCAGCATGGACACCTCCACCGGCCCGCCCCGTCCGGTCGTGCCGCGCCGCACCAGAGCGGCCAGCACCCCCGAGAACGCGTACATGGCCGCCGCGATGTCCGCCGCCGGGATCCCCGCCTTCACCGGCTGCTCCGGCGTCCCGGTCACCGACACCAGCCCCGCCTCGCACTGCACGAGCATGTCGTACGCCCGCTTGTCCGCATACGGCCCCGAAGCGCCGTAGCCGGAGATGTCGACGGCGACCAGCCGCGGGTGGGCGGCGCACAGCGCGGCCGCGTCCAGCCCCAGCCGGGCGGCGGCGCCGTGCGCGAGGTTCTGCACGAACACGTCCGCGTCCGCGACCAGCCGCCGCACCACGTCGAGGCCGCGCGGGTCCTTCAGGTCCAGCGCGATGGACTCCTTGCCCCGGTTGCACCACACGAAGTGCGAGGCGAGACCGCGGGCCGCCGTGTCGTAGCCGCGCGCGAAGTCGCCGCCGTCGATCCGCTCCACCTTGACGACCCGGGCGCCCAGGTCGGCGAGCTGCCGGGTCGCGAAGGGCGCGGAGACGGCCTGTTCGACGGCGACGACGGTGATGCCCTCCAGGGGCAGGGGCTGCTGGTCCATGCCGGGATCATGGCCCCTGAGCGGCGCCCCTGTCAGCAGCGCGGCGTCACTCGCCGCGCGCGTACCGGCGTACTGCGAGCGGCAGGGACAGCGCGGTCAGGGCGAGGCTCCAGGCGAGCGCCCCGGCGACCGGGTGGGCCACCGGCCAGGCGGCGCCGGCAGGGACCGGGGCGTTGCCGAACAGGTCCCGCAGCGCGGTCGTGACGGCGCTGATGGGGTTCCACTCGGCGAGTGCGCGCAGCCAGCCCGGCAGGCCGCCGGTCGGGAGGTACGCGTCGGACAGCAGCGGCAGCACGAAGGAGGCGGCGCCGAGCTGACCCGCGGCCTCCTCGCTGCGGGTGAGCAGGCCGAGGAGCATCCCGGCGCAGGTGCAGGCGAACCGGAAGAGCAGCAGCAGCCCGACGCCGCCGGCCGCCCCGCCCGCGGACCCCTCGATCCGCCAGCCCACCGCGAGGCCGGCCAGCAGCAGCGGCACCGTCCCGACGGCCGTGACGACGAGGTCCGCGACGGCCTGCCCGAGCGGTACCGCGGCCCGGCTCACCGGCATCGTGCGGAACCGGTCCGCCACCCCGCGGTGGGTGTCCTGGGCGGCCTGGAACATGCCGGTCATCAGGCCGCCGGCGGCGGTGGCGACGAGCAGTCCGGGCACGAGGAAGGAGCGGTACTCGCGGCCGGGCATCGCCAGCGCGCTGCCGAACACGTAGCCGAAGAAGAGCAGCAGGTTGACCGGCATCATCTGGGTGAGGACCGCCAGGCCCGGGTTGTTGCGCACCCGGCGCAGCTGCCGGCCCGTCATCGCCAGTCCGTCGTACGCCCATGCGTTCACGCCGCGTGCTCCTTGCCGTGGGTGGGTTCGCCGGTGAGCCGCAGGAAGACGTCGTCGAGGGCCGGCGGCCGGATGCTCGCGTCCAGCAACGGCACGCCGGCCGCGTCCAGTTCCCGCACCAGGCGGGGCAGGGTCAGGGTCCGGTCGGCGCCGGCCGCGCCGACGGTGTTGCGTCCGCGGTCGACCACGGGCTCGGAGCCGGTCAGCCGGTGGAGGACGGCCGCCGCCCCCGCCAGCGCGTCGCCGTCCGCGACCACCGCCTCCGCGTACGACCCGATGAGCGCCTTGAGACCGGCCGGCGAACCGGTGTGCGCGACCCGTCCCCGGTCCATCAGGGCGATGCTGTCGGCGAGCCGGTCGGCCTCGTCCAGGTACTGCGTGGTCAGCAGCACGGTCGTGCCGTCCTCCTTCAGGTCCCGCACGGCCTGCCACACGCGGGCGCGGCCGGCCGGGTCGAGCCCGGTGGTGGGCTCGTCCAGGAAGAGCACGTCGGGACGGCGCACGAGGCTCGCCGCCAGGTCCAGCCGGCGCCGCATGCCGCCCGAGTACGCCGACGCCTTCCGGTCCGCGGCCTCCGCGAGGCCGAACCGCTCCAGCAGCTCGTCCGCGCGGGCGGCCGGACCCCGCACCCGGTGCAGCCGGGCGAACAGGCGGAGGTTCTCGCGGCCGGTGAGGTCACCGTCCACCGAGGCGTACTGGCCGGCGACCCCGATCCGGCGGCGCACGGCCGCCGGCTCCCGCACCAGGTCGTGCCCGGCGATCCGCGCCGAGCCCGCGTCCGGTCGCAGCAGCGTGGTCAGCAGCCGCACCGCCGTGGTCTTGCCCGCCCCGTTCGGGCCCAGCAGCCCGCACACGGTGCCCTCGGCGACGGCCAGATCCAGCCCCCGCAGGGCCCGGACGGCGCCGAAACGCTTCTCCAGGCCCTCACTAAGTACAGCGTACGTAGTAATCATGCGCTGACCCTACCGCACTACGTACGCCGTACGTAACTAGGATGGTGGCGAGGTGATGACCGATGGCAGTCCGACGGGCCGCCCCCGAGGTGATCTGGGCGCGCCCGGAGCGTGCCGGCCGGGGCCCCAGACCGGCGTACACGCGTGACGACATCGCCGCCGCGGCCGTCCGGATCGCCGACGCGCAGGGGCTCGACGCGGTGTCGATGCGGCACGTGGCGGCCGAACTCGGCTGCGGCACCATGTCGCTGTACAACTACGTCCCCCGCAAGGAGGACCTGTACGAGCTGATGGTGGACGCGGCCGCCGCCGAGCACGAGCTGTGGGAGCCGTGCGGCGACTGGCGGGCCGACATGCTCCGGGTGGCACGGCAGACGCGCGATCTGATGCACCGTCACCCGTGGCTGCCGCGGCTGATGTCCCCGGTGTACGGCTTCAGCCCGCACGCCCTGCGCCATCTGGAGCACTGCCTGGCCTGCCTGGACCCGCTGGACGCGTCCTACGGCACCAAGTTCGAGCTGATCGCCATGCTCAACGGCGTGGTGACGACGTACGTCCGCAACGAACTCGACACCGCCGAGCGGGTCCGCGCCCTGCCGTGGTCGCAGGAGGAGGAGAACGCGGCGCGCATCGCCTACCTGAGCAGCCGGATCGCCTCCGGGGCCTACCCCAGGATGGCCGCCGCGTTCCTGGAGGACGCGGGACCGGTCGACCTGGAGGCGGTGTTCGAACGGGCGCTGGAACGGGTCCTCGACGCCTTCACGCCGCGCTGACCCGAGGCGGGGGTGGGGGCGGCCGCGTGCCGGTTCGGCGCGGGCGCCCGCGGGCGCAGCGGGCCGCCGGGCCGCGGTGTCCCGCCGTCGCCGCGTGGCGGCCGGGCCGCACCCTGTGCCGGCCGGGCCCGCCCGGGTCGAGCCGGGGCGCACCGGCGGGCCGGGGGCGCCGGTCGCCGGCGGGCGTTCCCGGCGCCGCGGGACGCGGCCCGCGCCTTCGCGGCGCCGTCGCCGGGCCCGGCTCTCCCGGGCGGGCGGCCTGGGACGCGGGAGGGGGAGGTCAGAGCAGGGCGAGCTGTCCTTCCGGGCCCTCCTCCCGGTGGTCCAGGACCGAGGCGGGCCGGCGGGCCGGCTCGGGCGCCGGAAGGACGCCCGCCTCCCGCAGGCCGGCCGCGGTGATCTGTGACGTCACCCGCAACTCGGCCCGCTGCGCCCGCACCTCCGCCAGCAGCGCCAGTACGGTGATCAGCTCCAGCAGCTGTGACGTCCAGGTCTGCGGCCAGGCCGCCGGGCGGATCGCGGCCAGCGTGCCCGGCTCGGCCGGGGCGGTGCGGGCCGCGCACCAGACCTCGAGCACCCGGACTCCGGCCACCTCGTGGTCCCAGGCCTCCGGCGGCACGGGGGAGATCCGCCCCTCGCCGAGGTGCAGGGTCTCCTCGTCCCGGTCGTAGTGCGGGGTGAGCGGCGCGATCCCCCCGCCGGGGCGGGGCCGGGGGGAGGGGAGGCCCGGCAGGGGAGCGCGGACGTACGGCCGGCGGCCGCCCGGCAGCTTGGGGCGTTCGCCGTCGCGCAGCATCAGCCGCAGCATGCGGCGGCCCAGGTCCACGCCCGCGGCCCACAGGCCGGCGTCCTCGGTGAGCGGGACGGTGAGGTCGGGGCGGACGACCGCCAGGATCCAGGCCAGCACGTCCGCGGCGGGCGGGGGCGGTCCTCCCAGGCGGGCCGCGAGCAGGTCCGTCAGGCCGGGGGCCAGGTTGGGTTCCCGGCCGCCGGGGCGGCGGTGGAGGGGGCGGACGCGGCCGGTGCGCAGGACGGGCAGGAACGGCGTCGCGAGCAGCGGGAGGCCGGGGTCGCCCGTCTCCGCCGTGAACACCTGCTGTGCGTCCGCCACCCGCCACAGCTCCGGGCGGGCCGCGTCGATCAGCCGGTGGTCCGGGATCAGCCACTGCTCGTCGAAGGGAGCCGCGAGCACCCGGACCGGCTCCGCGCAGGGGCCCGCGGCGCGCGCCAGCCGCTCCGTGCCGCCGGACCGGCCGGGCAGCCGGCCCACCGCCGAGGTGAGCGTGCGGGCGCGGCTCGGCTCGAACAGGGCTTCCCGGTCCGCCCCTTCGGCCGTGAGCAGGGCGTCCCAGCGGGCTCTCAGCGAGGCCGGGTCCGGCGCCGTCGGCCAGGTGCGGCCCACCCGCGGGGGTGCGACGGACCACGGCATGAGGTCCGCCAGCGGCGGAGCGTCGTCGTGCGTCACGCTGGGCATGGTACGGCCTGAGCCGCCCGGTGGATCAGGTCGCGTCCAGCGTGACGGTGAACGAGAAACGGTCCCCCCGGTAGTGGATGACGGCCACGTCGAGCACCCGGCCGGCGGTGTCGTACGTGACGCCGGTGTAGTGCAGGATCGGGCTGAGCAGCGGGACGTCGAGCAGCCGTGCCGTCTCCGGGTCGGCGAGCCGGGCCTCCACGGTGTCCGTGATCCGGCCGATGTCCGCCTTCACCACGTCCCGCAACACCTTGGTCATGGGCCAGCGGACCAGGTCCTCCGGGTCGATGCGCGCGGCCAGTTCGGGACGGATGTGGTTGACCGCGTGGTTGGTCGGCTCGCCGGTCTTCTCGTCGCTGCGCAGGCGGTGGTACGTCGCCACCTGCGCGAGGCCGGGGAAGTACTCGGCGAGCCCGGCCGGCACGGGCGCCGGGCCGTGGTCGAGCAGCCGGGTCGTCATCCCGGACTGCTGGGCCACGATCGCGTCCACCGAGCCCAGCAGCCGCACGGGCGCCCCGCGCCGCGCCCCGGGCTCGATGAACGTGCCGCGCCTGCGGTGCCGGCTGATCAGCCCCTCGTCCTCCAGTTCCTTCAGCGCCTGGCGCATGGTCAGCACGCTCACCCCGTAGTGCTCCGCCAGCCGCTCCTCGGTGGGCAGGCGCAGCGGGTCCTCGGGTGAGCGGCCCAGTATCGAGGCGCGCAGCGACTGCGACACCTGGTACCACAGCGGCAGCTTGCGGTTCAGGACGATCGAATCCGGAGCGAAGGAGGTCACGGGGCTATCCGTACCGGTCGGGGCCCGTCGTGTGCAACGACGCCGTCAGGACGCGCGGAAGTGGCGCTGCAGCCCCCGCCACACGTCGTCGTAGTGCCGCTGGAGGTGGTCCGCGCCGGCCGCCTGCGGGGTGAGGGTCACCGGCCAGCGGGTCTCGAACATGAACGCCAGCCCGTCGTCCACCTTGTGCGGCTCCAGTTCGGCCGCGCTGGCCCTGTCGAAGGTCTCCCGGTCGGGGCCGTGCGCGGACATCATGTTGTGCAGCGAGCCGCCGCCGGGCACGAACCCCTCCGCCTTGGCGTCGTACGCGCCCTCGATCAGGCCCATGTACTCGCTCATCACGTTCCGGTGGAAGTACGGCGGCCGGAAGGTGTCCTCGCCGACCAGCCAGCGCGGGGCGAAGACGACGAAGTCGACGCCGGCCAGCCCCGGGGTGTCCGACGGGGAGGTGAGGACCGTGAAGATGGACGGGTCGGGGTGGTCGTAGGAGATGGTGCCGAGCACATTGAAGCGGCGCAGGTCATAGATGTACGGCACGTAGTTGCCGTGCCAGGCGACCACGTCCAGGGGGCTGTGGTCGTAGGTCGCCGTCCAGAGGTTGCCGCAGAACTTGTTCACCACCTCCACCGGGCCCTCGACGTCCTCGTACGCGGCCACCGGGGCGCGGAAGTCCCGCGCGTTGGCGAGCCCGTTGGCGCCGATGGGGCCGAGCTCGGGCAGCCGGAACGGCGCACCGTAGTTCTCGCACACATAACCGCGGGCGGAGTCGTCCAGCAGCTCCGCACGGAAGCGCACCCCACGGGGAATCAACGCCACGTGGGCCGGCTCCAGATGCAGCCGGCCGAACTCGGTGTGCAGCAGCAGCCCGCCCCGCTCCGGCACGATCAGCAGCTCCCCGTCGGCGTCGGAGAAGACCCGCTCCATCGAGGCGTTGGCGTGGTACAGGTGCACGGCCATGCCGGTGCGCTGGGCCGCGTCCCCGTTGCCGCCCAGCGTCCAGAGGCCGGCGAGGAAGTCGGTGCCCGCAGGCGGGTCCGGCAGCGGGTTCCAGCGCAGCCGGTTGGGGTCGGGCACGGTCTCGGTGAAGGGGGCCGTGCGCAGCGCGCCGTTGCCGGTGCGGGTGAACGCCGGGTGCGCGGCCGAGGGACGGACCCGGTACAGCCAGGAGCGGCGGTTGTGCGCCCGCGGCTCGGTGAACGCCGTGCCGCTCAGCTGCTCCGCGTACAGGCCGAGCGGCGCCCGCTGCGGCGAGTTGCGGCCCTCGGGCAGGGCGCCCGGCACCGCCTCGGAGGCGTGCTCGTTGCCGAACCCGGTGAGGTACGCCAGCCCCTCGGCGGTCTTCCGCGCGTCCCCGCTCATGATCGCTCCCTTGCGTCCCCGATTCCTATGCAACACCGTAGGAATGAGGGGGGCCGCCGCGCAAGAGGGCCGGGTCCTCCCCCCGGGGTAGGGCGCGAACCCGACCTCAGGTGGATCCGGCGTGCCGGAAGGGTGTTCTACGCTCCCCGCCATGTCGTGGAAGAAGTGGGCGCGCGGACCTCTCACCGCACTCGCGGCGTGCGCCCTGCTGCCGCTCGGCGCCTGCGCGGCCGGCGAGGCGCACGGGGGCACGGCCCCGCCGTCGCCCGTGGGGAAGGTCCTGGACGACACCGACGAGTCCGGCCGGCATCTGCGCGAAGTCGCCGGGAAGGACGCGCCCGGGGTCGGCGTCGAGGTCACCCCCGACCCGGCCGGCGGCTGGGACGTGCGGCTGGCCTTCCGCCGCTTCCGCTGCTCCCCGCCGGGCGCGCGGCCGGCGGCGGTCACCGGGCGCGGGCTCGTCGTCCTCCTCGTCGACGGCCGCCGGGTCGCCCGGCTGCGCACCCCGGCGTACCACCTGCCCGGCCGGCTGGTCCCGCGCGGCACCCACCGCGTCACCGCCCGGCTGTACGCCGACGACGGCACCGTGTGGGCGGTCCGCGGCAGACCGGTCCAGAGCACCGCCGACATCACGGTGTCGGACGCGGAGGCGGGGACCGCGCGGTCCGCGACCGGCGGGCGTACCCCGGCCGCCGGCGGATGAGCGCACGGCCCGCCCTTCCCCGTACCAGGGGGCGAGGTTCACCGGACCCCTGCGGAAAGGCATCATGAGGCCCGTGCCCCACGCGACATCGCTCCGCCGCGCCCCCGTCCAGCGGCGCAGCGCCGAACGGCTGACCCGGATCCTGGACGCCTGCGCCGAACTCCTCGACGAGGTCGGCTACGACGCCCTGAGCACGCGTGCCGTCGCCGAGCGCGCCCGTGTCCCCATCGGCTCGGTCTACCGCTTCTTCGGCAACAAGCGGCAGATGGCCGACGCCCTCGCCCAGCGCAACCTCGAACGGTACGTCGAGCGCGTCAGCGGGCGGCTGAAGGAGGCCGGCGGCGGGGGCGCCCCGCGCCGTCCCGGCGCCGGCGGGGCGGGGGACTGGCGGGCCGCCATGGACGCCGTCCTGGACGAGTACCTGGCCATGAAGCGCACCGAGCCCGGCTTCTGCCTGATCGACTTCGGCAACCAGATCCCGGTCGGCGCCCGCGGCGGCGAGCCCAACACCCGGGTCGCCGACCTGCTCACCGACCTGCTGGCCGGCTATCTCTCCCGCACCCCGGACGAGGACCTGCGCCGCATCGTCCTGGTCGCAGTGGAGAGCGCGGACACCCTCGTCCAACTGGCCTTCCGCGTCGATCCGCAGGGCGACGAGGCGGTCATCGCCGAGACCAGGGAGCTGCTGCGGGCCTACCTGGGGCGGGTGCTCGACTGAGCGGCCGGGCGCCGGGACTCCCCACCGGGCATACCGGTCGGTATGCTCGGCCCGGAGTCCGTCGCGCCGGGCGACGCAGCCGTGCCCGTCCGCGCCCGGGCGCGCCGCCGCCGATCCTCCGGGAGGACCCGTGTCCCGCACCGCCCTGCGAATCTGCCCCCTGTGCGAGGCCACCTGCGGGCTGACCCTCACCGTCGAGGGCACCCGCGTCACCGGCGCCCGCGGCGACCGGGACGACGTCTTCAGCAAGGGGTTCGTCTGCCCCAAGGGCGCCTCCTTCGGCGCCGTCGACGGCGACCCGGACCGGCTGCGCACCCCGCTCGTCCGGGAGAACGGCCGTCTGCGGGAGGCCGGCTGGGAGGAGGCGTTCGACCGGGTCGCCGCCGGCCTGCGCCCGGTCGTGGAGCGGTACGGCCCGGACGCCGTCGGCGTGGTCCTCGGCAACCCCAACGTGCACACCGTGGCCGGCGCCCTCTACCCGCCCGTCCTGCTCGCCGCCCTGCGCACCCGCAGCCTGTTCACCGCCTCCACCGTCGACCAGATGCCCAAGCACGTCTCCAGCGGCCTGCTGTTCGGCGACCCGCTCGCCATACCGGTGCCGGACCTCGACCGCACCGGCCACCTGCTCCTCATCGGCGCCAACCCCCTGGAGTCCAACGGCAGTCTGTGCACCGCACCCGACTTCCCCGGCAGGCTCAAGGCCCTCAGGGCCCGCGGCGGCCGGCTCACCGTCGTGGACCCGCGCCGCACCCGCACCGCCCGGCTCGCCGACCGCCACCTGGCGATCCGTCCCGGCACCGACGCCCTGCTGCTCGCGGCGACGGCGCACACCCTCTTCGCGGAGGACCTGGTCGATCTGAAGGACCTGGCCCCGCACGTCCGGGGACTGGGCGAACTCCGCGAGGCGATCGGCGACTTCACCCCCGAGGCGGTGGCCCCCGCCTGCGACCTGGACGCCGCGGTGATCCGCACCCTCGCCCGGGAACTCGCCGCCGCCCCCGCCGCCGCCGTCTACGCCCGCATCGGCAGCTGCACCGTCCCGCACGGCACCCTCGCGAGCTGGCTGGTCGACGTGCTCAACGTCCTCACCGGCAACCTCGACCGGCCCGGCGGCGCCCTCTTCCCGCAGGCCGCCACCGACCGGACGCCCCGGCCGGCCGGTCCCGGACGCGGTTTCGCCCTCGGCCGGTGGCGCTCCCGCGTGAGCGGACACCCGGAGGTGAAGGGGGAGTTGCCGCTCTCCGCGCTCGCCGAGGAGATCGACACCGCCACCGGCGACGGCACGCCGGTGCGCGCCCTGATCGCCGTCGCCGCCAACCCGGTGCTCTCCGCGCCCGACGGCGACCGGCTCGACAAGGCCCTGAGCGGGCTGGACTTCATGGTCAGCGTCGACCCCTACCTCAACGAGACCTCGCGGCACGCGCACGTCGTCCTGCCGCCGCCCCCGCCCTCCCAAAGCCCCCACCACGACTTCGCCTTCAACGCCCTCGCCGTCCGCAACCAGGTCCGCTACACCCGTCCCGCCGTCCCGCTGGAGCCGGGCCGCATGGCGGAGAGCGAGATCCTCGCGCGGCTGATCCTCGCCGCGAGCGGCAGGCACGGCACCGACCCCGGCGCCGTCGACGCCATGGTCGTCGACCAGACCCTCGGCAAGGCCGTGCGGGACGAGCACTCACCGGTGCACGGCCGCGACCCGCGGGAACTCGCCGCCCAGCTCACCGGTGAGAACGGGCCCGAGCGGCGGCTCGACATGATGCTGCGCCTCGGCCCGTACGGCGACGGCTTCGGCGCCCGCGCCGACGGGCTGTCCCTGGCCGCGCTGCTCGCCCGCCCGCACGGCATCGACCTCGGTCCGCTGCGCCCCCGCCTGCCGCAGCCGCTGCGGACCCGCAGCGGCAAGGTGGAACTGCTGCCCGAGCCGATCGCCGGCGACCTGCCCCGGCTCCGCCGGGCCCTGCACGAGCGCCCCGCGGGGCTCGTCCTGGTCGGCCGGCGCCACCTGCGCTCCAACAACAGCTGGATGCACAACGTGCCCGCCCTCACCGGCGGCAGCAACCGCTGCACCCTGCACATCCACCCCGACGACGCGGCCCGCCTCGGCGTCCGCGACGGCGCGGGCGTACGGGTCAGGGGCGCCGGGGGAGAGGTGGTGGCCCCCGCCGAGGTGACCGACGCCGTCCGCCCCGGGGTGGTGAGCCTGCCGCACGGCTGGGGCCACGACCGGCCCGGCACCCGTCTGCGGCACGCCGCGACCGACCCCGGCGTCAACGTCAACCAGCTGCTCGACGGCAGCCTGCTCGACCCGCTCTCGGGCAACGCGGTGCTCAACGGCATCCCCGTCGAGCTGACCGCCGTGGCCCCGCTGCCGTGACCCGGGCTCTCGAACTCGGGGCCGGCGGGCCGGCGTCCCGCTGAGGCCCCGAGCGCGGTCCTGACGTCGTCGCACCGCCGGGCCCCCCGCGTGGGATGTGCCAGGGCGAGGGGCGCGGAGGGGGTGCGGACGTACGGAATTGCGCCGCACGAGCGATCTCTGGCGGCGCGCCGGGCTTCGGTGCCCGCGAGCGCGGGGTGCATGGCGCAGAGTCCAGGCGAAAGAGCGATTTGTATGAAAATCGTCTGACTCGGAGGACATCCATGCCCACCCTCACACCCCCACGCAGCCTCGGCTCCCGCGCGGGCGCCACCGTCGTTCTCACCGCTCTCGCCGCGGCCGGCGCGTCGTGGGCGGCGGCGCCGGCGGCGGTGGCCCAGGGGGAGAACGGCGACATCAGGATCCACCGCGTGGGCGTGCCCTTCGGGGTCTCCAAGGACGATCCGGTCGTCTGCAGGTTCTACCTCGACGCCGTCAACTTCGACGTGCTGCCCGCCATCGGCTACACCATCACGCCGCAGCCCCCGCTGCCCACCTCGGCCACCGTCGCCGGCACCATCCAGCTCGCCGGGGGCGCCGGTCACACCGATCCGCTCGGACTGGCGGACGGGCAGTACAGGCTCACCTGGGTCGTGGGGGGTGCGCCCAGGGAGAAGGTCTTCCGGGTCAACTGCCGTGGCGACCAGCACGAAGGGCGGGGTCCCGGCGAGCAGATCACCGACAACCGGCACGACGACGCGGCCTGGGGGAAGGGCGACCAGAACGGACCCAAGGGCGGGGTGCACGCGGGCGGCGGCGGTCTCATCGACACGGCGGCCGCGTACGCGCCGGTGGCCGGCGCGGCCGCCGTGGGCCTGGTCGCCGTCGGCTGTGTCGTGTACCTCCGGCTGAACCGCCGCCGGCCCCATGGTGCCGCGTAGGCGCCGACGCAGGCCCTGGCACCGCACCCGCGCCTACCGCCTGGCCAGGACGGCCCTGCTGGTGGCCGTCCTGGTGACGATGTGGCCCCGGTGCGGTGCGGACGGCGGACCGGTCGCGCCCGGCAGGGCGGGCGGGCCGGACGCCGTCGCGGCCCCGGGCGCGGACTCCTCCCGGGCCGACGGGCGCGGCGCGCGCCGTGCGGACGCCGCGGCGCCGGCCGCCCCGACGCGGCCGCCCCGCCCGCTGCCCCGGTCCCGGCCGACGGTCTTCCGGGTGCCCTCCCTGGGGATCGACGCCCCGGTCGCACCCCTCCGGCTCGACCGGAACCGGCAGCTCGAGACGCCGCCCGTGGACAAGCCGAAGCTGGTCGGCTGGTACCAGGGCGGCCCCACGCCGGGCGAGCCCGGCACCGCGGTCGCCGTCGGCCACCGCGACACCCGGACCGGGCCCGCCGTGTTCTCCGCACTCGCCCAGGTCGGGCGCGGCAGGCTCATCGAGGTCCGGCGCGCCGACGGCCGTACCGCCGTCTACGCCGTGGACCGGGTGAAGGTCTTCGACAAGGCCGGCTTCCCCGACGACGAGGTCTACGGCCCCGCCCGGCGGCCCGAGCTGAGGGTCATCACCTGCGGTGGGCTCTTCAGCCGGCGGACGGGCTACACCAGCAACGTGGTGGTCTTCGCCCACCTGAGCGCGACCAGATGACCGGTGGACCGGCCGGTGCGGCTCCGGGCCCGCACCGGCCGGTCCTTGCGCCATGATGTCCCGGTGCGCGTCCCGGCGCGGAAGCGGCCGGGAATGTCTGGCGTCCGAAAACTATCATCGCTAGTTTGTGTGCCGGACGAGGCAGACCCGCCGGGAGGAAGCACCATGAAGGCACACGACGCCCTGTACATCGACGGCGCCTGGCGTCCCGCCGGCGGCGGGGGCATGATCGAGGTCGTCGACCCGGCCGAGGAGCGGGTCGTCGGCCGGGTCCCGGCGGGCGGCCCCCAGGACGTCGACGCCGCCGTGCGCGCCGCCCGCGCCGCCCTCCCCGCCTGGTCGGCCACGCCCCCGGCCGAGCGCGCCGCCCGCCTGGCCGCCCTCCGGGACGTCCTCGCGGCCCGCAAGGACGAGATCGCCGGGACCGTCACCGCGGAACTGGGCTCGCCCCTGCCGTTCTCCCAGGCCGTGCACGTGGGCATGCCGATCGCGGTGGCCGGGTCCTACGCCGAGCTGGCCGCCGCCCACCCCTTCGAGGAGACGGTCGGCAACTCCACCGTCCTGCACGAGCCGATCGGCGTGGTCGGCGCGATCACCCCGTGGAACTACCCCCTCCACCAGATCGTCGCCAAGGTCGCCCCGGCGCTCGCCGCGGGCTGCACGATCGTCCTCAAACCCGCCGAGGACACCCCGCTGACCGCCCAGCTGTTCGCCGAGGCGGTGCACGAGGCGGGCGTGCCCGCGGGCGTGTTCAACCTGGTCACCGGCCTCGGGCCGGTCGCCGGACAGGCGCTCGCCGAACACCCGGACGTGGACCTGGTCTCCTTCACCGGCTCCACGGCGGTCGGCCGGCGGATCGGCGCCGCGGCCGGCGCGGCCGTCAAGAAGGTCGCCCTCGAACTGGGCGGCAAGTCCGCCAACGTCATCCTGCCGGGCGCCGACCTCGCCCGGGCGGTCAACGTCGGCGTCGCCAACGTGATGGCCAACTCCGGCCAGACGTGCAGCGCCTGGACCCGCATGCTGGTCCACCGCGACCAGTACGACGAGGCCGTCGGCCTGGCCGCCACCGCCGCCGCCAAGTACGGCGACCGCATCGGCCCGCTGGTCAGCGCCAAGCAGCGGGACCGGGTGCGCGGCTACATCGAGAAGGGCGTCGCCGAGGGCGCCCGCCTGGTCGCCGGCGGTCCCGAAGCCCCGCGCGAGAAGGGCTACTTCGTGAGCCCGACCGTCTTCGCGGACGTCACCCCCCAGATGACGATCGCCCAGGAGGAGATCTTCGGGCCGGTCCTGGCGATCCTGCGGTACGAGGACGAGGAGGACGCCCTGCGCATCGCCAACGGCACGGTGTACGGCCTCGCGGGCGCCGTCTGGGCCGCCGACGAGGCCGAGGCGGTGGCCTTCGCCCGCCGCATGGACACCGGGCAGGTGGACATCAACGGCGGCCGGTTCAACCCCCTCGCCCCCTTCGGCGGGTACAAGCAGTCCGGGGTCGGCCGGGAACTCGGCGCGCACGGACTCGCCGAGTACCTCCAGACCAAGTCCCTCCAGTTCTGAGGAAGTCGACCATGGCCGTACGAGCCGCCGTCCTGCCCGCCGTCGGGGCCCCGCTGGAGATCACCGGCATCGAGCTGCCCGACCCGGGACCCGGGCAGGTCCGGGTCCGCCTGGCCGCCGCCGGCGTCTGCCACTCCGACCTGTCCCTGTCCAACGGCACCCTGCGGGTGCCGGTCCCGGCCGTCCTCGGCCACGAGGGCGCCGGCACGGTCGTCGCCGTCGGGGAGGGCGTCGCCCATGTCTCGCCCGGCACGCCCGTGATCCTCAACTGGGCCCCGTCCTGCGGCGCGTGCCACGCCTGCGCGCTCGGCGAGGTCTGGCTGTGCGCCAACGCGATGAACGGCGCCGCCGCCGTCCACGCCCGCACCGCCGACGGCACCGACCTCCATCCCGGCCTCAACGTCGCCGCGTTCGCCGAGGAGACGGTGGTCGCCGCGTCCTGCGTGCTGCCGCTGCCGGAGGGCGTGCCGCTGGTGGACGCCGCCCTCCTCGGCTGCGCCGTGCTCACCGGCTACGGCGCCGTCCACCACGCGGCGAAGGTCCGGCCCGGCGAGACGGTGGCGGTGTTCGGCGTCGGCGGGGTCGGCCTCGCCACCCTCCAGTCGGCCCGTATCGCGGGCGCGTCCCGCATCGTCGCGGTCGACGTCTCCCCCGGCAAGGAGGAACTGGCCCGCGCGGCCGGCGCCACGGACTACGTCCTCGCCTCCGACACCACCGCCCGTGAGATCCGCGCCCTGACCGGCAAGCAGGGGGTGGACGTCGCCGTGGAGTGCGTGGGCCGGGCCGTCTCCATCCGCGCCGCCTGGGACTCCACCCGCCGGGGCGGCCGCACGACGGTCGTCGGCATCGGCGGCAAGGACGAGCGGGTCACCTTCAACGCCCTGGAGATCTTCCACTGGGGCCGCACCCTGTCCGGCTGCGTCTACGGCAACAGCGACCCGGCCGCCGACGTGCCGGTCCTCGCCGCGCATGTGCTCGAGGGCCGCCTGGACCTGTCGACGCTGGTCACCGAGCGGATCGGCCTGGACGGCATCCCGGCGGCCTTCGACGCCATGCTGGCGGGGAAGGGAGGCCGGGCGCTGATCGTCTTCTGAGCCCCCCGGCAGCCGCGCCTCCCGGTCCTCGCCGCGCAGGTGCGGGAGGGCCGCCTGGACCTGTCGGCGCTGGTCACCGAGCGGATCGGCCTGGACGGCATCCCGGCGGCCCACCTCCAGCGGCCGGCGGCGCATGGGCCGGACCCGCCCCATGCGCCGCCGGCCGCGCGGCTCCCCGCCCGCCGGCCGCCCACCGCGTACCCGCGCCTGCGCACGCCGCGGGTCCGCGCCCGGCCGCCGGGCCTCAGCGCGAGCAGTCCGCCGCGACGAGCTCGTCCAGGTGCTCGCTCAGCGTCGACGCGGCGACCCGGGCATGGCCCGGCCGGGTCCCCGGCGGTCCGGATCCGCCCGTCGAGCAGCACGAGCAGGGCACGCGGCCCGGGTCCGGCCGGCCGTCGCCCGGACGGCGCGGCGAGGCACGCGGCCCGGGGGCCGCCGGTGGTCGTGCACCCGGCACCCGGCACCCGGCACCCCGCACCCCGCGCGCGGCGCCGGTGCTTCGGCGGCGGCGGAGCACCGTCACGCCCGTACCCGCTCGTACTGCTGGGCGAGTCCGTCCAGCAGCGCGGTGAGCCCGGTCTCGAAGGCCCGCTCGTCGATCTTCTCCTGCTGCTCGGCGAGGAGATGGGCCTGGCCGAGGTGGGGGTAGTCGGCGGGGTCGTAGGCGCTGGCGTCGTTCACGAAGCCTCCGGCGAAGGAGCCGAGCACCGAGCCCATGACGAAATAGCGCATCACCGCGCCGATGGACGTCGCCTGGGCCGGCGGCCAGCCCGCGTCGACCATCGCGCCGTACACCGCGTCGGCGAGGCGCAGGGCCGCCGGGCGGCGGCCCGGCCCGCGGGCGAGGACCGGGACGATGTTCGGGTGGTCGCGCAGGGCGGCCCGGTAGGAGACGGCCCAGTCGTGCAGCGCGGTCCGCCAGTCCCGGCCGTCCTCGAACATCGACAGGTCGACCAGCGCGCTCACCGAGTCCGCCACCGCCTCCAGGATCTCGTCCTTGGTGCGGAAGTGGTTGTAGAGGGAGGGCCCGCTGACCCCCAGCTCGGCGGCCAGCCGGCGGGTGGAGACGGCCGTCAGGCCCTCCCGGTCCACGAGGTCCCGGGCCGTCTCGACGATCCGGTCGGTGCTGAGGAGGGGCTTGCGCGGTCGGGCCATGGCGCACATAGTAGGGCTGCGACTGGAAACTAGCAGTGCTAATTAAAAGGTGCGGCTTTCAAGATCCCGGCGGATCGGTCAGGTGGGGTGATCTCGTGGTGAACCTGGGGCTCAGCGAGGAGCAGACGGCCGTACGGCGGCTCGCCCGGGACTTCGTGGAGCGCGAGATCGCCCCCCACGCCGTCGCCTGGGACCGGGCGGAGGAGGTCGACCGCGGCATCGTGAAGAAGCTCGGCGAGGTCGGCTTCCTCGGCCTGACCATCGACGAGGAGTACGGCGGCTCGGGCGGCGACCATCTGGCGTACTGCCTGGTCACCGAGGAACTGGGTCGCGGCGACTCGTCCGTCCGCGGGATCGTGTCCGTCTCGCTCGGACTCGTCGCCAAGACGATCGCCGCCTGGGGGAGCGAGGAGCAGAGGCGGCGCTGGCTGCCGGGGCTGACCGCAGGCGACCACGTCGGCTGCTTCGCCCTGACCGAGCCGGGCACCGGCTCCGACGCGGGCAGCCTCACCACCCGGGCCGTGCGCGACGGCGACGGCTACGTCATCGACGGCACCAAGATGTTCATCACCAACGGCACCTGGGCCGACGTCGTGCTGCTGTTCGCCCGCTCCACCGACGCCCCCGGCCACCGGGGCGTGTCCGCCTTCCTGGTGCCGGCCGACACCCCGGGCCTGACCCGCCGCACCCTCCACGGCAAGCTCGGCCTGCGCGGCCAGGCCACCGCCGAACTCGTCCTGGAGGGCGTGCGCGTACCCGCCTCCGCGCTGCTCGGCGAGGAGGGCAGGGGGTTCTCCGTCGCCATGTCCGCCCTCGCCAAGGGGCGGATGTCGGTGGCGGCCGGCTGTGTCGGCATCGCCCAGGCCGCGCTGGACGCGGCGGTCCGGTACGCCGGTGAGCGCGAGCAGTTCGGCAGGCCCATCGCCCATCACCAGCTGGTGCAGGAACTGATCAGCGACATCGCCGTGGACGTCGACGCGGCCCGGCTGCTGACCTGGCGGGTCGCCGACCTCGTCGACCGCGGCGAGCCGTTCGCCGTGGAGTCCTCCAAGGCCAAGCTGTTCGCCTCCGAGGCCGCCGTCCGGGCCGCCAACAACGCTCTGCAGGTCTTCGGCGGCTACGGCTACATCGACGAGTACCCGGCCGGCAAACTGCTGCGCGACGCCCGCGTGATGACCCTCTACGAGGGCACCAGCCAGATCCAGAAGCTGCTGATCGGGCGTTCCCTGACCGGGGTCTCGGCGTTCTGAGTACCTCCGCTGAGTATCCCGGCGGATGCGGCGCCGGAGCTGCTGCGCCGATGCTGTCCGCCATGAGTGACACACCGGTCAAACAGCAGAGCACGGCCGCCTTCCACGGCCAGGCCGTCGCCTCCTTCGCGGTCGCCATGGCGGCCACCGCCCTCGGGATCTTCCGGCTGGAGGCCGACGCCTGGGTCCGCGGCTTCCTGGCGATCGCCGTCCTCTACCTCGTCACCTCCGCCTTCACCCTCGCCAAGGTGATCCGGGACCGGCAGGAGGCCGGGCAGATCGTCAGCCGCGTCGACCAGGCGCGCCTGGAGAAGCTGCTCGCCGGACACGACCCCTTCCCGGCCGGCGAGGCGAGGCGCCAGGCGCCCCCGGCGCCGCGGTGAGCGGCCGCACTAAGCGCCCGCTCACCGTCGGCGGTATGGTGGTGCTCCTGTCACCGAGAGGGGCGAGCGAGCGATGAGTACGGCGGAGGAGACGACCGGGGGCGAAGTGGAGCCGTGGGAAGAGGTCACCCCGGACGCGGCCCGGCGGCTGCTCGTCGCCGCGGTGGAGGCCTTCGCCGAGCGCGGCTACCACGCCACGACGACCCGCGACATCGCGAGCCGCGCCGGCATGAGCCCGGCCGCGCTCTACATCCACTACAAGACCAAGGAAGAGCTGCTCCACCGGATCAGCCGGATCGGCCACGACAAGGCCCTCGGCATCCTGCGCGCGGCGGCCCGCCGCGAGGGCAGCGCGACCGAGCGGCTGGCCGACGCGGTCAGCTCCTTCGTGCGCTGGCACGCCGGGCGGCGCACCACCGCGCGGGTCGTGCAGTACGAGCTCGACGCCCTCGGCCCCGAGGCGCGCGCCGAGATCGTCGCGCTGCGCCGCCAGGTGGACGCCGAGGTGCGGGGCATCATCGAGGACGGCGTCGCCTCCGGCGAGTTCGACGTGCTGGACGTGCAGGGCACCACCCTCGCCGTGCTGTCGCTCTGCATCGACGTGGCCCGCTGGTTCAGCGTGAACGGCCCGCGCACCCCCGAGGAGGTCGGCGCGCTCTACGCCGACCTCGTGCTGCGGATGGTGGGCGCCGGGTGACCGGCCCCCGCGCTCACAGGTAGTAGCGGGCCACCGACTCCGCGACGCACACCGGCTTGTCGCCGCCCTCGCGCTCCACGGTGAAGGCGACCGTCACCTGCACACCGCCGGTGACGTCCTCCACGCCGGTGATCGTCCCGGTGGCCCGCAGCCGGGAGCCGACGGGGACGGGGGAAGGGAAGCGCACCTTGTTCGTCCCGTAGTTGACGCCCATCGTCACGCCCTCCACCCGCATGAGCTGCGGTCCGAAGAGCGGGAGCAGCGACAGGGTGAGGTAGCCGTGGGCGATGGTGGTCCCGAACGGCCCGGCGGCGGCCTTCTCCGGGTCCACGTGGATCCACTGGTGGTCCCCGGTCGCCTCGGCGAACAGGTCGATCCGCTTCTGGTCGATCTCCAGCCAGTCGGTGTGACCCAGCGGCTCGCCCACCGCCGCCCGCAGCTCGTCGGGGGAGGTGAAGGTCCTCGGTTCTGCCATGTTCCCGGCCTCTCGCGTCGCGGAGTCAGCATCTCTAAGCAACTGCTTAGCATGGTGGGGCGGGGGGTCGATGTCAACGGAAGCCGGGCCGGGCCGGGTCGGTAATCTCTGAGGGGTGCCCCAGATTCCCGAGAAGATCCACGAGCTGACCGTCGGTCAGCTGTCCGCGCGCAGCGGCGCCTCGGTGTCCGCACTGCACTTCTACGAGTCCAAGGGTCTGATCTCCAGTCGCCGCACTCCCGGCAACCAGCGCCGCTACCACCGCGACACCCTGCGCCGGGTCGCGTTCGTCCGCGCGGCCCAGCGGGTCGGCATCCCGCTGGCCACCATCCGCGAGGTCCTGGCGGAGCTGCCCGACGAGCGGACGCCGACCCGGGACGACTGGGCCCGGCTGTCCCAGAAGTGGCGCGCCGAACTCGACGAGCGGATCAGGCAGCTGAACCGGCTGCGCGACCATCTCACCGACTGCATCGGCTGCGGGTGCCTGTCCCTGGAG
Organism: Streptomyces sp. NPDC006193; assembly: GCF_040613915.1. Lineage (NCBI taxonomy): Bacteria > Bacillati > Actinomycetota > Actinomycetes > Kitasatosporales > Streptomycetaceae > Streptomyces > Streptomyces sp. NPDC006193. The sequence goes on from NZ_JBEXTB010000027.1 coordinate 68,442, forward strand.
AACTGCGTCCTGTCCAACCCGGACGACGTGTTCGGCCAGCGGCTGACGGGCTCGCGGCTGCTGCCCGAAAGACGCTGAGGAGGCGCGGCCCCGGCCGGTGCGGACCCCGGACGCCCCGGCGCCCCGCCCCGCCCCGCCGTGGAAGGGGTGCGCATCCCCCTGCGCACCCCCGCCCGGAACGGGTCCGCCGCCGGCCGCGCGGTGGCGTCCCGTCGCTCAGGCCGACATCAGCAGGCGTCCCCGCCTCGCGTACTCCAGGGCCTGCGCAGTGAGCACCGGCCGCGGCACCAGGATGCCGCAGTCCGTGCAGACCGGGCCGGACGACGGCTCGTGGTCCAGCCCGTACTTCCAGGTCAGACGCTCCCCGCCGCACACCGGACAGGACGAGCCCGGCTCCCGCTCCAGTGCGGCGATCAGCCGGCGCAGCACCTCGGCCAGCGGTTCCACGGGGTGGACGCGGGGGTCGTCGCACCACGCGACCCCGAACCCGCCCCAGGTGAGCCGGTGCCAGTCGTCCACGCTGCCCGGCCGGCGCAGCCCGTCGTGCTTCTCCTTCCTGCGCCGCTCGGTGAAGTCGGTCTCGTAGGCGAGCCAGACGTCACGCGCCTCCTCCAGCTCCTCCAGTGCGGCCACGAGCCGCGCCGGATCGGGGGAGCGGTCCTCCGGGCCGAAACCCGCCCGGGAGCACAGATGGTCCCAGGTCGCCCGGTGCCCGTAGGGGGCGAACTTCTCCAGGCACTTGCGCAGTGAGTACCGCCGCAGCGCCAGATCGCAGCGGGGGTCGCGTACTTGTCTCGCCAGACTCCGGAAACCTGCCATCGCCCTGCACCTCCGTCACACCTGCACCTGTACTGCGGTCACTTCGGCGTCGTCGCACGGACGTCGCCGAATAGACGTGTCGACAGGCGATTCGGCTCCATCTCTTCGCGAACTCCTCGTGCCGCCCCGAAAGGTGACGCATGTTCATCTTCGAACCTGGGGATACCGGCGGTAACGTTCGGTCACCCCTGTCGCTAGGAGCTGCCATGCCATGGCGCGTCCCGCACATCGCACCTGACAGACCGAGAACGTCCCGTCGACTCTCCGGGTTCCTGAAGACCGCGTCGGTATGCGTCCTCGTCGCCGGTCTCCTCACCCCCTTCACGCGAAGCGCGGCGGCGGCCGGCGTGACGGCGCCCGACGACTACTGCGGCAACCGGTGTTCGGACATCCTGCCGCCCGGCCAGAACGGCAACGCGACCCTCGCCCAGATCCTGCTCAACCAGGCGTTCGGCACCCAGCCGGCCCACGCCGAGGACCAGCTCGGCCCCTACGCCGGCCTGGCCACCGGCTACCGCGGCCTGACCGACGCCACGATCAACACCTTCTTCAACGACGCCTCCTTCGGCGTCCCGACCGACCAGGTCGCCTCCACCGAGAAGCCGGCCGGACGCGGCGACGTGACGATCGTCCGCGACAAGAAGACCGGCGTGCCGCACATCACGGGCACCACCCGGTACGGCACCGAGTTCGGCGCCGGATACGCGGCGGCCGAGGACCGGCTGTGGCTCATGGACGTCTTCCGGCACGTGGGCCGCGGCCGGCTGACCTCCTTCGCGGGCGGCGCCCCCGCCAACCAGGGCCTGGAGCAGCAGTTCTACCGCAACGCGCCCTACACCGAGGCCGACCTCCAGGCGCAGATCGACGGCGTCGTGGCCGGGAACGGCGCCCGCGGCCGCCAGGCCCTCGACGACGTCACCGCCTACATCGCCGGCGTCAACGCCTACATCGACGCCTCCGACAGCGGCCGTTACTTCCCCGGCGAGTACGTCCTGACCGGCCACAAGGACTCGATCACCAACGCCGGGACGATAGAGCACTTCAAGGTCACCGACCTGGTGGCGCTGGCCTCCGTGATCGGCTCGCTGTTCGGCTCCGGCGGCGGCGGGGAGGTCGGCAACGCCCTGTCCCTGCTCGCCGCCCAGGCCCGGTACGGCGTGGAGGAGGGCACCAGGGTCTGGGAGTCCTTCCGTGAGCGCAACGACCCCGAGGCCGTGCTCACCGTCCACGACGGCCGGAGCTTCCCGTACGGCGCCAAGCCCGCCGACCCCCGGGGCGGGGCGCTGCCCGACGCCGGCTCGGTGACCGAGGAACCGCTGGTGTACGACCGCACCGGCAGCGCGGGCGGAGCGAGCGCCTCCGGCGCCTCGGCCGACGCCGCGAAGAGCGCGCTCGGCTCCGCCCGGCGGGGCATGTCCAACGCGCTCGTGGTGAGCGGCCGGCACACCGCCGGCGGCCATCCGATCGCCGTCTTCGGGCCGCAGACCGGCTACTTCGCCCCGCAGCTGCTCCTGCTCCAGGAGATCCAGGGCCCGGGCATCAGCGCCCGTGGCGCGTCCTTCGCGGGACTGAGCATGTACGTCGAACTGGGCCGCGGCCAGGACTACTCCTGGAGCGCCACCACGTCCGGCCAGGACATCATCGACACCTACGCCGTCGAGCTGTGCCAGGACGACCACCACTACCTGTTCCACGGCGCGTGCACCGCCATGGAGCGGATCGAGCAGAAGAACGCCTGGAAGCCGACCGCGGCCGACGGCACGGCGGCGGGGTCGTACACCATGCGCGTGTGGCGCACGAAGTACGGGCCGGTCGAGCACCGGGCGACGGTCGGCGGCAAGAAGGTCGCCTACACCACCCTGCGCTCCTCCTACCTGCACGAGACCGACTCGATCATCGGCTTCCAGATGCTGAACGACCCCGGCCACGTCACGGGGCCGGAGGGTTTCCGGAGCGCGGCGCAGCACATCAACTACACCTTCAACTGGTTCTACGCCGACTCCCGGCACACCGCCTACTACAACAGCGGTGACAACCCGGTGCGGGCCGACGGCGTCGACGCCGAGTTCCCCGTCCTGGCGCAGCAGGCGTACGAGTGGCGGGGCTGGGACCCGGTCACCAACACGGCCGACCGCACCCCGGCCTCCGCGCACCCCAACTCCCTCGACCAGGACTACTACATCTCCTGGAACAACAAGCAGGCCCAGGACTACACGACCGCCTCCTGGGGCGACGGCTCCGTGCACCGCGGCAACCTGCTCGACGACCGGGTGAGGAAGCTGGTCGCGGAGGGCGGGGTGACCCGTGCCGAGCTGGTGCAGGCCATGGCGGACGCCGGTCTGGCCGATCTGCGCGCCGAGGACGTGCTGCCGAAGCTGCTGGACGTGATCGGCTCCGCGCCGGTGACCGACCCCGCGGCCGCCGCGGCGGTGGACAGGCTGCGGGCGTGGGTCGCCGCCGGCGCCAGAAGGACGGAGACGTCGGCCGGTTCGAGGACGTACGCGCACGCCGACGCCATCCGCATCCTGGACGCCTGGTGGCCGCTGCTGGTCGAGGCGGAGTTCCGGCCGGGACTCGGCGGCGACCTGTACACCGCGATCACCCGCAACCTGCCGGTCGACGAGGCGCCGTCCGCGGGACACGGCCCCACCGGCTCCCACGCCGGCAGCTCCTTCCAGTACGGCTGGTGGAGCTATGTCGACAAGGACATCCGGGCCGTGCTCGGCGAGCCCGTGCGGGGCGGTCTCGCCCGCACGTACTGCGGCGGGGGCGGCCTCGGCGCCTGCCGGGACGTCCTGACCGGCACCCTGAAGCAGGCGGCCGGCCTGACCGCCGCGCAGGTCTACCCGGGCGACGACCAGTGCTCCGCGGGCGACCAGTGGTGCGCCGACTCCATCGCCCAGCGCCCCCTGGGCGGCATCGAGCACGGCAGGATCAGCTGGCAGAACCGGCCGACGTTCCAGCAGGTGGTGGAGTACACGTCGCACCGGTGACCCCGCGCGGGCCGCGGCCGCCCGCCGCGGGCGCCGGCGACGGGCGGTCGGGCCGCTTCCGCCGCGGCGGCGCGGCGGAAGCTCACCTGTAGAGGAGGTACTGCCCGCGGATGCGCCGGAAGGCGGCCAGCTCCTCCTGCCAGGCGCCGGTGACCTCGTCCGTGCCGGCACCCGCGTCGATCATCGTGCGCACCCGGGCGGAACCGGTGAGCTTGTCGATCCAGTGGTCCGGCCGCCAGGCGAAGCCGTCCCACACCCGGCGGGCCGTCACCAGCAGCGCGATCCCGGTGCGCACCGGGTCGTAGGCGGCCCGGTCGTGGACGTGGATCTGCACCCCGCCGACGGTCCTGCCCTGGAACTTGGAGAACGTGGGCGTGAAGTACGCCTCCCGGAACCGCACGCCCGGCAGTCCGAGGCCGTTCACGGCGGCGGCCCAGCGCCCGTCGAGGCCCTCGGCGCCGAGCAGTTCGAACGGCCGGGTGGTGCCCCGCCCCTCGGAGAGGTTGGTGCCCTCGAACATGCAGGTCCCGGAGTACACCAGGGCCGTGTCCGGAGTCGGCATGTTGGGGCTCGGCGGCACCCAGGGCAGGCCGGTGGCGTCGTAGAACCGGCTGCGCCGCCATCCGGTCATCGCCACCGTCTCCAGGGGCACGGGCGCGGTCAGGAACTCCCCGTTGAACAGGCGGGCCAGCTCCGCGACGGTCATGCCGTGCGCCTGCGCGACCGGCTGCCGGCCGACGAAGGTGGCGAACTCCCTGTGCAGCACGGGACCCAGGGCCGCACGGCCGGTCACCGGGTTGGGGCGGTCCAGGACCACGAAGCGTTTCCCGGCGAGCTGGGCCGCCTCCATGCAGTCGTACAGCGTCCAGATGTACGTGTAGAAGCGGGCGCCCACGTCCTGGACGTCGAAGACGACGGTGTCGACGCCGGAGGCGGTGAAGACGTCGGCGAGCTGCCGCCCGCTCTTCAGGTAGGTGTCGTACACGGGCAGTCCGGTCGCCGGGTCGTCGTGGCGGCCCTCGGAGCCGCCCGCCTGCGCGGTGCCGCGGAAGCCGTGTTCCGGGCCGAAGACCGCGGTCAGCCGCACCCGGGGGTCGGCGTGCATGACGTCGACGACGTGCCGGGCGTCGCGGGTGACGCCCGTGGGGTTGGTGACGATGCCGCAGCTTAGGCCGTCGAGCGCCGCGTAGCCGTCGGCGGCGAGCCGTTCGAAGCCGGTGCGCAGGCGCTCGCCGTGCGGGAGCCGGGCGGGCAGGGCTGTGGTCGTCGCCGATGCGAGAAGGGTGCGCCGGGACAGGTGCATGGGGGTCCTCCGGTGGGTGGGCACGGGCGGGCCGTTCGGGGTGCTCGCGCAGTTCCCCGCGCTCCTTGAGGCTGGAGCGGTTCCCCTTCCTTCACACATACCGACCGGTTAGTCTGGCCCCGGTCGGAGCCGGAGCGCAGCCGCGCCGGAGTCGTGTCGAGGAGACCGAGGATGGAAGCCGTGCAGGATGCGGGAGTGGTCGTCACCGGAGCGGGCGGCGGGATCGGGGCCGCGCTGGCCCGGCGCTTCGCCGCCGCCGGAGCCCGGGTCGTGGTGAACGACCTGGACGCCGGGAAGGCGAAGGCGGTCGCCGACGAGATCGGCGGGATCGCCCTGCCCGGCGACGCCTCCGCGGTCGTCGCCCCGGCCCGCGAGGCGCTCGGCGGCACGGTGGACGTCTACTGCGCCAACGCGGGCGTCGCCTTCGAGGACGGCGACCTGGCCGGGACGCCGGACGAGACGACCTGGGCGGCCTCCTGGGACGTCAACCTGATGGCCCACGTCCGTGCGGCGCACGCGCTGCTGCCGGACTGGCTCCGCAGGGGCGGCGGCCGGTTCGTGTCGACCGTGTCGGCCGCCGGACTGCTCACCATGATCGGCGCCCCGTCGTACAGCGTGACGAAGCACGGCGCCTACGCCTTCGCCGAGTGGCTGTCCCTGACCTACCGCCACCGGGGGGTCAAGGTCCACGCCATCTGCCCGCAGGGCGTCCGCACCGACATGCTGGCCGCCACCGGCAGCGCGGGCGACCTGGTGCTGCGGCCGACCGCGATCGAACCGGAGGACGTGGCCGAGGCGCTGTTCCGGGGCATCGAGGAGGACCGTTTCCTCATCCTGCCGCACCCCGAGGTCGCCGGTTTCTACCAGCTCCGGGCCGGCGACCCCGACCGGTGGCTCGCGCACATGAACCGCCTGCAGCAGAAGTGGGAGGAAGCCCGGTGAGCGCCCGCCCCGGCCGGCGCCGCTGACCGCGACCGGCGTACCTCCCGCCCGGCGGCGCGCGGGGCAGTCGCCGGCGCGGGGGTCGGCTACCGTGGCCGGACGGGCACGGCGTGCACCGGTCCCGTCCGGGCGCCGGTGCGGCATCCGGACCGGCCCGCCGGGCCCCGGCACGCGGAGACCGGCCGCCCGGAGGGACCCGGGGCGGGGGAGGTCCCGCCCGATCCGTCCCGGACGGCGAGTGGGAAGATCCTCCGTCGGGAACAGCGTTCCCCGGAGACGACCACGACCAGCAGCAGACCGGAAAGGCGGGTGGCGGCAGTGCCCAGGACGACGGACGGAGACGGGACGCCCGTCCCGCAGCGGCTGCTGGCCGCCGCCACCCGGCTCTTCGCCGAGCAGGGCTACGACCGCACCTCCGTGCAGGAGATCGTGGAGGCGGCCGGCGTCACCAAGGGCGCGCTCTACCACTACTTCGGCTCCAAGGACGACCTGCTGCACGAGGTGTACGCACGCGTGCTGCGCGTCCAGCAGGAGCGGCTGGACCACTTCGCCGGGATGGACGCGCCCGTGGAGAAGCGGCTCAGGGACGCGGCGGCCGACGTGGTCGTCACGACGATCGAGAACCTCGACGACGCGTCGATCTTCTTCCGGTCCATGCACCACCTGAGCCCGGAGAAGAACAAGCAGGTCCGAGCCGAGCGCCGGCGCTACCACGAGCGTTTCCGCGCGCTCGTCGAGGAGGGCCAGGAAGCCGGGGTCTTCTCCACCGCGACCCCGGCCGACCTGGTCGTGGACTACCACTTCGGCTCGGTCCACCACCTGTCGACGTGGTACCGCCCCGACGGCCCGCTGACCCCCCAGCAGGTCGCCGACCACCTCGCCGACCTGCTGCTGCGGGCGCTGCGCCCGTGAGGGGGCGGCCCGCCCGGCGGGCCGCCCCGCCCGTCACCGGTACCGCTTCAGCTCCCTGCGCGCCAGCGACCGCTGGTGCACCTCGTCCGGGCCGTCGGCGAGCATCAGGGTGCGGGCGCTCGCGTACAGCTCGGCCAGCGGGAGGTCCTGGCTCACCCCGCCCGCCCCGTGGAGCTGGATCGCCCGGTCCAGGATGCCGACCACCGCGCGCGGAGTGGCGATCTTGATGGCCTGGATCTCCGTGTGCGCGCCCTTGTTGCCCACGGTGTCCATCAGCCAGGCCGTCTTCAGCACCAGCAGCCGCAGCTGCTCCACGGTGACCCGGGCGTCCGCGATCCAGTTCTGGACCACGCCCTGCTGGGCCAGCGCCTTGCCGAACGCGGTCCGGGAGACGGCCCGCCGGCACATCAGCTCGATCGCCCGCTCCGCCATGCCGATCAGCCGCATGCAGTGGTGGATCCGGCCGGGGCCGAGCCGGGCCTGGGCGATGGCGAAGCCGCCGCCCTCCTCGCCGACGAGGTTCGCCACCGGCACGCGCGCGTGGTCGAACACCACCTCGGCGTGGCCGCCGTGGGAGTGGTCCTCGTAGCCGAAGACCCGCATCGCGCGGCGCACCGTGACGCCCGGCGTGTCGCGCGGGACCAGGACCATGGATTGCTGACGGCGGATGTCCGCCCCGTCCGGATCCGTCTTGCCCATCACGATGAAGATCCTGCAGTCCGGGTTCATCGCCCCGGAGATGTACCACTTGCGGCCGGTGACGACGTACTCGTCGCCGTCCCGCTCGATGCGCGTGGTGATGTTCGTGGCGTCCGAGGAGGCCACCTCCGGCTCGGTCATGGCGAACGCCGAGCGGATCTCGCCGGCCAGCAGCGGCTCCAGCCACTGCTTCTTCTGCTGCTCGGTGCCGAACTGTGCCAGCACCTCCATGTTCCCGGTGTCCGGCGCGGCGCAGTTCGTCGCGACGGGCGCGAGGTGCGGGGAGCGGCCGGTGATCTCGGCGAGCGGCGCGTACTGGAGGTTCGTCAGCCCGGCGCCGTACTCGGCGTCCGGCAGGAACAGGTTCCACAGGCCCTGCCTGCGCGCCTCGGCCTTCAGCTCCCCGACGACGGCCGGGGTGTCCCACGGCGAGGCGAGCGCGGCCCGCTGCTCCTCGGCGACCGCCTCGGCCGGGTGGACGTGCTCGTCCATGAAGGCCAGAAGCCTGGCGCGCAGTTCCTCGGTGCGCGCGTCGAACGTGAAGTCCATCTCAGCTCAGCCTTCCTGAAGGGTCGTCAGTCCGTGGTCGATGAAGACGGGCACGAGTTCGCCGATGCGGTCGAAACCGCGGCCGACCGTCCGGCCGAGGGTGTACCGGTAGTGGATGCCCTCCAGGATCACGGCGAGTTTGAACCAGGCGAACGCCGTGTACCAGGAGACGGCGGTGACGCCGCGCCCCGAGCGCGCGGCGTACCGCTCGACCAGCTCCTGCGGCGAGGGGTGCCCGGGCGCCTCGGCGGTCGTGGAGACGGGGGAGTCCGGCATGCCGAGCGGCCGGCTGTACATCACCAGCAGCCCGAGGTCGGTGAGCGGGTCGCCGAGCGTGGACATCTCCCAGTCGAGGACCGCCCGGATCCGGTCGTCGTCCCCGATGAGGACGTTGTCCAGGCGGTAGTCGCCGTGCACCACCGCCGGGGCGGGGGAGGCGGGCAGGGCGCGCCCGAGGGCCGCGTGCAGTTCGTCGATGCCGGGCAGGTCGCGGTTGCGGGAGGCGTCCAGCTGCTTGCCCCAGCGCCGCAGCTGCCGGTCCAGGAACCCCTCCGGGCGGCCGAAGTCGGCGAGTCCGACCTCGGCGGGATCGACGGCGTGCAGCTCCACCAGCGTGTCCACCAGGGACAGCACCGCGTCGCGGGTGCGCTCCGCGCCGAGCGGGGCGAGCTGCTGGGCGGTGCGGTACGGGGTGCCCTCGACGAACTCCATGACGTAGAACGGCGCGCCGAGCACCTCCTCGTCCTCGCACAGCAGCACCGGCCGCGGCACCGGCACCCGGGTCGGGTGCAGGGCGCTGATCACCCGGTGCTCGCGCCGCATGTCGTGCGCGGTGGCCAGCACATGGCCGAGCGGGGGACGCCGGACCACCCACCGGGCGGCGCCGTCGGAGAGCGCGTAGGTGAGGTTCGACCGTCCGCCCTCGATCAGCCGTCCGGTCAGCGGACCGTTCACCAGACCGGGGCGCTCGCGGTCGAGCAGGGCGCGCAGCCGGTCCAGGTCGAGTCCGGGCGGGTGGTCGGCGCTCATACATCACTCCTGTGAACGGGAGAACACGACCCCCTCATGATGCCGACCGGTCGGTATGTCGTCCAGTGCCGCGGCGGGAGCGCGGCGGACGTGACCGGAGCCACGGGTAGGTCCGCCGGCCCCGGCCCGGGGACCACCGGCCGAGGCGCCGGCGGACCTAGAGGACCAGTGCGACGGCGCAGACCGCCGTCGCCACCGCGCACAGCACCGCCGCCGCGGCCTGGCGCCCGGCGAGCACGGGCGGCCGGGTCCCGGCGGACAGGGCGCGGATGCGGCGGTGCGCCACGCCCAGGAAGCCCAGCCACAGCCCGCAGCACACCGCGCCCAGCACGATCCCCTCGGCGGACGCGCCGCCGTGCAGCGCCGTCCGCACGGCGAGCACGGCGGCCACGGTGGCCGACAGGGTCGTACGGCGCCAGGCCAGCCGGGTGCGTTCGGGCTGCAGCCCCGGGTCCCGGCCCGCCGCCCGCGCCCCCGCCGTCACCCGTCCCATCCGGTCAGCACCACCACGACCATCGCCACGGCCACCACCGCCACGACCAGGCTGAGCAGCGCCGGGAACCGGGACGCGGGCAGGTTCTCGCCGCGCCGCATCGCCCGCTCGCAGCGCACCCAGTGGTCCACCGCCCGCAGGGAGCACAGCGCACCGGCCCCGAGCAGCGCGAGCGCGAGTCCGACCCGCCACGCCCAGCGCAGGTCCGGCAGGAACTGGTCCACCGCGAAGCCGCCGCCGATCAGCGCGAGCGCGGTCCGCAGCCAGGCGAGGAACGTGCGCTCGTTGGCCAGCGAGAACCGGTAGTCGGGCGTGCCGCCCTCATTCCGCACCCGCTCCGGCGCGAACCACAGCCGGATGTTCCGTACGAACTCGATCACGCGGCCGACCCTACCGGCGGCTCATCCGCCGGCACGGAACGCCTTCAGCCGCCGGTACGCCGCGAGCCCGTCCGGCACCCACTCCCACTCGCCGAGCCGCCGCTCCACCTCCTCCTCGGGCAGGAAGCCGTGCCACTGGACCTCCTCCGCCTGGGGCCGCACGGGTGCGTCGCAGCGCACCTCGTACACCGCCGACCACCAGCTGTTGCCGGCGCCGTCGTCGTACAGGAACTTGAAGAGGTACACCGGCTGCGGCAGCCCGCTGACGCCCAGCTCCTCCCCGGCCTCCCGCAGCGCCGCCTCGTCGTAGGACTCGCCCGCGCCGACGACACCGCCGACGAACATGTCGTACAAGGAGGGGTACACCAGCTTGGTGGCCGTGCGCCGGTGCACGAACAGCCGTCCGGCCGCGTCCCGGGCCTGGACGAACACACAGCGGTGGCGCAGCCCGCGTGCGTACGCCTCGCCGCGCGGGGACCGCCCGACGACCCGGTCGTTCTCGTCGACGATGTCCAGGATCTCGTCAGCAGGGTTCATGCCCGTATCCAAGCAGGGCGGCCCCGGCGCCGCCGAAGGTCCCGGGCCGGCCGCCCGGCACCCGCCGGGCCGCACGGCATCGCCGGGTGCAGCCCGAGCAGCACGATGCCCGCCACCACGGCCGCGAGCCCGGCCGCCTCCCAGGCCAGCGCCCAGGTTCCGGTGCGCAGCCGGTCGCCGAGGAAGCCCACCCCGCACAGCATCCCGGCGAGCGGCTCGGCCGCGGTGAGCGCGGGCAGCGACATGCGCAGCGGCGCCGTCTCGAACGCGCTCTGCACCAGGACCAGCCCGCTGACCGCGCACAGCACGACCCCGTAGGGCTCCCACCCCGTGAACAGCTCGGTCAGGCCGCCCTCGGCGAAGCGCGTGCCGCTCACCCGGGTCAGCGCGTCCTGCACCCCGTACAGCAGCCCCGCCGCCAGGGCCAGCAGCACCGGGCCCCGGCCGAGCGGTGAGCGCTTGGCGTACGCGGTGAGGACCAGCGCCGCGCCCACCACGACCCCGATGATCAGCCAGTGCCGCAGCGGACCGGTGTCCGCGCTGCCCGGCCGCGGCTCGCCCGCCACGAGGAACGCGCTGACACCGCCCGCGAGCAGCAGCAGACCGGCCCAGCCCTGACGGCCCAGGGGCTGTCCGGTCCGGTGCCGGGAGAGGGCGAGCGCGAACAGCAGGTTGGTCGCGAGCAGCGGCTCCACCACGGAGATCTCGCCCCTGCCGAGGGCGAGCGCGCCCAGCACCATGCCGCCCGCCCAGCCAGCGCGGCACCCGCATCAGGTCGAGCAGCAGCCGGAAGGAGAGGAAGTCGCCGAGCGGCGCCTCCCGCGCCGCGTCCTGCTGGAGTACGAAGCCGAAACCCAGGCAGCAGGCCGCGCTCACGGAGAGGAGGAGAACCGAAACCGACATGCTGTGCACCTCGTGTACCTCGATCGTCCGGCCGGACCGCGGGCGGGGCAGTGGCCGACTGCGGCGCTCCCGGAGCGGGCGGCGCGCCGAGAACGCCCGGAACCGGGCGGTCGACTCGCCATGGTCCGGGGCGGAGGGCTCCCGCGCCATGGCGCACGCCACAGCGGTCCGGCGCGCCCGCCGCGGCACGCCGTGGCATACGCCACAGGAATGTGTGCCGGCCGGGTGCGACGGGCCGGTCCGACCTGCGCCGATCCCGCCAAGTCCCTTGTCGATCAAGGATGTTGGAGCAGACGGCGTCCGCGTCCGGCTTGACGCAAGTCCTGGCGGGGGGTTTGCTGTGCGTGATCGGTTGATGGCAGCCCGAGAAACAGGAACCCGCGGTGCCCCCTCTCCCGCCTGCGCTCGGCGCTCGCCGTGCGCCCACGGACCCGCCCGGCGCCCCCTCCGGCGGCGACCGCGCTGCCTACGACGACGCCCTCGACGACGCGGAGCTGCGCACCGCGCGCGCCGCGCTGGCCCAGGGCCGCCGGCAGGCCGCCCGCTCCCTGCTGGTGCACACCGGCGACGACTGGGACCGCCGCGGCCACCGCCTGACGGTGCTCGCCCGCGACCCCTGCGCCACCGCCCGGGCGAGCGACTGGCTGGCCGCCGAACCGGACTCCGCCGACGCGACCGCCCTGCTCGCGCTGTCCCTGGTCCACGGCGCCCTGCGCGGGCAGGAGGACCCCGGCCGGGCCCGCGAGGCCTGCGACACGGCCGCCGCGCTCGCCCCCGCCGACCCCACCCCCTGGCTCGGCCGGCTGCTCCTCGCCCGCGCCGGCGCCCCCGAGGAGGAACTGCTCGGCGCCTTCGCCGAGGTGCGCCGCCGCCACCCCGAGCACCACCACGCCCACCACCTGCTCGTCGCCGGCCTCGCCGAACGCCCCGCCGGCCGCAGGCCCGAGGCCCACGAGGTGTACGACCTCGCCGAGCAGGCCGCCGCCGAGGCCCCCGCCGACTCGCCGCTGGCCGTCCTGCCGGTCGTCGCGTACGCGGAGCGGTACCGGGTCCTGGCCGCCACCGGCCTGACCCCGGCCGACCCGGCCGCCTCGGGGCACTGGTCCGGGCCGCGGGCCCGACGCCTCCTGCGCTCCTCCTTCGACTGGTGGCTGGAGTGGGAGCACGAGGAGCACCCGCGCCACCACGTCGACCTCAACCACCTCGCCTTCGCCCTGTCCTGCGCCGGCCGCCCGGCCGAGGCCGCCGCCCTGTTCCGGCGCATCGGCCGGTACGCCACACCGGCGCCCTGGTCCTACGCGCACCGCGATCCCCTGGCGGCCTTCCACGCGGCCCGCGCCCGCGCCTTCGCGCACTGAGCGACGGGCGTCCGGCAGGCACGGGAAGACACCCCGTCCCGGCACGCATGGGAAGACGCCCCGCCCGGCACGCATGGGAAGACACCCCGCCCGGCACGCACGGGACAACGCCCCGTCCCGGCACGCACGGGACAACGCCCCGCCCGGCAGGCACGGGAAGACACCCCGCCCGGCACGCACGGGACAACGCCCCGTCCCGGCACGCACGGGAAGACGCCCCGCCCGGAAGACACCCCGCCCGGCACGCACCGGAGGCGCCGCAGGAGGGCGCCGGCGCGATCCGTGATCCCGATCCCTGGCCCCGCACACCCGTCGAGTGCTCGAATGGGCACGTGAACCCCGAACGACCCGACGAACAGGACGGCCGGCCGGTCGGCCGCCGCGTCCTCCTCGGCACCCTCGGCCTCGGCGCCTTCGGCGTGCTCGCCGCCCCGGCGCTGCAGCGCGGCCTGGACGGCTTCCTCGGCGGCGTCGCCGGCCGGGACCCCACCGGCCTGACCGGGCTGCTGCCGGGGGGCGGCGGCTTCCGCTACTACTCCGTCGCCGCCTCGGTCCCGCACCGGACGGCGGCGGACTACCGCCTCACCGTCGACGGCCTGGTCGACCGCCCGCGCAGCTACACCCTCGCCGACCTGCGCGCCCTGCCGCAGACCCGGCTGGTCAGGGACGTCCAGTGCGTCACCGGCTGGCGGGTCCCCGGCACCCCCTTCGAGGGCGTGCGCCTGGCCCACCTCCTGGACGCCGCCGGGGTGCGCTCCTCCGCCACGGCCCTGCGCTTCACCTGCTTCGACGGCGCCTACAGCGAGAGCCTCACCCTCGCCCAGGCCCGCCGCCCCGACGTCCTGGTCGCCCTGCGCATGCAGGACGGGGACATCGGCCACGACCACGGCGGCCCGGTCCGCCTCTACGTGGCGCCGATGTACTTCTACAAGTCCGCCAAGTGGCTCTCCGGCATCACGGTCACCGACCGCGTCCGGCCCGGATACTGGGAGACGCGCGGCTACGACGTCGACGCCTGGGTCGGCCGCTCGAACGGACGGACCGATGAGCCCACGAGCTGACACCGCCGCCCGGCCGGGCGCCCGCGTACGCCGCTTCACCCGCGCCGAACGCTGGGTGCACCGCGGCACGGCCGCGCTGATGGGCGTCTGCGTGCTGACGGCCGCCCTCCTGTACATCCCGCAGCTGGCGGTCCTGGTCGGCCGCCGCGCGCTGGTCGTCCGCGTCCACGAGTGCGCGGGCCTCGCCCTGCCGGCGCCCGTCGCGCTGGGCCTGGCCTCCCGTGCCTTCCGGGCCGACCTGGGGTTCCTCAACCGCTTCGGCCCGCACGACAGGGCCTGGCTGCGCGCCGTCCTGCGCCGCGACGGGCGGCCGGGGTTTCGTCCCGCGGGCAAGTTCAACGCCGGGCAGAAGATCTACGCCGCCTGGATCGCCGGGGCGACCCTCGTCATGCTCGGCACGGGCCTGATGATGTGGTTCACCCACCTCACCCCGCTGATGTGGCGCACGTCGGCCACCTTCGTGCACGACTGGCTGGCCCTGACCGTCGGCGTGGTCCTGGCCGGCCACATCGGCATGGCGCTGGCGGACCCGGAGGCGCGCGCCGGGCTGCGGACCGGGACGGTGACCCGGCAGTGGGCGGAGCGCGAACACCCGCTCTGGCGCCCGTAGTCCCGCCCCGGCGCCCGTAGTCCCGCCCCGGCGCCCGCGGCGGGGCACGGCCGGGGGAACGCCGCCGGCGGCGCGACGGCGGCCGCCCTCGCAAGACGGCCGCCGTCCGCCCCCTAGATGACCAGGGACAGCAGCAGGACCAGCCCCCCGGCGACCACGGAGATGATCGTCTCCATCACCGACCAGGTCTTCACCGTCTGCCCGACCGTCAGCCCGAAGTACTCCTTGACCAGCCAGAAACCGGCGTCGTTGACATGGCTGAAGAACAGCGAGCCGGCGCCGACGGCGAGGACGAGCAGGGCCGCGTGCGTGGTCGACATGTCGGCCGCGAGCGGCGCGACCAGACCGGCCGCGGAGACGGTGGCGACCGTCGCCGAGCCGGTCGCCAGACGGATCGCCACCGCGATCAGCCAGGCCAGCAGCAGCGCCGGGACCGACCAGTCCTCGGAGATCTCCAGGATCATCCGGCCCACGCCGGAGTCGATCAGCGTCTGTTTGAAACCGCCGCCCGCGCCGACGATCAGCAGGATGCCGGCGATGGGCGCCAGCCCCTTCTCGACCGTCTGCTGCAGCCGGCCGCGGGTGAACCCGGCCGGCCGGCCGAGCGTGAAGAACGCGACGAGCACGGCCGCCAGCAGGGCGATCAGCGGGGAGCCGACGACGTCGAAGACGCGCTGCGTCCGGTTCGCCGGATCGTCGACGACGATGTCCACCAGGGCCTTGGCCAGCATCAGCGCCACCGGCAGCAGCACCGTCGCGAGCGTCGCGCCGAAGCCCGGCCGGCGCTCCGGCTCCTGCGCGGTGCGCTGCGGCAGCATCCGGTCGGGCGCGGGGACGTCCACCCAGCGGGCCGCGACCTTCGAGAACACCGGACCGGCGATGATCACCGTCGGGACGGCCACCACGATGCCCAGCGCCAGCGTCACCCCCAGGTCGGCCCCGACCGCGTCGATCGCGACCAGCGGGCCGGGGTGCGGGGGTATGAGGCCGTGCATGACGGACAGCCCGGCGAGCGCGGGGACGCCGATGCGCATCAGGGAGTAGTGGCCGCGCTGGGCGACCATCAGCACCACCGGGATCAGCAGCACGATGCCGACCTCGAAGAACAGCGGCAGACCGATCACGGAGGCGATCAGCACCATCGCCCAGGGCATGGCGCGTCCCCCGGCCCGGGCGAGGATCGTGTCCACGATCTCGTCGGCGCCCCCGGAGTCCGCGAGCAGCTTGCCGAGGACCGCACCGAGCGCGATCAGGACGCCGACGCCGGCCACGGTGCTGCCGAGCCCGGTGGTGAAGCTGGCGATGGCCTTGTCGAGCGGCGCCCCGGCGACCGCCCCGAGCGCCAGCGACCCGATGGTCAGCGCCAGGAAGGCATGGAGCTTGAACTTGGTGATGAGCAGGACGATCACGGCGATGCCCACCAGGACGGCGATGCCCAGCTGGGCGTGTCCGGCGGAGGTGATCGGCGGAGGCGCGTCCGCTGCCAGCATCTCGACGCTGAGTCTGGTCACGGGGGTTCCCTTGCGGTGACGGGGGGTCTTGTGGGGGGCGCTACTTCGAGCCGCCCGTGATGCCGGGAAGCGCTTCGAGGGCCCGCACGGCACGTTCGACGATCTCCTCGGGGCCGCCGCCGACGTCCACGGCGACGCCCCTCTCGTCCGCCTCCAGCGGCTGCAGGGCGGCGAACTGGGAGTCCAGCAGCGCGGTCGGCATGAAGTGCCCCCGCCGCCGGGACATCCGGTCCTCGATCAGCTGCCGGTCGCCCGTGAGGTGCAGGAACACGATCCCCGGGGCCACGGCCCGCAGCCGGTCGCGGTAGGAGCGCTTCAGGGCCGAGCTGCTGACCACCCCGCCCAGTCCGGCCCGCCCGTGCGCCCAGTGCCCGATGGCCTCGAGCCACGGCCACCGGTCGGCGTCGTCGAGCGGGATCCCGGCCGACATCTTGTCGATGTTGGCCTGCGGGTGGAAGTCGTCGCCCTCGGCGTACGGGACGCCCAGCCGCGCGGCGAGCAAGGGACCGATGGTGGTCTTGCCCGTCCCCGCGACGCCCATCACGACGACGACCTGGGGGGTACGCATCACTGCCTCGCTGTCCTCCTCGACATCCGACGCCACTGCGGCGTCGCCACACTGAAACCCATTAGGTACGACGA
This sequence comes from Streptomyces sp. NPDC006193, assembly GCF_040613915.1. NCBI lineage: Bacteria > Bacillati > Actinomycetota > Actinomycetes > Kitasatosporales > Streptomycetaceae > Streptomyces > Streptomyces sp. NPDC006193. The sequence continues at coordinate 85,183 of NZ_JBEXTB010000027.1, forward strand.
ATTCAAGAGTCTGTGACATATAAGTCTGACTTTTTGGCTCCGTGAAGCAGGCCGTACGCTGAGTGCATGAGCACACCGGGCCGGGGGCTGCACGGCCGCGTACTGGACTCCCTCGGCCCCGCGATCACCGCGGGTGAGTACCCGCCGGGGAGCGTGCTGCGCACCGACGAACTGGCCCAGCACTTCGAGGTCTCCCGCTCCGTCATGCGCGAGGCGGTCCGCGTGCTCGAGTCCATGCACCTGGTCGAGTCCCGCCGCCGGGTGGGCGTGACGGTCCGCCCGAAGGCCGAGTGGAACGTCTACGACCCCCAGGTCATCCGCTGGCGCCTCGCGGGCGCCGACCGCCCGCACCAGCTGCGCTCCCTGACCGTGCTGCGTTCCGCGGTCGAACCCGCCGCCGCGGGCCTCGCCGCGCAGCACGCCACGGCCGCGCAGTGCGCCGAGCTCACCGAGTGCGCCCTCGGCATGGTGGCCACCTCGCGCGGCCACCGGCTCAAGGAGTACCTGGTCCACGACATCGCCTTCCACCGGGTGATCCTCACCGCCTCGGGCAACGAGATGTTCGCCCGCCTCGGCGACGTCGTCGCGGAGGTGCTGGCCGGCCGCACCCACCACGAGGTCATGTTCGAGGACCCCGACCCGGCGGCCGTGACCCTGCACGTACAGGTGGCGGAGGCGGTCCGCGCGCGCGACGCCGTCCGCGCCGAGGAGCTGACCAGGCAGATCACCGTGGGCGCCCTGCAGGAGCTGGACATCCTGGCGCCCTAGCCGCCACGGCCGCCCGTCCGCCGCGGCCGCCGGACGAAGCGACGCCTGCGGGGGCGTCCGGACCGGCAGGCCCGCGAGGGGGCCGCCGAAGGGCTACCCGTCCAGGAAGTCGCCGTCCACGTACACCCACGCCCCGGCCACCCGCTCGAACCGGCTCCGCTCGTGCAGCGAGCCGCCCCGGTAGGAGGCGCGGAAGGTCACCGTGCCCGTCGTGTGGAAGGCGGAGCCGTCGGTGGTGTCCAGGATCTCCAGCCCCGTCCACCGCACCCGCGGATCGAGGTCCAGCCGCTCCGGCCGGGTCCGCGGGTGCCACGTGCGCAGCAGGTACTCCGCGTCCCCCAGGACGAACGCGCTGTACCGCGACCGCATCAGCGACTCGGCCGTCGGCGCCGCGGACGGGCCGGCGGGCGCGCCCCCGGCCGGGTCCGCCGGCCGGGGCGGGCGGTGGTGGCGGCCGCAGCAGGCCTCGTAGGACCGGGGGAGCCCGCAGGGGCAGGAACGCGAGGTCATGGCCCCATTCTGCCCGCATCAGGGGAGGCGCCGGCCTCCGGCGGGGTGCACAGTGGAAGGGGCGGACCGGCGCGCCCCGGCACAGCACAGGGAGGAGGGGCGGAAACGATGACCCTACCCGCGAGCAGCCGTCCTTCGGCCGTCAAGGAATGGCGGCTGAGCCTGTACCTGTCCGAGCACGACCCGGCCACCACGGCCAGGATCGTCCTGGACACCGGCGACAGCGTCCTGGAGAGCCACGCGGAGGCCCGCCGCAGCCCCGGTGACCGGGCGGTGCCCGAGATCGGCGACGAACTCGCCGCCGGGCGCGCGCTCATCGCCCTGGGCCGCACCCTGCTGCGCGCCGCCGACGGCGACATGAGGGCGACCGGAGCGGCCGGGACACAGGCCCCGGAGCCGCTCTGGCCGCCCCGGGACTGAGGGGCGCGCCGTGCTCTTCGCGGACCGCACCGAGGCCGGCCGGCGGCTCGGCGCCCGCCTGCGGCACCTCGGCGGCCGGGACGTCGTGGTGCTGGGACTGCCCCGCGGCGGGGTGCCGGTCGCAGCGGAGGTCGCCGACGCCCTCGACGCGCCCCTGGACGTCTGCCTGGTGCGCAAGCTCGGCGTGCCCGGCCGGCCGGAGCTCGGCATGGGCGCGATCGGCGAGGACGGGGTGCGGGTCGTCAGCCAGGAGGTGCTGCACCACACCGGCGTCGGCCGGGCCGCCCTGGACCGGGTCGAGGCGCACGAGCGGGCGGAGCTCGACCGGCGGGCGGCCCGCTACCGGCGCGAGCACGCGCCCGTCCCGGTCGCCGGCCGGACCGCCGTGGTGGTCGACGACGGCGTGGCCACCGGATCCACCGCGCGGGCGGCCTGCCGGATCGCCCGGGCGCGGGGGGCGGCGCGGATCGTGCTGGCGGTTCCCGTGGCCCCGCGGGACGTCGCCCGGCGGCTCGGCGGGGACGCCGACGAACTGGTGTGCCTCGCCACCCCGGCCGGCTTCTACGCGGTCGGCCAGTTCTACGGCGACTTCACCCAGGTCGAGGACGAGGAGGTCACCGCCTGCCTGCGGCGGGCGGCCGCCCGCCGCCACCGCGCCGGCGGCCCGGACCGTGAGGTCGAGCCGGTGGCCGGCGGCGTACGGCTGCGCGGCCGGCTCACTCTGCCGGAGGGCGCCGCCGGGGTCGTCGCCTTCGCCCACGGCAGCGGCAGCAGCCGGCACAGCCCGCGCAACCGGTACGTGGCCGGGGGACTGAACCGGGCCGGACTCGGCACCCTGCTGTTCGACCTGCTCACCGAGGACGAGGAGCACGACCGCGCGAAGGTGTTCGACATCGCGCTGCTGGCCGGGCGGCTGGCCGGCGCCACCGCGTGGCTGCGCGGCCAGCCCGGCGTCGCGGGACTCGCCGTCGGCTACTTCGGCGCCAGCACCGGCGCCGCCGCCGCCCTGTGGGCCGCCGCCGAACCGCCGGCGCGCCCCGCCGCGGTTGTCTCCCGCGGCGGCCGTCCCGACCTCGCGGGGCCGCGGCTGCCCGCGGTGACCGCGCCCACCCTGCTCGTCGTGGGCGGCGCGGACCCGCTGGCCCTGGACCTGAACCGGGAGGCGCAGTCCCGGCTCCGGTGCGAGAACCGGCTGGAGATCGTCCCCGGTGCCACGCACCTGTTCGAGGAGCCGGGGGCGCTGCAACGGGTGACCGAGCTGGCCCGCGACTGGTTCACGGACCACATGGCACCCGCGCACGTGTAGCCGGGACCGCCCCGAGGGAGACCGGAACGCCGGGCCCGGTGGAGGGCGCGGCCGGCCGGGCCGCACCCCGCGGGTCAGTCCCGGCCGCGCTTGCAAAGGAACCGGCGCAGCCGGGGCAGCGGCCAGGTGTTGATCACGTCGTCCCGGGTGAGCCAGCCGCGCTGCGCGGTGCCCACGCCCCACCCCAACTGCCCGAGGTGCGGCACCGAGTGCGCGTCGGTGTTCACGGCGAACCTCACCCCGTGGGACCTTGCCCGCAGGATGTCCTCGTCGCACAGGTCGAGCCGGTCCGGCTGGGCGTTGACCTCCAGCGCGGTGCCGGTGCGGGCGCAGGCGGCGAACACCTCGTCCCAGTCGGCGTCCACCCCCGGCCGCCTGCCGATCAGCCGGGCCGTCGGATGCCCGATGACATTGACGTACGGGTTCTCGCAGGCCCGCACCAGCCGGCGCGTCATCGCCTCCCGGCCCAGGCCGAAGTGCGAGTGCAGCGAGGCCACGCACAGGTCGAACCCGGCGAGGAACGCCTCCGGCCAGTCCACCTCGCCCTCGGGGCCGATGTTCAGCTCGGTGCCGTGCAGCAGCCGCATGCCGCGCCGCACACCGTCCAGCTCCCGCAGCCGCTCGCGCTGGGTGAGCGCCTTCTCCCCGGTCATCCGCTGCATGGACAGGTCCGGGGCGTGATCGGTGACCGCGTAGTACGCGTAACCGCGCTCGGCGGCGGCCCGCACCATCACCTCCAGCGGGGCCAGACCGTCCGTGAGGTCGGTGTGGGTGTGCAGGTCGCCCCGGACGTCCCGCTCGGTCACCACCGCGGGCAGCTCCCCGCGCAGCGCCGCCGCGATCTCCCCGCGGTCCTCCCGCAGCGTCGGCGGGATCCACGGCAGCCCCAGCCGCGCGTACACCTCCTCCTCGGTGCGGGAGGCCACCGCGTCCCCGCTCGCGGTGTCGAACAGGCCGTACTCGGACAGCCTCAGCCCCTGGCGCACGGCGAGGGTCCGGGTGCGGATGTTGTGCCCCTTGGACCCGGTGAAGTACTGCAGTCCGGCGCCCCACGACCGCGGCGGCAGCACCCGCAGATCGACCTGGAGCCCCTCGCCGGTGCGCACCGACGTCTTTTTCGTGCCCCGCGCGACGACCTCCGCGGTGACCGGCAGCCCGCACAGCGCCTCCATGAACGGCTCCGACCGCTCCGCCGCCACCAGCACGTCCAGGTCCCCGACGGTCTCCCGCATCCGGCGCAGCGAACCGGCGTACGCGCAGCGCTCGCAGCCGGCGACCGCGGACAGCCCGGCGACGATCTCCTCGGCGACGGCCAGGGCCGCGGGGAGCGGCACCCGGCCGCCCGCCCGCCGCAGCAGCTCGATGCCGTGCCGGATGTTCTCCTGCGTCCTCTCGCCGAAGCCCCGCAGACCGGTCAGCGCGTCCGCGTCGATCGCCGCGGCCAGCTCGTCGACCGAGGCGATGTGCAGGTCCTCGTAGAGCCGCAGGGCCTTCTTCGGTCCCAGGGTCGGTACGGCGATCAGCTCGCGCACTCCGGCGGGCATCTGCGCCCGGCGCTCGTCCACCATGGCGATCCGGCCGGTGCGCAGATACTCGGCCACCTTCCCGGCGATCGACCGGCCCACGTTCGGGATCTCCCGCAGTCCGGCGGCGTCCAGCGTGGAGATGTCCGCCGGATGGCCGCCGATCGCACGCGCCGCCTTCTCGTAGGCGCGCACCTTGAAGGCGTCGCCTCCCGTGATCGCGACGAGTTCGGCGTACTCCCGCAGGAGCGCCTCGACCTCCTCGTTGGGCCGGGCCACGCCTCAAGTCTAGGGAGCCGCCCCGGCGCGGGCACGCGAAAGGCCCCCGCGCGAACGCGGGGGCCTGCGCCGGTGTCCGAGGGGGGACTTGAACCCCCACGCCCGATAAAGGGCACTAGCACCTCAAGCTAGCGCGTCTGCCATTCCGCCACCCGGACAAGGTGTCTGTCGTGCGGGCTCTCCCCTCGCGGGGCTGCCTCGCGGCGACGAAGGAAACATTACCAGGCTTTCCGGGGTGGCCGATCACCCCCCGCCTCCCGCGCCGGCCGCACGTGAACGGGGTGTGACGGGCCGGGACCGGTCTTGGGCCCGGAGCGCGGCCGGGGAGAGGATGAGGGGGACCACCAGCAGTGACAGCGGGAGGAAGCAGCGTGAGCGAGACGGACACGGCCGGGCGCGTCACCGGCGAGGACGAGGTCGTGGACCTCTGCCGCGAGCTGATCCGGTTCGACACCAGCAACTACGGCGACCACTCCGGCCCCGGCGAGCGCCGGGCCGCCGAGTGGGTCGCCGAGAAGCTCGCCGAGGTGGGGCTGGAGCCGGAGATCTACGAGTCGCACCCCGGGCGCGCCTCGACGGTGGCCCGCATCGAGGGCGAGGACCCCTCCCGGCCGGCCCTGCTGATCCACGGCCACCTCGACGTCGTACCGGCCAACGCCGACGACTGGACCCACCACCCGTTCTCCGGAGAGGTCGCCGACGGGTGCGTGTGGGGGCGCGGGGCCGTCGACATGAAGGACATGGACGCGATGACGCTGGCGGTCGTCCGCGACCGGCTGCGCAGCGGGCGCCGGCCGCCGCGGGACGTCGTCGTCGCCTTCCTGGCCGACGAGGAGGCGGGCGGCACCTACGGCGCCCGCTACCTGGTGGACCGCCACCCGGAGCTGTTCGAGGGCGTCACCGAGGCGATCAGCGAGGTCGGCGGCTTCTCCTTCACCGTGAACGAGCAGCGGCGGCTGTACCTGATCCAGACGGCCGAGAAGGGCATGCACTGGATGAAGCTGACCGTGGCCGGGACCGCCGGGCACGGGTCGATGATCCACCGCGACAACGCCATCACCGAGCTGTCCGAGGCCGTCGCCCGGGTCGGCCGGCACACGTTCCCGGTGCGGGTCACCAAGACCACCCGGGCCTTCCTCGACGAACTGGGCGACGCGCTCGGCACCGAGCTGGACCCGGAGGACATGGAGGCCACGCTCGCCAAGCTCGGCGGCATCGCCAAGCTGATCGGCGCGACCCTGCGCAACACCGCCAACCCCACCCAGCTGAACGCCGGCTACAAGGTCAACGTCATCCCGGGCGAGGCCACCGCCCACATCGACGGACGGTTCCTGCCGGGATACGAGGAGGAGTTCCTCGGCGACCTCGACCGGCTGCTCGGCCCGCGCGTGCGCCGCGAGGACGTGCACTCCGACAAGGCGCTGGAGACCGGTTTCGACGGCGCCCTGGTGGAGGCGATGCAGTCCGCGCTGCTCGCCGAGGACCCGACCGCCAAGGCCATCCCGTACATGCTGTCCGGCGGCACCGACGCCAAGTCCTTCGACGACCTCGGCATCCGCGGTTTCGGTTTCGCCCCGCTGAAGCTGCCGCCGGAGCTGGACTTCGCCGGGATGTTCCACGGTGTGGACGAGCGGGTGCCGGTGGACGGGCTCCGGTTCGGCGTCCGGGTGCTCGACCGCTTCCTCGACGCGTCCTGAGCCTCGGCCCTCCGGCAATCGGTCAGCCGTACGAGATCGAATGAGAAGGGTGAATGCGACGATAGGTTCGTAGCTTCATCAGCTCCCCCTCGTTACAGGTGATGCGATCCCGCACCTTGGGATCGCATTGCCAATGAGGAGGAACAATGATCAAGAAGGTCGTCGCCGCCGCGGCTGCCACCGGTGGGCTGGTTCTCGCGGGCGCGGGCCTCGCCGTCGCCGATTCCGGCGCCGAGGGCGCCGCCGTGGGCTCCCCGGGCGTGGTCTCCGGCAACGTCGTCCAGGTGCCGGTGCACGTTCCGGTGAACGTCTGCGGCAACACGGTCGACGTGATCGGGCTCCTGAACCCCGCCTTCGGCAACAGCTGCGTCAACAAGTGACCCCCGCTCCCTGAGGGGCGACCGTCACCAGCCGCCGGCCCCGGAGCGCGCCACGCGCTCCGGGGCCCTCGGCCACGGGGCGGCGGAGACACCGACGGTGCGGGAGCGCCCGGTGCGCGGGCTGCGGCTGGAGTTCGGGGTGGGCGTGGTACGG